>CAYSKP010000210.1:0-38112 GCA_964431645.1 uncultured Pirellulales bacterium
GGGCGCAAGAAACCGCCGCGCTGGTGAGCGCCCAGGTGCAACGCCCGGTACAGACGCTATATTGGATCGCGGAATTGACCTATCGCCGCTGGCCCGAAGGCGGAAACGCCTATTGGGATTCTGACAGGCCGGATGTTATGCACGGCAATGGCGCTAATTTTGGATTTGCCGATGGCCATGCTGAATACCATAAGTGGGAGTGCGCCTCGACTATAGAATTTGCCAGGCTTCAAACGGTTACAACATCATACACAACTTTTCAGGATCGCTGCAAAGGCAATGTCGATGGCCGATGGGTGCATAACGCGATATGGGGGGAGTAACGATAAGATACAACGCGCTGACAAGCAACCTGCAATGTCCCCCGGGAGAGGAATTATTAGGACAAAAAGAACACAAGGATTTACTCTTGTTGAGTTATTAGTAGTTATTGCCATAATTGCTCTATTAATGGCCGTCTTGCTGCCCGCATTAACTAAGGCCAGAAGGACGGCAAAGCGCGTTATCTGCATGTCCAATATGAAGCAGCTAATCACCGGCTGGATGTCTTACTATGAAAATAATGACGGAAAATTAGTCAATGGCGGCCAGACCCCCATCCCCGGCGTCGCAGGCAGCACCGTTAAAGAGCCGTATTGGTGCTAATCTTTCGATTCTGATGCTGACCCCGGTTATGACTGGAACATCGGAGTTATAGATGGTGTTAATTATTATTCTTGGGGCATGAGCGTGCATACATCTTTGACATATCAGGAGAGGGTGGAAAAATTAAAAAAGGGTGCGATGTTTAGATATGCTCCCGACCCGAAGCTTTATCGCTGCGGTGAAGCCCCTCAATTTGTGCACAGGACTTATGTAATGACTAATTCAATGAATGCGCATAATTCAGCGGCTGGGCTCTCCGATGAAGGGCAGGTCTTTAAAAAAGCAGGAGAAATTAAAAAATCTTTTCAGAAAATCGTTTTTATCGAAGAAAAAATTACTACGCCCGATGCCATGCAGATTCTTGCCAATCAGCCGTGGTGGGAAAATTATCCTGATTGGCCCGGCTTAATGCATGAAAATGGAACAACAACAGGTTTTGCCGATGGTCATGGCGAATACTGGAGATGGCAGTGTCGCGAGACTATCGATTTAGCGGCTTTAAGAGGGCTGCCTTCTAATCTGACAAATTACACCCATCCGGCCTGTAAGAAAGATATTGTCAGAGTGCAATTAGGTGTATGGGGCGATTCACTTAAGTATAAGCCTGCTTCATCAGATATGCCTGCTTTTTAGTTTGTCTATTTATTAAATCATTCAGGCCACAAATCACGGATTTCAGAAGGCAAAATATTTTTTATATCGGCTGTCTCGCCGTTTCCCATCCTTTTTTGAATCACCTTAAAAACGGCCCTTGCGCAATCTTCGGCGGGGTATCTGTTCATTATTTCTTCACTGATTATCCTCAAAAATTCTTCTTTTGAACGGATTTTTTCCGGCTTATCCGTCGGGGTCCATTCATGATAATACAAACCCTGCAAAAACATCGGCAGTTGAGCCGCAAATTCTACTGCATCATTAACAGGCAGCCTGTCTCGAAGCGTATGCAAAACAGCACTGGCGACAACAAAGGCCTGCTGAATATCCGGCAAAGCTAATTCCTGCTGTATATCCTTTAGCCACTCTTTAGTAATGCTTAATGACTGGTCAAATGTTCTAAGCCCTGTAGCAGTCATAAATTTTACTCCTTAAAATTAATGATAATATTAATAGAATTTTTGTAGCTGGTGATAAATATCAAAATTGCCGTATTTGAATAAGTTAAATACTTAGATTTCGATTGAATAATAATGCAAAAAAACGTAAAACCTAATTGGGACTCTTGAAAAAGTCCAGATTGCTTCGTCGCTGCTCCTCGCAATGACAAGCTGCGCGTTTTAAGGTCATTGCGAGCGAAGCAAAGCAATCTCAAACTGTTAATAACAGGTTTTCAAAAGCCCCAATTAAACATTTTTAATCCTGAAAGGAAAATGATGGAACATAAGTTTATTAACCAGATAAATCCGGGGGAAACGATTGAACATATCTATCTTGTTAAAGATCCCATTCTTCGCAGCACCAGCCGCGGCGATTTATATATCGCAATGTTTTTATGCGATAAGACAGGGCAATTGAACGGCCGTATATGGCAGGCAAGCGAATCGATGTATAATGAAATTCCAAAGCCGGGCTTTGTTCAAATTAAAGGCAGGAGTGAGATATATCAGAATAATTTACAAATCGTGGTCAATAATATAACCGCAGCTGATTCGAAAAAGATAAATATTGAGGATTTTCTCGCCCATACGGATAAAAATGTTGATACCATGTGGCAGGAAATCAAGCGGATTATCGGAGGGATAAAAAATAAACAATTGAAGGCAATTATCGATGCATTTTTGGCCGATGAGAAGCTGATGAAGAGATTTTGCGTTTGTCCCGGCGGCATGTCAATGCATCATGATTGTATCGGCGGCCTTCTGGAACATACATGGAATATGCTTCGTGTTGCCTCCGCGATTTTGCCTTTGTATCCCGATGTGCAGGGCGATTTGGTATTGGCCGGTATTTTCATACACGATATGGGCAAGACCGAAGAGCTGACTTATGATACCGCTTTTTCATATACCGATTCCGGCCAGCTCATCGGCCATATTACAAAAACAATAATGATGCTTCATAAAAAGGCAGAAGCACTGGCAGCCAAAGGCGTCACTATAGATGAAAATATTCTCGATTCATTAGGACATATCATCTTATCACATCACGGAAAATATGAGTTCGGTTCGCCCAAGCTGCCCGCCACAGCCGAGGCCTTCATGGTTTGTTATATCGATGACCTCGACGCCAAAATGAACCAGGTGACAAGATTGATTGAAGAAGACCGGGGCGACTCTAATTGGACCTGCTGGCAAAAACCGCTCGAAACAAAGCTGTATCGCAAGCGGATTGAGTAAAACTGAAAGTGAAGCTTTAGGAGGATTATTACTGAAGCGGCGTAAATAACTTTAAACTTCTGTAATCTTAAAAAGCTGCGGGTTGTGCGTTGCCGCAGCTTTTATTTTGCGCAAAAAACGATATAATCACGAAAATTATGGCAAATGGACAATTAAAAATATTTTCAGTCACTCAGTTAACAATACTGATAAAAACGACACTGGCCAATAATCTTCCCGGCCGGTTTACTGTTACCGGCCAGATAAGCGATTTGAAGCTGCATTCGAGTGGTCATTGCTATTTTTCTCTGAAAGATGAAGGCTCTGTTATTCAATGCATTATGTGGTGCAGCAGCTTTAAAAAAATTAAATTCAAACCGGAAACCGGCATGGCAATATTGGCCACAGGAAATATCGATGTATATGAACCACAGGGAAAATACCAGTTTTATGTCGATAGAATGGAGCCTTCAGGCGTAGGCGCGCTGCAGCTTGCATTCGAGCAAATGGTAGAACGTTTGAAGGAGCAGGGCCTTTTTGATGAGGCGCATAAAAAACCCTTGCCTAAATTTCCGCAGAGAATCGGCATATTGACTAGCGACTCAGGGGCCGCCCTGGAGGATATTAAAAAAAGTATCTTTGACCGCTGGCCGTGTGCCCTGTGTTTGTATCCTATCCCTGTGCAGGGACAAGGTGCTGCCCAAAAGATTGCCTTTGCGATTGGGGATGTCAATCGCAGAAATGACAAGCTCAAATTAGATATCCTGATAGTCGGAAGGGGAGGCGGTTCACTTGAAGACTTATGGGCATTTAATGAAGAGGCCGTAGCTCGCGCGATTTATGATTCAAAGATTCCTGTCATCAGCGCTGTAGGCCACGAGGTAGATATAACGATAGCTGATTTGGTCGCAGATGCACGTGCATCAACTCCGACAAAGGCGGGCGTTGCCGCAGTGCCCGAAAAACGTGAGGTCCTGAAGAAATTGCTTGTTGTCGAACGTCGATTGAGAGGGGATATAAACTCACGGCTGGACCTTGCCCAGTCACGGCTAGAGACCATTTGTGCCAGTGCTGCTTTTAAAAATCCAATTTTACAGGTTAGAAACCGTCAGCAGCAGCTCGATGAAATCGGGGGAAATCTCGAGGACTTAATAAAAAATATAGTCGCAGATGGAAAAGAAAAAATTCAGCGAATTTATGAGCAGATAATTCGTATAGAGCCTCATCGGCTTTTAGGCAGAAAAACGATTGAGATTAATGACTTCAAGAGCAGGGCGAATTCCGCAATTTCGGCATTATTGGCAAGAGCAGGATTGTCCCTTGCCGCCATGGAAAATCGCCTCACAGCCCTTAATCCAAGGGCGGTATTGGAGCGCGGTTACTCGATAACGACCATAAAAGAAACCGGGACAGTTTTGAAAAATGCCGGCCAGGTGCAGATGGGAGATACTATTGTAACCGAACTTGCTGAAAATTTGATTGAAAGCAAGGTCACAAAGAAGTAATAATAAAGCAGATTATAAAGAACTGGGAATAACAATGGCAAAAGAAGAAATAAAAAACGGTTTGGCAAAAATTATCGCGGGCGATGTTGGAAAGCTTACCTTTGAGCAGGCGATTAAGGAATTGACTGGTATTGTCGGTAAGATCGAGCAGGGGGAAATCGCCTTAAATGACTGTTTACAGCAGTATGAAAAAGGGATGGCCCTGATTAAACATTGCAGGAAAATTCTGCAGGATGCTGAAAAACGCATTGAAAAGATAAACGGCGATTCAGAAGCCGAACCGAAATAATTTTCTGTGGAATCTGTGTAATCTGTGGTTTGGAATTATAAAAAGCGAGCGTGGCGGAACTGGCATACGCGCAAGGCTTAGGACCTTGTGGGTGAAAGCCCGTGGAGGTTCGACTCCTCTCGCTCGCATTAATAATTAAACTGTTTTTTTAGCGGCAGCTTTTTAGGAGAAAGCTGATGTGCCGGACCAGTGAATTGGAGAGATTTTTTAAAATAATCGTATGCGCCCTTTTTCTAATCAATAATCCTGCCTTGTCTGGGCAGGGTTCGTGGTCCGGGTCTTCAGTTGATTTTGGCCATGGAAATTTAAAATTATCAGAAAATAAACATTACATAATTCACAATGACGGCACTCCATTTTTTTATCTTGGGGACACAGCCTGGGAGCTGTTTCACCGCTTAAACCGCGAACAAGCCGAGAAATATCTCGAAAACCGCCGCCAAAAAGGTTTTACCGTTATTCAGGCAGTTGCATTAGCGGAGCTTGACGGCTTGAGAGTCCCTAACGCTTACGGTAATTTTGCCCTGCTAAAGATAAATGAGCAATATGACCCTCGTAAGCCGGATATCAAAGAAGGACCTGATAACGATTACTGGGACCATGTTGACTGGATTATTGATAAAGCCGCCGAAAAAGGTATTTACATTGGTCTATTGCCCACTTGGGGAGACAAGCTCGATAAAAAATGGGGAACCGGCCCTGTCATTTTCGATGTGAATAACGCAAAAATTTATGGAGCATGGATTGGTAACCGCTATAAAGATAAAAAAAATATTATCTGGATTATCGGTGGCGACCGCTCCGGCGGAGGTAAAAATTACGCAATTTGGAATGCATTAGCCGAGGCTATAAAATCTACAGATAAAAATCATTTAATGACTTTTCATCCAATGGGCGGCCAATCTTCTTCTGAATGGTTTCATAAAAAAGACTGGCTCAATTTTAATATGTGTCAATCCGGCCACAGCAAACGCGATATCCCCAACTATGTCACTATTGCCCATGATTATAATCTTTTGCCTCCAAAGCCCTGCCTTGACGGAGAGCCGAGATACGAGGACCATCCGGTAAACTGGGATGTTAACCAGGGATGGTTTGACGATGCAGATGTAAGGCAGGCAGTTTATTGGAGTGTCTTTGCCGGAGGCTGCGGTGTGACTTATGGCTGTCACGATATCTGGCAGATGTTCGATAAGACAAAAGAGCCAATATCATCAGCCAGGCATTTTTGGTATGACACGCTTGACTTGCCGGGGGCGTTTCAAATGACACATCTTCGCCGGCTGATGAAGTCTCGCCCTGTCTTAGCGCGTGTTCCTGATTTATCGTTAATAGCACAGGGACAATCAAGCGGACCCGGGCATATTGAAGCTGCCAGAGGTGCTGATTATGCCTTCATATATTCATCTTATGGAGAGCCGTTCAAAGCAGCTTTAGGCAAAATCCGCGGCGAAACCGTCAGGGCATGGTGGTTTAGCCCCAGAAACGGCGAATCAACCATGATTAGTGAATTCGAAAATTCCGGCATTAGAGAATTCTCGCCTCCGGGAGGCGCTGCAAGAGGAAATGACTGGGTCCTTGTTTTAGATGATTTAGCTGCTAATTACACTGCACCAGGCAAAGAGGAACATAATAAATAAATTTAAAAAACTAAGGAGGTAAGTATATGCGTAGACATGTACCTGCTCTGATGTTTTTATTGACCAGTTCGCTTTTTTTTAGTTCCTGCAGCGAACGCTGCGGACTTATCAATCCGGATAAACATCAAAATGTCACTCTAATACTTGGCGCCTTCAGTGATGAAATAAAACCGATTGCGGCGCAAATGGAAAAGAAGTCTGAAGGCTCAATTGCCGGTATTTCATTTACTAAAGGTAAATTATACGCCAAAAATGTGGTTGTCACTTGGACAGGTATCGGCAAGGTCAACGCGGCTGCAACAACAGCTCTTCTTATCGAGCATTTTAAACCCGACCAGGTGATTGTCTGCGGCATAGCAGGGGGGCTAAATCCCGAATTGAAGGTTGGCGATGTCGTAATTGCCGAAAAAACCGTCCAGCACGATTTGGGCTTTTGGTCCGATGCAGGAATCGACAACAATGGATTCGATAATCGAATAACAGGCCAAAAAAATCCTGTGTTTTTTATGGCCGATGAAAAATTACTTAATTTAGCTAAAGCGGCCGCAAATCAGGCAAAAGTGCATTTTAAAAAGGGCATTGTTGTAACCGGTGATACCTTTATAATGTCCCCTAAAAAGAAAATTGAACTGCAAAACCGTCTTAACGCTGATGCCGTTGAAATGGAAGGTGCGGCCATAGCTCAGGTTTCTCATCAATGGGGGATTCCTTTTTTAATCATTCGTGCAATCAGCGACTCCGCTGATGAAAATGCCAATGTGGATGTCGATACATTTCAAAATATCGCTATTAAAAATGCAACTGCGGTCACATGCAAAATGATGGAGCTTATGGCTGTCAAAAAATCAAATTAACTAAATTAAAGGATTATAAATGGGCCCAGATTATTTCGAGCTCAAAGCAAGAGGGACAAACGCTAAAACGGAAGTCATTGCAGGTATTACTACATTTTTAACGATGGCCTACATCATCTTTGTCAATCCCGATATGCTCAGCAAAACGGGGATGGATAAAAATGCACTCGTCGCAGTGACATGCATTGTTACGGCAATTTCAACAATGGTGACAGGGCTTTTCGGCAAAGCCCCTATAGCTATGGCCCCCGGAATGGGACTCAATGCCTTTTTTACATACACCCTTGTCCTTGGTAAAGGGGTAAGCTGGCAAACGGCCCTGGGCGCCGTCTTTGTTTCAGGCGTCCTTTTTTTGATATTGACTTTAATAGGGCTTCGCAAAAAACTTGTTGAAGCCATACCTCCTGCAATTATCGCGGCCATATCTGTAGGCATTGGCCTTTTCATCACCTTCATAGGTCTGGTCAATCTCCACATAATAGTTAGAAATGAATCGACCCTTGTCTCAGCCGGACCAATCGGGATTAAATCACTTATCGGATTGGCCGGATTGCTGCTGATGTTATTTTTTGAAATGAAAGGCATCAAAGGCTCACTTCTGATAGGCATAGGGCTTTCAACATTTCTGGCCGTTCTCTTTGGTTTTGTGGATAGACCAACCAATTTAGTCTCCTTTGGTATCGATATAAGGCCGATTTTTTTGCAGCTTGATATTGGCGGCGCATTGAAATGGGGAGTGCTCGGCAGCGTCTTTAGCCTGATGTTTATGAGTTTGTTCGACGGCATAGGGACACTTGTTGCGTGCTGTCATCACGCTAAGATGGTTGATAGCAATGGCAAAATAAAAGGATTGGACCGTTTATTGGCTATTGATGCGATTGCGGGAATTACCGGCGCGATATTTGGCACATCGACAACAACGGCGTATATCGAATCAGCGGCCGGTATCGAGCAGGGGGGCAGAACAGGTTTAACTTCAGTAATAACGGGCTTTTTATTTTTGCTTGCGATTGCTTTTGTGCCGCTTATCGGAGTTGTTCCCGAATATGCGACTGCCCCGGCATTGATTATGGTTGGTCTGTTTATGATGAAGGAAGTCCGCTCCATAAATTTTGCCGATATCCAGGAGGCCTTTCCCGCCTTTATCATTATCGTGATGATTGCCCTCAGTTACAGTATCAGCACCGGGCTTGCTTTCGGATTTATCTCCTTTGTATTAATTAAGCTCGCTTCCGGCAGGATAAAAGAAGTAAAATTAGCTATGTGGATTATCGCAATTTTATCGCTGGCCTTTCTTGCCGGCGACAAGTTGACCGAATTAATAAAATTAATTAAATAGTCGGTGCGAATCTGTGGTTTAGTTTAATAGGAGAGTCTAATGGAAAAGTTATACGAAAATTCGGAAACCGGCTGTTGCCCGCGATTCAATCCCGAGCCGTGGGACAAAAAAGAGGTAACATTCACAGATAAATTATTCATTAAAGATCATTTGACAAGTTTTTTCCATATCCCGCTTAATTTCGGCAAGGTGATGGTGCGGAATATGGAAAGAATTTCAAAAGCGGGGGCATTGGCGTCGGAGCCGCTGCTGCTTAGCGATGAAAAATCGCTCTGGGGTGCGGATATTTATATCGCTGTATCAAAAGATGTGTCCGGTGCCGAAATGGTTAAAATATCAGGGATATTTTTAACACAGGTCTTCGAAGGCCCATACAAAAATATCCGCCAATGGATAAACCAGATGACCGATTATGTTCGCCACAAAGGGAAAGAGCTGAAGAAACTTTATTTTTTCTACACGACTTGCCCCAAATGCGTAAAATACTACGGCAAAAATTATGTAGTCCTTTTAGGACAAATATGAACTCAAATTCCTACTTTAGCAATTTTGAATACCTAAATAGGCAATCTGCTTATTGATATTACTTTCTAAGGCATTAATCATTTCACTATTCAGGTCGGGGCCTGAATGTCTTTAAAATGAGGCGCTATTTAATTAAAAAAGGAGAATGTTTATGATTACACAACCTATCACACGTATAGCCTTGATATCTTTGCTGATATTGTCCGGACCTGCATTATTAATACAAAACGCCGCCGCTCAGGAGCCCAATGACGGATTCACAACGGATTTCAACATTGAGGATTGCAGATTTACCAGCAGGGGTGAAAACCCTTATTTTATTTTGCTTCCCGGCTATCAGCTCATCCTTGAAGGCGGCGATGAAGTAGAAACGGTTCGCGTCCAGATAACTGTCCTGTGCGAAACAATGAAAATTGATGTTGAAGGAATAGGCAAAGTTAAAACCAGGGTTGTAGAAGAAAGAGAATGGGTAAATGATGAGCTTGTAGAAGTATCAAGAAACTTTTTTGCGATATGCAAAAGAACCAACGACGTTTTCTATTTTGGTGAAGAGGTGGATATCTATGAGGACGGAAATATTGTTAGCCATGAGGGGGCCTGGCTTGCCGGCGAAGATGGAGCAATGCCGGGAATTATTATGCCCGGGACCTTTTTGCTCGGTTCGAGATATTACCAGGAGTTAGCCCCAGATGTCGCCCTGGATCGTGCCGAGCATATAGCAATGGACCTGACCATTGAGACAGAGGCGGGTGAGTTTGAAAACGTCGTTGAAATTCTTGAAACAACCCCGCTTGAACCCGGCGAGGAGAGCACAAAATTTTATGCACGCGGAATAGGATTGATTATCGATGACGATATCGAGCTTATCGATTTTGGTTTTGTTTCGGATTGTCACTGCAAAAAAGATAAAGATGAAGATAAAGACAGGGATCTTAAGAAAAAACATAATCGATTTTTTAATCCTTTTGTAAAAGGACAAATCGATAAAGATAGGGATGAAGATTTTAAGAAAAAAGATAGTCCATTTATAAATCCTTTTGTAAAAGGACAACCAGAAAAAGATTAGGACATCTCACAATTGTTTTAATAAATTTTGCTGCTGAACTGTCGTTTGACCATTATGCATCAGGCAGGAAGTTTTGGAAGCAATGATGCGGTATGTAAGCTGAGCATCATCAGGTAATCGAGGTCGCCAAGATTATAATGGTCATCGCGGAATGTATTATTTGCGTAAATTACGCCAAAGCAGCCGACTGTTGAAAGAAGCGGCACGATAAGAACTGAGCGAATCTGAGTTTCTTTCTGCTGATTGAGATCGCGCGTGAATATAAAGAGCATGCATTGTTTTTTATTCAGCGCCTCGGCAATTTTATCGCCATATTCGAGGTCCGCCTGTTCGATTGCCATGCCGCTTCTGTTTCTGCCGGCATGCACAATCATCGGGCCGTCGGGCTTTGGACGCATGGCGCCCCACGCGTGATATGTCTTTAGCTGTTTGGAAACAATATCGAGCATTGAAAGCAGCGCCTTGTCTATATGGTCCGCCCTTTTCAATTCTTCGATTGCCTGCAGAAAATCTGTTGCCCGTTCTGCCTGAAATCTTACTGCCGGGGCTTTTTCAGCTCCGAGTTTTCTGATAACGACTTGCGGCCCGGAAGATAAACCTATCGGCGGCTCTTCCAATTCAACTGTCTCGCCGGGGTCAGGTGCCGCTGATGCGGTTTCAAAATTAACTTCAATGCTGAAATCAGAGATGCGGATTACATCACCGGCTTTTATATCTGCCTTGCGGACTTCGTTATTGTTGACGTATGTTTTATTTGCGCTGTCCAGGTCTTCTACGACCCATTGGCCATCCTTTGTGTTATAAATTACGGCATGCTGGCGAGATACGACCTTATCAGGAAGCAGTATCTGGCTATTGGTGTGCCTGCCGATATAAATCGGGCCTTTATCGAAATGAAATTCGTTTATTGTCCGTTCACCTTGTTTTACTACGAGGCGCATTAGGTCCTCCAAACAGCTTCTAAAATAAAAAATACATTACTATATTAAGGTAATTGTTTGAATTTGTCAAGCAAAAGACTGTTAAATTGGGCAATTTACGGCCTGGCGGCCTCGAATTTAAAACAATCTTTTAAGGCAGTTTTCATCTCGAAAACGGCATTAAAATCGTCAATAGTATCTGTGGGCTGTGCCTTCATCCAGTTATTCCTGATAAGCAGATAAACAATTTCGCCGAAATCGCGGGTAGCCTTAATGCCCCATGTATCAAGAACAAGCATTGCAAGCAATCCCCATTTTTCAACTGCAAGCTGGCGAAGGCCCTCGCACAAAGTTTGCCCTGTGATATGGCCGGGCTGACCAGAGCATAATTTTCTTATAGTATAACCCAAGCCTTCATAAACGAACCGCACAGCCTTGGGATTATACCGGCTGTCGAGTTCCGAAATTTCTTCGAGTGATTTTTTTTCAGTCATCTATCAGCTTACCTTTGCTCCCGGTTTTGCGCCGCTGTCTGCCGTCAGCAAAAATATTTCCTTGCCGCCCGGGCCGGATGCCAGAATCATGCCTTCAGATAAACCAAAACGCATCTGCCTTGGCTTGAGATTGGCAAATAATACGACAATTTTGCCAATAAGATTTTCAGGCTGATATGCCTGTGCAATGCCTGCCAGCACATTTTTCTGTATACCTCCTACATCTAATTGAAGCTTCAAAAGCTTATCTGCCCCTTCCACCCGGTCCGCTTTCACCACCTGCGCGATTCGCAGGTCAATCTTCGCGAAATCCTCAATAGTGCATTCCTGCTTAATCGGCTCGGCCGTAATTACAGGGATTGGCGCTGCCGCTTGATTGTTATTATTTCCTGATTCTTTACTTTCTTCAATCATTGCATCCACCTTTTCTTTATCTACTCGTTCGAAGAGACGCTCGAAATCATTGATATTATGTTCTTCGAGCCTGGTATTGATATCAGCAAATGTAAGTTTATTAATATTTAGCAGGCGTTCAACTTTTTCGGCGAACTCCGGCAAGATCGGTTTTAAATAAAGCGTCAAAATCCGGACAGCATTGAGTGTCGCCGTTAATGTTGTCCTTGCCTTCTCGGGGTCTGTTTTAATTGTCGTCCAGGGCTGATTCTGCTCAACATAGCGATTAGCAAGGTCAGCAAGCGAAGTCGCGGTTCTTACTGCGGCCGAGTAATTTAAGCTTTCATAATTTTCTATAATCTCATTTCCTGCCGCGCTAATCGTGTCGATTAGTTTTTTTCCTTCATCATCGAGTTTTCCAAGCCTGCCGCCTAATTTATTTTTAAGCATTGGTGCCGCGCGGGAAGCCAGATTTGTAAACTTTCCCACAAGGTCTGAATTGATTTTATTTATAAAATCTTCGAGGTTCAAATCGATGTCTTCAACGGCGGCCGTCAGTTTGCTGGCGTAATAATATCTCAAAAATTCAGGGTCGAGATACTTCAGGTAAGTCGATGCCTTCACCGATGTCCCGCGTGACTTGCTCATCTTCTGGCCGTTGACAGTAAGAAAGCCGTGTATAAAAAGTTTATTGGGAGTTCGAAAGCCGCTGCCCATAAGCATGGCGGGCCAAAACAGCGCATGAAAATACATAATATCTTTGCCGATAAAATGATAGAGCTCGTATTCGGCGCCATTCCACAGTTTATTAAAATCAAGTCCTTTTTTATCGCAGTAATTTTTCGCTGAAGCCATGTACCCTATAGGGGCATCCAGCCATACATAAAAATACTTGTCCTCTTCACCGGGTATTTTAAATCCGAAATACGGCCCGTCCCTTGTAATGTCCCAGTCTTTTAAACCAGCGATGAACCATTCATCCAGCTTGTTTGCTACAGATTGCGCAACGTACCCTCCTGCTATGAAATCTTTTAAGCGTTTTTCATAATCTATCAGCTTAAAAAAATAATGTTCGCTTTCCTTGCGCACGGGCTTGCTTCCGCAGTTAGCGCATCTGGGGTCAATAAGTTCGGTCGGGTTGTATGTGCTGCTGCATACTTCACATGAATCACCGTACTGGTCGGGTGCCTTGCACCTCGGACATGTCCCTCTAATATAGCGGTCCGGCAGAAAAATCTTCTCGTTCTCACAATATGTCTGCTCAATCGTTCTTTTTACAATTGAACCCGCCTTATTTAGAGCATTAAAAATCCTCTCGCTAAGCTCTTTATTCTCGGGTGAATGCGTGGAATAGTAATTATCGAAACCGATATAAAAGCCTGTGAAGTCTTTTAAGTGGTCTTTATGGACTTTTTCAATCAACTCTTCCGCTTTAATCCCGGCATTGCGTGCGCTAATCATCACCGGTGTCCCATGTGTGTCATCAGCGCAAAAATAAAGACACTCATTGCCGCGAAGCTTTTGAAATCTTACCCATATATCGGTCTGGCCGTATTCGACAATATGACCTATATGGATTGGAGTGTTTGCATACGGCAGGGCCGATGTAACTGCGATTTTACGCGGCATAATCTTCCTTTATTTGCGGCTTTTATGTGTTATTCTCCTCGGATTGCGGCTCATCATCTGTAGATTCATCATTAATATTTTGCTCAGCTGCATTATTATTTTCAGCAATTTCAGTTTTTTCTGTCTCTTGCGGAATTTCAGGCCGGCTTTCGGGTCTTGGCTGCTGGCCTTGTCCTATTATTTCAATTTCATTTCTCGGCACACTTGTCTTTGTGCCGTTTTCAAGCTCCACAAGAACAGTCTGTGCCAGCACCTGGTAATCAATAATTCTACCTTTCCCGAATTTCGTATTGACAAGCGTATTCCTTGGCGGCAGACGTTTTTTCAGTTCCGTATAAATATCATCTTCGTAACGCAGACAGCACTTGAGCCTTCCGCAAAAACCGGAAATCTTGGATGGGTCCAGCGTCGCCTTTTGCAGTTTCGCCATGCGCATGTTAACCGGTTTAAGTGATTTTAGGTATCTGATGCAGCAGCATCTCTGGCCGCAGCTTTCGACGTCACCCAGGAGCTTGGCCTCATCACGTGCCCCGATTTGACGCATCTCAATTCTGGTCTGGTATTCCTGCGCCAGTTTCCTTACAAGTTCCCTGAAATCGACGCGGCCATCGGCCATAAAGTAGAATAGAATCCTTTCGCCGCCGAGAATGTGCTCGGCATCGACAATTTTCATCGGCAGGTTCATTTCCTTGACCAGCCTCTTGCAGAACTTCGCCTCTTCACCCGCAATTTTCTGAAAATGCTTTTCCTCATTTATATCTTCGGCCGTAGCGTATCTGATGAATCTGCCGGCAGGTTCAGTCGTGAAGGGAACTTCCGAATCTTCGAAATATTTTCTAAGCTGGTCTTCGGCTAATTTGAGCTGGCCTGCCCGGTATGCTCCCGCACTTCCGACGATGCTTCCCAGCTCCATCCCTTTGTCAGTCTTTACTACAACTCTTGTGGGAACACCGGGTATCTGCGCCTCATTATGTTCGAATAATCCCAGTGCTCTCATCCTGCCGTATCGAACGAGCATATATTTTTTCGTTCTCGGTAATTTAGGTTTTGATGTCGATGTATCTTCCATATATTTTATTCTTTTGTCTTAGAGACTATTATTTATTGATTATTGGTCTCTGATCATTGACAAATGTTTATGTTGAAATCGTCAATTATCAATAATCAATTATCAATTTCTAAAGTTCGGGCATGATTTTATCAGTTTCGGCCAGATTTAACAACAGTTGCTCGAAAATAAGCTTTTCATTGACCGACGACTCTAAATAATGAATTGCCTTGTAGCATTCAGCTATTTTTTCTGCCGCCTGCTCCGTATTGAATTTACTGGCGATTTTTTTGATTTGTTCAGCCTGGTCGAAATTAATAATCTGCATCTTATCATCAGCATTAGTAATCATTGCATCATGAAAGGCGCTGATTATTATCTGCAAAATAATTCCAAGAGATTTGCGATTTATATCACTTTTACTGGTTAAAGGGGCAAGCTTTACCCATATAGCCGTAATTTCCTTTGCCGGCTTTTGGAAGTTTTCGGCCAGTTCGAGCGAGTCTTTATATTCGTAATCTGCCAGGGCATTTACGATAAACGATTTTGTTTTATATATGTTTGCCCCCGCAGTTTCCAGCTGCATGTATGTGCCGGCCAGTCCCAGCGAACCATCGGCCAGACGTGCGAAATACCTGCCCTTTTTTTCTCCGGCCTCTGGCTGCTGTAACCTTTCGATTATTTTTTCTTCATCAATCCTGCCGAACTTCAAAATCTGGCATCTTGACCTGATTGTCGCCAGAAGCTTGTCCGGTCTTGTGCATATCAAAATGATGCAGCAGTATGCCGGCGGCTCCTCAAGCACCTTCAAAAGGCAATTTTGTGATTCATTATTTAATTTTTCCGCCTCTGTAAGGATAAATACTCTTCTGGCGGAAAATGAAGGTTTTTGGCTGACTTTTTCAATGACAAATTCCCGCACTACATCGATTGGAAACTGCACCGGGGATTCCTTTTCTTTGCCTTCTCTTGTGTATTTCAGCAGCTCTTTATAAATTTTTTCATAATCCGGATGCGAGCCTGCATCGAACAATCTGCAGGATTCACAACTTCCGCAGCTATCCGCGAAATGATTTTTCAGGACAGGATTTTTACACAAAAGCAGCTTGCCGAATTCCCGGGCTGTAGTAAATTTCCCCACTCCATCAGGGCCCGCAAAAATATACGCGTGTGCTACTTTATTACCGGTAAACGCATTTTGAATGGCTATTAAGGCTTTTTCCTGGCAAAAAATATCTTTCAGCGGCATTTATCTGGCACCGAATTTTTCAATTGTGTCTGTGACTTTTTTGTGAACCGTTTCAATATCATCTGCGGCATTGGTTATTACGAAATTCTTCTGCTGCTTGGCTAATTTTAAAAATCCTTCACGAACTTTACTGTGGTACTCTTCCCCTTTTTGTTCCATCCGGTCAAGATTGCTTTTAAGCCTCGACTTTGCAGTTTGTGAATCGACATCCAGAATAATTGTTAAATCTGGCCATGGTTTCTCAAGGCAATCGGCTGCTATTTTTGTCACCTTTTCAATTCCAAATCCCCCCGCGTGTCCCTGGTATGCGCATGTGCTCGATAGCCATCGGTCAGTAATGACGCATTTACCTGCCTTCAAAGCCGGGGTTATTTTTTCATTCCAAAGCTGCACCCTTGCCGCCATATATAGCATTACCTCGGCCGCTGTTGTCATCGCGATATGCTCAGGATTAAGCAGTATCTGCCTTATCTTTTCACCAATCGCCGTCGCCCCCGGCTCTCGAAAGCTGACCACGTCAACACCTTGCTTTGTGAGCCACTCTACAAGCATCTTCGTCTGTGTAGTCTTGCCGCACCCATCCGGCCCATCAAGGGCAATAAATCTGCTTTGTAGGGCGGGATTTACCCCGCCGTTTTTCTTCTTATTCATTCTTTCCAACCCTTCCATGCAGCAACTTTTTGGGCAAGGTCCTCTCCATAACATCTTCGGATGGTTTCAATCTTAACCTGCTTTTCTGTAAACTCAGGGTGTTCCTTTTTTATATCTTCGATAATTCTCTGCCGTTTCATATCGCTCAATTGACTACTAATTTCAAAACTTTGCTCTCCACTCAAACCTTTTAAAGTTTTAACATATTCTTCCGCTTCTTCTAAACTTAAATTTTCAGGTATTAAATTCATTTTCTACCGCGTTAACTGTAAATTTTCCGGGCCAATTAAATGCCGCATCTTCCTGCAAAATTCAGCATCAGGATTTACGGATAATTGCCTGTCAGCGGAGGCGTAAACTTTGCCTTTATCGGTTCTGATTGCGACGTATACGGCCGATTTACCCCTGTGGTGCATACAGATACTTTTTATCTCGGCTACCTTTTCCTTTGTCACTTCATTAGCATCGAGATTGATTCTCACTTTGCCTGCCAGCTTGTCTGTTGCCTCATCGAGAGAGATTAATTCAGACGCAAGAATGTTGGGCTTTTCCCTCCTGAAATCGAGTTTCCCTTTAACAAAAATTATTTTATCATTTGCCGCAAGGCTTGCGAATTGATTCAATGTATTCGGGAATAAGACCACCTCGACTTGTCCCTGAAGGTCAAGCAGAGTAAATACTGCCATTTTTGAGCCGGCGTTCTTGCCTGTCTTCGTAAGATTATAACGGATTTTTGTAATCATTCCGCCGATAGTCACTTCTTTTTCCTGCGTGGTCTCGGCAATCTGTGCCGTATTGATATTCGAGAAAATATTAATTGTCTCGGCACAATGGCTCAATGGATTACTGGTGACATAAAACCCCAGCACCTCCTTTTCGAACATCAGCATCATCTGCTCCGGCCAGGGATCCGCAAACGGCAGCTGCTTATGGTCCTGCGAATAATCAGGCGAAGTTGCCTGTCCGAAAAATCTCATCTGACCGTTAAGTTTGTCCGTCTGGGTGTCAGCGCCGTGCTCCATTGCCGAAGGCAATCCCGCCATCATCTGCGCGCGGTTGCCTCCTAATCTGTCGAATGCACCTGCCTTTATCAGCGATTCCATTACCTGCTTATTCGCGGCCCTGGTGTCCACGTTTTCGCAGAAATGAAACAAGCTCTGGAATTTACCAATTTTATTCCTTGAAGCAATTATTTGCTCAACAGCTTTCTCTCCTACTCCCTTAACTGCCGCCAGTCCGAATCGAATCACTCCTTTTTTAATCTCTGAACTCGCAGAATTCTTTTTGTGTTTTTTCTCTGCGCTCTCAGCGTGCTCTGCGGTGAGTGCATTGTCTTTGTATAATGGTGTGAAATCGACACCGCTTTCATTTATATCCGGCGCGGTTACCTCGATATCCATATTATCGCATTCGTTTATATATTCCACGACCTTGTCGGTGTTGCCCATTTCAAATGTGAGCAGTGCCGCCATATATTCTATCGGCCAGTAAACCTTCATATATGCCGTTTGATAGGCGATAAAGGCATATCGTGTAGAGTGGCTTTTATTGAATCCGTATCCTGCAAAGCGTTCGATTAATTCAAAGATATCTTGAGCCTGCTGATTTTTAAGTCCCTTTGCGACAGACCCGCTTACAAAACGCTGCTTTTCTTTCTGTATCGTCGATGCCTTCTTTTTGCTTATCGCCTTAATCAGCGTATATGCCTCACGAAGAGGAATGTCACCAAGCCGGTTGCATATCTGCATCACCTGTTCCTGGTAGACCATAATTCCATAAGTCTCATCGAGAACCTCTTTCATAATCGGGTGCGGCAGCGACCATTTGCCTCCGTGTTTGCGTTCATTGTAATCAGGAATAAGCGTCATCGGACCCGGCCGGTAAAGCGCATTTGCGGCAATGAGGTCCTGAATCCTGTCAGGTTTCATCTTTATCAGTAATTCCTGCATCCCGCCTGATTCGAACTGGAATATTCCCTTTGTTTTTCCCGCCGCAAAAAGGGCAAATACCTTCGGGTCTTCCGGATTTATTTTTTCCAGGTCTATCTTTTTGCCGTGTATCTGCTCGACTAACTGCTTCGCTCTTTCCAGAACGCTTAATGTCTTAAGCCCCAAAAAGTCCATTTTCAAAAGGCCGACCTTTTCAACCATCGGCCCTTCGAATTGTGTGACAATATCATCTGTCCCGGGAGGCCTATATAAAGGAACGAAATTAGTCAATGACTCATCGGCAATAACAATACCGGCCGCGTGAACCGATGCGTGCCGTGCCAATCCCTCGAGTCTTTTGCTGATATCGATGACTCTTTTTGTCTGCGGGTCTTTTTCATATGCCTGCTGGAGCTGCGGCTCGGATTCGAGTGCCGTATCCAGTGTCATATTCAAAGTTTCAGGCACAAGCTTTGCCAGCCGGTCCGCCTCTGATAAAGGGACATTAAGCACCCGGCATATGTCCCTGATTACCGCCTTTGCCCCCATCGTCCCGAACGTGATAATCTGTGCGACATGTCCATACTTTTGCCGGACATATTCGATGATTCGCCCGCGGCTCGTCTGGCACATATCGATATCGATATCGGGCATCTCGTTTCGGTGCGGGTCCATAAACCGCTCGAAGAGCAAATCGTATTTCAGCGGGTCAACATTGCAAAGGCCAAGGCAATAGCCGACCAATGTCCCTACAGCGCTGCCTCTTGCCCCGACGGGTATATTATTTTTATGAGCGTAATTGCAAAAGTCCCATACGATTAAAAAGTAGCTGGCGAACCCCTTCGATTCGATGACCTGCAGCTCTCTTTCGAGACGCTCTTTTACGTTTGTATCGAGTTTGCCGTAAATTTTTTCAGCATTATCATAACAAAGCTTCGTTAAAAATTTCTCCGGAGTCTGGCCGTCATCGGGATTAAATCTCGGTGCATGCCTGCTCTTCAAATCAATCTCTACATTGCATGTTTTCGCGATTTTAAGCGTATTATCAAATGCCTCTTGATTTTGCGGGAAAAGTTCACGCATCTGGGCCGGGCTTTTAAGAAACACGTCTTTGGGATAAATCAGCCTGTCCGGGTCATCCGCCTTTTTGCCCGTGCTTATAGCGCACAGGCAGTTATGCGCCTCGTGGTCTTCTTCTGTGAGAAAATGTACATCATTTGTCGCGACCAGTCCTGCCCCGATTTTATTTGCCAGTTCAATCAGCGATTTTGAATAATTCGGGTCATCGCCCTGGTGGCTCTGTATCTCTATAAAATATCTCTCCGGCCCGAATATTTTTAAATAACTTTCCGCAATTGACTGTGCCGCCTTTATCTCGCCGTTCCATACCAGGGCACCCACCTGACCCTTGGGACACGCCGACATCGCAATCAGCCCTTCATTTAATTCCGTCAGAATTTCTTTGTCAATTCGCGGCCTGTAATAAAATCCCTCTATATATCCGATTGATGAGAGCTTGAGCAGATTTTTATATCCTGTTTCATTTTGCGCCAGCAGCACCAGATGATATGCCGCATCGCTGATAGATGTCTTGTTGCGGTCATGCCTGCTGTTTGGCGCGATATACGCCTCGATGCCGATTATCGGCTTTATCCCCGCCGCGATTGCCTTTGTATAAAATTCCACCACCCCGAACATATTTCCATGGTCTGTCACCGCCACGGAATCCATTCCGAGGTCCTTGCACCTTTCGAAAAGTCTCTCGAAGCTTATCGCCCCATCCAGCAGCGAATACTGGCTGTGAAGGTGAAGATGAGTAAATCCTTTATTCTCCGCCGCCATTTTATCCTCTTCACGGGCTTCCGCCCCGTGCTTATTAAGCATCCTTTATTGTGGGCGGAGTTCACCCGCCATTTTTTCTCACAGCATGGGCTTCCAGCCCATGCGTTTAATAAGTAATTTTCTTATTGCTATTATCAAACTATTTCTGATAATTGTAACCTCTAAGCGGGCAGTTTTCAACTTTAACAGATGATTTCTCAATCAGAAGGGAAAAATATGGATTACTCAAATCCCAGCGAACCTCAAAACCCCGGTTATGTCCCTCCACAGCCTCCAAACTATATTCCCCCTCAGCAGCCGCCTCCTGTGCTTCCGCATAATCATCGTAAATCTCATTCGGGCTGGAAAATCTTATGGGGCATAATCACTGCATTTTCTGTAATGGCAAATATTTTTCTTTTTCTGATGCTCATGGGAATGGCCGTCATAGCGTTTTCCGGCAGGGGGGAAAGAAAGTTCATTGAAGAGGTCATCCAGAAGGGCCCGGTGACTACAAAAATTGCCATTGTCTCCATAAACGGAATTATCGATAACCAGCAGGCACGAGATGTTTACTGGCAATTGAAAACCGCACGTGATGATAAGGCAGTCAAAGCTGTGATTATCAAAATAGATTCTCCCGGCGGCACGATTTCCGGCTCTGACCAGATTAACAATGAGATTCAAAAATACCGTAATGAGACAAATGAACCGGCGGTCGGTTTTATGCAGGGCGTCGCCGCTTCCGGCGGCTATTATTCCGCAGTCGCCTGCGAGCATATTATCGCCGAGCCGACTACCATCACCGGCTCAATCGGGGTCATAATGCAGTATCTTGTCCTCCAGCAGCTTCTTGAGGAAAAACTCGGCATTCAGCCCGTCACCGTCAAGGCCGGCGCCAAAAAAGACTGGCCCAATCTCTTCCAGAAACCCACCGATGAGCAGCTTCAGTATCTCCAGCAGAGAATCATCGACCCCGCCTATAATCGGTTCGTCAAGGTCATCGTTGACGGCCGAAAACAGCTGGATGAATCTGAAATCCGCCGGCTCGCCGACGGCTCCATTTACTGGGCCGATGAAGCCCTTAAAGAAAAGCTCATCGATGAAATCGGCTATCTCAAAGATGCCGTCGAAAAGGTTAAATCTATGGCCAATATTAAAAATGCCCAGGTCGTCGAATACCGAAGGCCTTTCTCGTTTGCCGATATTCTCTCATCCAAAACTAATATTAAATTCGACCGCCGGACCCTTTATGAAACTGCCGTCCCTCAGGCGCTCTATCTCTGGACCGGCCCCCAATGAGTGTCGCGGGTTCCAGCCCGCGATTTATTGCGGCACAGGCTTTCAGCTCGTGATTATCCTGCCGCAGGCATTTTGCCCGCGTTTGTCATTTCGAGCGACCCTGAGCTTGTCGAAGGGGAGTCGAGAAATCTACTTCAATATTGGACATTGGTTATTTAATATTGGATATTCTTAACGTGTCATTCTGAGCGTTAGCGAAGAATCTCATTTTCAAATCCGCAATCCGCAATCGACAATCCGCAATCACTTTTCCCCTTGTATTTACCCCTTTTTTTGTTTAAAATATTATAGTTAATAATTTGAGGGAAGTTTAAGGAGCAGGACTATGCGATATGTTCTGATGGCTATCGTAGCTTTCTCGGCCGCACTCTGCCATGCCAGGACTCTTTATGTCGATACCAACGGCACAGGTGATTACAATTCAATCCAGGCCGCCGTTAATGATTCAAACTCCGGCGATACCATAATTTTACTTCCCGGCACTTATACCGGCCCAGGTAATCGCGATATCAGAGTTATTAGTTACTCAGGAGCAACCATCAATATTCAAAGCACCGACCCATGTAATCCTTCCATAGTAGATTCGACAGTTATTGATTGCCAGCGATTGGGGCGAGGATTTATGTTTTTAAAAGCTGAAGCTTCAGTTTTGGCCGGTTTTACAATTATTAATGCAAAATCTCCCGCTCCTGCCACTTCATCTGCTCTTTCAGGCTCTGCCGTAAGTGCGATTGATTCCAATCTCATCATTATGAATTGCATTATTAAAAATTCCAGCGGAACTGCCTCTCCTTTCTATGGTTCAAACTTTATGGCCATATATGATAATAATTCTTATATAAGATTAGAGGGCTGCACGATTGCTGATAATAACGCAGCAGGTATCTATGGTCAAAATTCAAAAGCCGATATTATTAATTGTTCCATAAATAATAATACGACAGGAATTTCTTTTATAGGCACAGGATTATATCCCGGTAATCCACCAATCAAAAATACTGTAACTGTTACTGATTCATTAATATCACAAAACAACCGGGCCATAAGCTGCAGTCAAACAAAATTGACTATTCAGAATTCAACGATTACAGATAACAACACAAGTAGTTCAGTTAAAGGAACCGCTGGTATTACAGCTTCATATAGTAATGTATTTATAAAAGATTGTATCATCAGCAGAAATAAATCCCTTTATTATATAAGTTCAACTGAACCTGATGCAGGAGGCGTTAACGTTGGTTACAGCACACTCGATATAAATTATTGCGTAATCAGTGACAATAGAGCTAATTATACAGGTGGCGGAATAACCAATTATCAAGGCTCAGCAATAATTCGAAATTGCCAAATTATTAATAATACTGCCGGCGGGTATGGAAAGGGCGGCGGCATTTTTACCTATTATCCAAAACAGCTTATCATCGAAAGCTGTAATATTAAAAACAATAAAGTTAATTTTCATCCTGAGATCGCATACAACCAGTATGGCGGTGGTATATGTTATTACGACGGCAATGTCCCTGTATCAATAAAAAAATGCTCTATAGTTGGTAATAAAGCGGGAGAAGGCGGAGGAATCTTTGCTCCTTACGGATCTTCTGCTTCTATGGACGTAAATAACTGCTTAATAATAAATAATGAGGCTCCTTATGGAGGCGCAGTTTCTGCACATTGTCCTTCAAATTTCGTTAATTGCACTTTTTTTGGCAATAAATCTCAGACATTTTCTGCCGGCGCTTCAGGATATAATTGCATTCTGTGGGATGAAGTTTTGGGTTCTAGCTCGAGCATTTATACGTTTGTATATACAGATAGTCGCAGCATTTTAGCATTAGGATATCCATTCTTGAGAAACATCAGTGTTGATCCGATGTTTACATTTGAAAATGATTGTCATCTTTTGCCGGGTTCTCCCTGCATAGATGCCGGCACTAACGCTGCACCTGCTGGTTTTGAACCGTTTGAATTGTCTCTTTTAGATTACGATGGTAATCCCCGTGTTATCGACGGCGATTCAGATAGTAATGCAGTTGTTGATATGGGAGCATTTGAGTTTAATTCAGAAATTTCAAGACTGGCAATTTCAGATTCCCAGTTTAATTTCTGGTGTGCCAAAGATGGTCCAAAACCGCAAGGTCATGTCCTTAAAATCAGAAATACTACTGGCGGGTCAATTAATTGGGAAATTATGGAAAATTGTCCATGGCTTAGTGTATCCGCAAATCAGGGAACATCCACTGGTGTTCCTTCTGAGGTGATAATATCAATTGATGCAAATCAGCTCGATATAGGAAATTATCAGGCTGATATGCTGGTTAGTTCCACTAACGCCTCGGGCAGTCCTCAATCAGTTCATATTACTCTTCAGGTCGGCCGCTTGCTATCTGTCCCATTGAGTTTCTATACAATCCAATCCGCTGTTGATGAGGCGAATAATGGCGATTGGGTCGTTGTCGCCGATGGCATTTATACAGGGACAGGTAACCGTGATATTGACTTTAAAGGCAAGGCAATAACCGTCTGTTCTCAAAATGGTTCAAAAAATTGCATCATCGACTGTAATGTAAATTATTCATATCATAGAGGATTTATTTTCAAAAAAGGTGAAAAATCCGATTCAGTTCTGGATGGATTTACAATCAAAGATGGTTTAATGGAACGCGGTGGTGCAATTGAAGTCAACGGCACGCCAACTATTAAGAATTGCATATTTTATAAAAATATGGCCCTTTCCAAAGGCGGCGCAATCTATGTTCTGGGGCCGCCTTTATATAGCTGGAGATCTGTTTTAATTGAGAATTGCTCCTTTATTGAAAATTCGATTCGTCAGGCCGGATCAGGCGGTGCAATTGATTCTTACAGTCCTTTGGAATTGAAAGACTGTAACTTTATAAAAAATTCCAGCGGCACAAACTCTTATTATGGATCATTTGGAGGAGCTGTTGGAGTTACTGGAGGTTCCATAAAAAATTGTAATTTTATAGAAAATTCATCGAAAATTGCAGGCGCTATAAGCTTTTATGGCTCATTGAATATCACTGATTCAGCTTTTATTGGAAATTATGCAAGCGATTCTGGTGCCGCAATTGATGGATCTGGCGACGTTGCATTTCCAATTATTTCTAATTCTATATTTGCCGGAAACAGATGTAAGCAGGGTGTTCTGAATCTGTTTAATACCCATTCTGCACGAATATTAAATTGCACTTTCAATGGAAATATTTCTCTCTCGAACTATGGAATTCTATATTTAAGAGAATATTCTATTGTTAAAAATTGCATCCTTTCAGATTACGGGAAAGAAATATATGGTAACCCGAAAGTTTCATTCAATGACATTAAAGGAGGGTTTGCGGGTAACGGCAATATCGATGTTGACCCGTGTTTTATAAAGAATGGCTATTGGGCCGATGCCAATGATTCTAATATCATCCTTGAACCAAATAATTTAAAGGCTGTTTGGGTAAATGGCGATTATCATCTTCGCCTCGATTCCCCCTGCATCGATGCAGGCGAATCCAACTGCGTTTTAGTCCCATTCGATTTTGATGGTAAACCCCGCATAGTAGATTTAAGCGGCAATCCCAAACCTTTAGTTGATATGGGTGCTTATGAAACCCAGAATACTCCGCCTGTTGCCAATGCAGGTCCAGATCAGATTGCTTATGCCTGGATAGATGGCTTTGCCGATGTCACTCTCAATGGAACCGGCTCATCCGATGAAGATGGAGACGCATTAACATATCTTTGGAAATGGTCAATCGATGGCAACGATTGCAACACCAATGGAGTAAGCCCCGCAATCGAATTGCCTGTCGGTATCCATACAATTGAACTCATCGTCAATGATGGCATGGCAGATTCGCAGTCCAGTTTTGTTGAAGTAAATGTAATTCCCCCGATTCAAGGCACTCTCACGATAATCCCAAGAATACTTAACAATCGCTTAGAGCAAAAAAATATATTAGCTATGCTTAGACTTCCAGTAGGCATTAACAGAAGCCAGATTGGTATCAATACTCCTGTTATGTTGTACCCCGGCGAGATTCAGTCTGTTAGAAAGTTTATCCTCGGATTTAGCCCTGTTTCCATATTTACTGCCTTCAGCACCAATGAATTATTCAATGAGATTACCGGAATTCGCCCAGTGCAGCTTTATGTAGTCGGTCAATTGAAGTCCGGCCAATACTTCTACGGCGCTGACACCATTCGCATAATCAATCCCGGCCGCCCTAAACCAAAATTATAAATAGCTGTCCACATTAAATTTCTCTAAATTCTTAATTCTTTCATTAATCGCCGGATGTGATGAAAAATAATGTCCCGGATTATGTTGTGCTCCGCTCGGATTCAATTTAGCTAAACGTATCAGCATCGCCGCAGCGGCTTTTTTATCGTATCCTGCCGCTGCAGCAAGACGCACGCCTAAGTTGTCCGCTTCCATCTCTAATTCCCGTGAGTATGAGCTTTCAAGCAATCTGATTCCAACGTTATTAAGTAAAGCACTAATAGCGTTTCGGGCAGGAGTAACCCTGGCTCCGAGTGAAATTGCAGAGTTGGTAATAATGCGATTCATCGCGTGACCTTTGATTACATGTCCCATCTCATGGCCGAGAATAAATGCGATTTCATTTTTATTCCATTCGCATAATTCCACAAGCGGCCTGCTGACAAAGATAAATCCCCCCGGTAAAGCAAAGGCGTTCGGCTCGCCTCCTTGATAGGCCTCAAAGTTGAAAGTCAGCATTTTATTCGCGACGCAGCGAGCCAATAGAGAACCGACCTCGTTGAGCAATTGTGCAATTTGATGGTTGGTATCAATCTTTAACTGCTGCCTGATACCTGCTGCCAGATCCTGGCCAACCTGATGTTCGAGCTTTATTGCATCCTCCTCATTGCCCGCGGATGATTCCCATATCCACCTTGCCTTGCGAACATGCGGCCCTAACATCCTGCCCAAGTTATAAAATATTCCGCTCACGTCTAAAGTTTACCTTAATTAATCTTGACTAAATACAAGTATATACTGCAATTCTAGAAAAGGGTTGCATTAGATGGGGTAAAAGCAAAGCCGCGCAGCCGGACTTGATTCAATCTGGCCGCGCGGCATAAATACAACTTCTAAAATCAGTTATTGTTGCTTATGCGGTGGTTCTTTTCTTATTAAACAGGTACACAATAATCCCCAGGGCAATCAGGCCAACAAGGCCGTTATTGCCGAGGGTAGTCAGGATTTGTGTTATATTGGCAACCACCTGACCAAAGAACGGCACTGTGCTGGTGCCAAAAAGAATCTCTACAGCAACACCGAGGGCAATCAGCAGCAGGGCAATTTCAGTAATCTCCGCCAGCCATTTTTTAATTTCTGTGAAGAACTGCATCTGTATCTCCTTAAATTTAAAACATTTATATTGTGACACTACCTGCCGCCTTTTTCGGCTCTCCCTTCTTTTACTCTTTAATTTTTATATACCTTGAAATTCTCGCTAATCGTATTTGGGACATTTGTTACAACACACAAACGTTTTATCAGTATTGACAAATAAGATGTATTACAATGATGTTAAGATGGGTAATATAGGCTTGACTGATAATAGTAAAATAGTGTATAATTAAATTATGGCAGGGGCGACAATAATTTTTGTTTTGCGTTTATGCCTGGTGGCCGTCGTAATTGCGTTTTTATGGCGTTTAATTCAGCCAAAGACTAAACAAGCAAGGGTTCTGCGGGCAGGTATATTAGTCATCGGTTTGTTAGTGACTTTAGTCCTGGTCAGAATCGCCGGGGTTTAACTCAATTCTTGGCAACAATCTCAAATTGTATAGCAGGCAGTGTGCCGAGATAAATCCTCTGTTTGGGACCTTGTTTCTGATTACCTTTTGGATTTTTCGGCGGGTCGGCCGTGACATCAATAATCAGATTATCCTCAAGTCCGGCCTTGGCACTGTTAGCATCAGCGGCAATTGCGAAAGTCATTTCATCAGAGGCGATGTTTACATCCCCAAGAGTGATTCCCGCTGGCGGTTCGCTTAGCTCAAGCTCGACGGCAGGGGGTAGAGGCGGTTTTTTCTGAACTTTAATCCGCACTTTGGTTTTGCCGCCGGCATGGATTTTGATGTCATTATTATCTACCAAATCAAATGCAGGGACACGGAGCTTATTACCTGTCGTTGCGACCATAACCTTCTGTGACGGGACCATATGATAATAGATGAAGGCCTGCATCATATTCTGCGCGGGAGTAACCGGCCTGGTGATAATTTGGCCGTCAATTTTAGCCCGTCCTTCAAGTTCCAAATTAACAGGTTCTTCTAAAGGTTTTTGCGGAGAGGTAAGAGTGATGTTCAGGCGGTCGCATCCGGCTGGAATTTTGGCCCCGCTTAATTTGAAGCCGGAGGGTGCATCTTTGAGCGATAATTCTATTTCACCAGCAAATCCGTCTTTCCTTAAAACTTCTACAGTGATGGGAACAGTTCCGCCGGCTAACAGATTTATACTAGAGGGCGCTGCAAGCAAAGCAAAATCCGGCTGCTGCTGGCTGATTCGCAGGCGGTATCCATATTCCGGGCCGCCGTGATTTTCCGAATCAGCGAGATGCACCAAATAGGTCCCATTTACAGGAATGCGTAAACGCAAATAAGAATCGGCATTATGTGTAATTATTCCGATATTCTTGTCCCCATTGTCATCATTATGCCCCAAAACATTTCCATTAGAATCGCTTATCCAAACAAGGGAATCGATAGGGGAGTTCAGCCTGCGTCCATATACTTCGGCCGCTACTTCCTGGCCGACGTTTGCCTCGAATTCAAATATATCGACATCGTCTGGTTTACCAATACGGCCGTTGATTATCTGCGGGATTGCAATTTTTTGTGCATCTTCTTCAGTGCCGTTATCTTCGATTTCATTGCATTCACGCAAGGTATCTACCGCGTAAGAGACAATGTTGCTTCGAACGCCGTTTTTATTTAATTGTATCTTTTGAATTGAATCTGTTTGATGCATTGTATCGAGAGGTATTTCGTTGATATCCAGATTCCAGCCCGCTATTGATGCGATAGTAAAAATCCCTCTCTGGCCTCCGAGGGGAAACATCTGTGTTATGAATGGCTGCTCTGACATGCTGATACGGTAAACGAAATCTTCCCGGCCGCGATAAATGGAGTCGCGAATCTCAATTTCATAATCACCGTCTCTGGGAACTTCATAAAACAGGACAGGGTCGGGATTAAAAAGGTAATTTCCGGCATAGGCCAATTCCTTGTTTTTAGAATCATACACGCTTAACGCCGCCTGAAACCACCCCGGCACCGCGTCCGCCAGATATGGAATCAGATGCCGTGCCTGTGCCTCTATCGTAAGTTTCTGACCTTTTTTCGCGGTGAAACGGAACCGGTCGGCCTCACCCGGAAGAATCTGACCATTGAGGATAGCTGGAATCTGAACTTTCTGCGTCAGAGGTTTGCCCGGGTCTCTGTATTCGGGCTCGGTAATTTCCGGCAGTGTTCCAATCTGAAAGCATACCGGATTTGTCAGACCATTTCGCGTTTTAATCCTAAGTTCCCTGTCCCCCGGCTCAGCATTAGAGTCAATTGTGATTTCAATGACCGCCAATTCGGCAATTTGCATACTGACCGGGTATTTATTGCCGAGAAATACTTCCTGAACTTTTTGCAGGCCTTTTTGTGTCAGCTTATCGAGGTTTCGAAGAAGGGGATGGTCCGGCAGAGCGACTGGAGGTTCATTAACTTCTGCTTTATTAGCATCAGGCAGTTTATTTACATCATCAGGTTTATTAATGTCTTTGGCGGCAGGGCGGTTGTTTTGTTTAC
This sequence comes from uncultured Pirellulales bacterium, assembly GCA_964431645.1. Taxonomy (GTDB): domain Bacteria; phylum Planctomycetota; class Phycisphaerae; order Sedimentisphaerales; family Anaerobacaceae; genus Fen-1362. The sequence goes on from CAYSKP010000210.1 coordinate 29,447, forward strand.
CGGGTTGCTGTTTTTTGCGTAAATCATTTAACTGTCTTTGCAGTTCTTTGCGCTGCTCGCCATTTAGCGGTCTTACCCGTCCGATATACTGAATTACCGAGCCGTGCACACCGTTACCAGTGATATAAACTTCATTAGCATCTTTAATAAATTGGCCGCCAACTGTAATTTTTAAGTGAGCCCCTTGTTGTCCCCCGGCCGGATAAAGATAGCCAATGTGCGGCTCTCTTTCATTAGAGGCGGCCTGCACAATTGATGTGCATAAAACAATCACAATCAATATCCGTCTTAATAAAATCATATACAGCCGTTTACATTATTTCCTTTAGCCGGTTGGCTGAAGGCATTACCTGCAAGTTTAATCCCTTTGGATTGGAAAGCGGACCATCGGGGTCGATACCTGAAAGTTCATATATACTGGCAATTAAATCTGCCGATGAAACAGGACGGCCGGCAACTTCTTCACCTTTATCATCGGAAGCGCCCACAATCCGGCCCCCTTTGAATCCGCCGCCGGCGACAACTGCGCTGAAGCAATTCCCGTAATGTCCCCGTCCTCCATTCCAGGGTGATTCCCACAGGACCTTCGGAGTCCTTCCGAATTCGCCGGCCCAGACTACTATTGTGCTTTCCAGCAATCCTCTGTCAGCGAGGTCCGCCAGCAGTGCGGAAAATCCTTTGTCTAATTCGGGAAGTTTGCGGCGCATCATTTCGAAATGCTGCTTGTGTGTATCCCAGCCGCCGGAGTTAACAGTAATATATGGGACGCCTATCTCAACAAGCCTGCGGGCCATCAAACATGATTGCCCGAATTTGTTCCGCCCGTATTTGTCCCTTAACTCATCTTTTTCATTGGACATATCGAAGACCTTGCCGCCATCGCCGAGAATAAGATTGTAGGCCTTGTCTTCACAGGCGTCTAATTTTTCAAATTCTTTATTGCCGGGCATTGCTTTGCCGAGGGAATCGAGGGAATGCAGAAGTTCACGCCTGCTTTTTTGTCTCTGGTCAGAAATTCCTTCCGCGACGATTCCTGATACAGCAAAACGTTTTTGGCTCGGGTCGCCTCCTGTAGCAAAGGGTTTATATCGCGGCCCCAGAAAACCTTCCTCTGAGAAACGTCCTTCAGCGGCCGTAAGCACAATATACGGCGGAATTAACCCTTTATAGCCGCTGTCATATCCTTTGAATAATGAGACTACAGCGCCCATTCCGGGGTAAACCAGATTATCTCCCGGCTTTCGGCCGGTCTTCATTATATATGTCCCTGTCTCATGGGCGTTACTGCCATGGGTCATACTGCGGATAATCGAAAATTTATCTGCCTGTTTGGCCAAAAGAGGTAGCAATTCGCAGATTTGTATGCCGTCAATGTTTGTCGAAATCGGATTTTTAAACGGGCCGCAATAATCATTTCCCGCCTGCGGTTTGGGATCAAATGTGTCCAAATGTGACGGCCCCCCCGACATCCATAGCTCTATTACAGCCTTGGCATTTCCTCTCTTCTTTGTGGCAAGAGAATTAGCATCTTCACCGAAGGCATATTTGCCAAAGGTTAGACCCGCCGCCCCTATAAGTCCAAGTTTCAGTGCTTCACGCCTGCTTAAAAAATTTATGTTTCGTTGTTCTGCCATATTCCTGTATTTTCTAATGCCTGTATAAAAATTCCTTCGAATTAATTAATGCCCATGACAGGTCTTCTATTGCGGCCTTGCGAGTCATTCCTTCATTTTGAAAATATTTCTCAGTTAACTCCATTTCATGTTCTGTTGGATTTCGTGATAGAATTGTTAAATAAATATTTTTTATAAGCTCTTTTCGGCTGCCTTTGGCTGCCTCGACCTGCCGGCGGAGTATAGAACTGCGTTCAATTTTATTTTTTATATCATTCGAATTTAGCAGGTAGAGACTCTGAAATTCAGTAGGTTTATTGCTGCGTTCAGATTCAAGTCCCGTATCCCGTGCTGGTCTTCCAAACATTTCGAGGAACTGACTTGTAATGCTGCCGTCTTCGAGTTTAATTGAACGCTGTCCTTCAGGAATGAAGGTATAAGGTTCCGGAATATTGCTCGAATAATTTTGTCCTGTTCCGCCTATCTTGTCTAATGCGTCGATTAAAACTTCTGCGTCAAGCCTTCGAACGGGATAGCAGGCAAACATAATTTCGGCTTCCGGATTATCTGCGCGGGGTATTGAAGATTGCTGATAAGTGCATGAATTCAGGATAAGGCGATAAAGACTTTTCAGATTGTATTTTGTGCGGACAAACTCACTTTCGAGAAAAGCAAGCAGTTCCGGATTCACCGGCGGATTATCAGGCCTGATGTCATCAGGCTCATTGATAATACCGTGTCCCATCAGCCATGCCCATACACGATTTGTGATATTACGGGCAAACCACGGATTATCAGGCTCTGTGAGCCAGTCGGCAAATACCCGCCTTGGATCATCTTCAGCGCGAACGAATACTGTTTTGCCGTCTGGAAAAACAGCTTGCCTTGCACCGCCCGTTAATGGTTTCGAATATACGATTTCTTCCTTCCACTCGGCGGTGTTTTTGTAAGCTGCCTGCGAGAAAAAAAATTCCATATTGGTTCTGTCAGATTGCACAAGATTTTCATAGCGTGTCCCCATAAAAGTAAGTGCGACTGTTCTTGCGATATCGGATGGCTGCCTGCCTTGAATCGCCCGGTAGAAATTTACCTGCGGCTCACGAAAGTTGCTGCCGCTGGCTGTCAGAAGCTGCCGAGCGAACTGGTCATAAGGTTTATTTGACTGTATCGAATCGTGAATCCAGCGATAATACGCCTGAACGGCATTGGGCCACAAATTTATCGGAAATTCTGATTTCACACGTAAGATATCGCACCATTTCAGTGTCCAGTAATCTGCAAACTCTTCTCTCTCAAGCAGACGATTAATCAGGGCTACGCGTTTATTCGGATTTTGGTCATTTAGAAAATCATTTGCTTCTTTTGGAGTTGGAAGGGTGCCGATTACGTCAATAAAAACTCGCCGGATAAATACCGCATCAGAGCAGATTTTAGCAGGGGAGAGGCCTGATTCTTTTAATTTGGCGATAACCAGTTCATCTATTTTATTTTGAATTCTAAATGGTGCGGCATCCTCGAAAGCACTTTCCTGGATTACTTGTGTCCCGCCTGGGAGATTGCTGATAACCTGCCCAAATATAATCATTAAAATGAGTAATGAATTCATTTCTTGTTCTCGGTCTTAATTTTTCTGTAAAGACGCTTAATGAAAGGCCCGCATTGCATTAAAAACATCATTTTTGAAGCAAACTGAAAATATCAGCTTTATTTTAGCATTTCGTTATAAAGCTGCTGAGTTTTTTCTGCCATTTTCGTATGTGTGAGCTCTTTTAATGCCCATTGCCTGGCATGTATTGCGAGCTGATTGCGTAATTGGGGTGAGTCCACAAGCTTGAGAATCGCTTCTGACAAATCCTCAATCTTGCGAGATTCGACTAAAATACCTGTTTTGCCATCCTGAATATGATAAGAATATTTCTTTGTTGAAAAACCGGCTGAAATAACAGCTTTGCCAGCCGCCATTGCTTCGAACATTACAGAGCCGCCTGAAAGACTTACAAGCATGTCGAGCGATTGAATCAATTCGTGTATATCATCGCGTCTGCCTGTAAAACAAACGTTTTTTTCTATACCTGCATTTTGAATAAATTTTTTTATTTTTTTAAAATACGGCTGAGAGTGAATATCGCCTATAACAAAAAACATTAGCGGCTGACCGGTTTTTTTTAATACTTCTTCGGCGGCGATAAGAAAATCGAGCTGACGTTTGAATTTATCGATTCTACCAATAATCCCGATATTTAGCTGGCTACTGGGCCTGAGTTTTTCCTCAACTGGCGCGAAAAGGTCGATATCTACAGAGTCATCTATCCGCATAATTCTTTCCGGAGAAATTCCGGCATCTTTGAGATTTTCTATAATACGAGTAGATATCGCTATAAGGTAATCAGCTTTCCTGCACTTAAATTTTATAATATCCCTTGCCGTCAAGGGTTTGCGGACATGCAATATAGAGGGAACTTTATAACTTTTAAGCACATGGTGCATATAGCCGGCCATCCATAAATCGCAGCAATGAATAAGTGAAATGTCTCTTTGCTTAACGAGATTGCACAAAAACCACACCCCGATATATCTGGGGAAAGCGGTCAATAATTTGCGCCACGGATGCAGCGGCCTTACAAATACCTCTACATTCATTTTTTGCAGGGCTTCCGCAAAAGGACCACCTTTATTGCAGACGACAATCGGCTCATATAGATTCCTGTTTAACCGCTCTATGAGATAAAGAAGCTGACGCTGGCTGCCGGATATTGCCCCGCCTCGCGCTATGTAGAGAATCCGGTAGATATTTATTCTCCAAAAACCAGTTCTAAAATTTTAAATGGGCAGAGATTTTAACTTCTCATTATGTAAAAGGCAAAAGAATTGAAAATTTTCATATATGTGATAAAATTCTCAAATCCTGGTGATCGTTAGACAAGCATTTTGGAGATTTATAAAATTTCATTCATAAAGAAGATAGCGCCCATACTGGCAACGGGAAAGTACTGCAGCAGAATTGTGCCTCTGTGGCATCCGGCATTTCCCCGTGTTTTCAAGCGTGCTTTAACTATATGCAGAGAAATGAGATTCGAACCATTTGAAGGTTATCGTCTCGGGCTTTTTCACCCTGAGTTTGATGATGATGAGCTCGATAATTACACCAGCAGAAAAATCAGCACAAAACTTGAGGAGACGATTAATCCAAGGTCATGGGAATCTGTTCTTAAAGATAAAGGAATATTTTACCGCTATTTGACGGCATCGGGATTACCTGTTCCAAAGTTGTATGCCATTTTTTTCAGGCAGATTCCCGGATGGAAATCAGATAATCAGATACTGGCAGCCAGACATGATTGGGTTCGTTTTTTTAGGGAAATTGCGGCTGACGAATTTGTGATAAAACCATGCAGAGGGGCATTTGGCCGCGGCATCAAGATATTTAAAAAGACTGCGGAAGGATACAAAGATATAGAGGGAAATAGTCTCAATGCGAACGATATATACGAATTCATGCGAAAAGATAAAGATTACAATGAATTTGTCATACAAGAACGCCTTTATAATCATCCCGAAACAAACAGACTTAATCCTTCTGATTTTTTACAAACTGTCCGGGTAAATACATTTATAGACAATAACGGGTGCTTCAATGTTCTTTTTGCATTTCTTAAGCTGATTGGGGGGAATAATATTACGGACAACTTTGGAGATGGCTACAAAGGCAATATGGTTTCAATAATTAATACAGAAAATGGCCAACTTGGTCCGGGATTTATATCCGCTCCTGATGGGAAGGGGACAATATATTTTGCAAGAAACCCAAAAACAAAAATAAAATTTAAGAACTTCAAACTGCCGTTATGGTCAGAAGTTTTGTCACTGGCACGGAAAGCCGCTTATAGTTTCCTGCCTGTTCGTGCGATAGGCTGGGATATGGCTATCACACCTGATGGAGTAAAAATTGTCGAAGGGAACATCTGGTGGAATCCGTTAAACCGCAAAAAATGGAAAGACATAATCGAAGCCGAATTGCCCTATGATTTATGAAATCAAAAAACAATAAAATTGAAAAACAAGAAGATGTAATTATAGAAAAAGCTTCTGATAAAGACTTTGCCGCTATTATGGAGCTGCTGAAGCTGGCTAATATGCATTACATCGGCTCAGCGGAAATGCCTTCGATTACTTTTGAGAATTATTTTACCGCAAAGATAGCGGATAAAGTTGTGGGTTTTTGCGGATACAAAATCCTTTCTCCCACGCAAGCAAAGACGGAGCTTATGGCCGTTCATCCTGATTACAGGAGATTCGGAATAGGTTATAAGCTCCAGGTTAGGCGAATGGAAGATATGCTTGCAAAGGGCATACAGAAGCTAACTACGAATACTGATCTGCCGGAAACTATCAAATGGTATCAGAGGCATTTCGGGTATATAAAAATCGGCACCTTAAAAAAAGTTAACGAATTTGGTGACCAGAATATCGACCACTGGACGACTCTGCAGGTTGATCTTATTGAATGGAATAAAAGGAGAAATGCGAAAAATGATTGAGCACGATTTTGATTTACCTCATCCAGTCCGGCCATATCCGAAGTTGATTATAAATGCGGCAATAACGGGAATGATACCTGCAAAAAAAGATACCCCTCATGTGCCCGTCACCGTTCAAGAGATTATAGATGATGCCCACCGCTGCTGCAGAGCGGGCGCATCGATAATACATATCCATGCACGTGACAAAAACGGCTTGCCGACTTCTGACAAGAAGGTATATGCTGAAATTATAGAAGGCATCAGGCAAAGATGTCCTGATGTGATAATCTGCGCATCGGCAAGCGGACGGCGGGAGAATGCGTTTGAAAAGAGGGCAGATGTGCTTAATCTTGAAGGGACGGCCAAGCCGGATATGGCAAGCCTTACATTAGGCTCGCTGAATTTCCTAAAAGATACTTCAATAAATTCACCTGAAGTTATCGAGAAGCTTGCGATAAAGATGCGCGAAAATTCGATTGTTCCGGAGCTGGAGATATTTGATACAGGGATGATAAATGCCGCAAAGATGCTTGTTAGAAAAGGAATTTTGCAAAAACCATTTTACTGCAACTTGCTCTTAGGCTTGCCGTTTACCGCATCAGCGACCCTTTTTGATATTGCATGCATGGTTAATGAACTGCCTGGTGAATTTCATTGGGCCGCGGCGGGAATAGGCAAGTTTCAATTAAATATGAATATTGCGGCTATTATTATGGGCGGCCACGTCCGCGTCGGAATTGAAGATAACATCTATTATGATAATGAACGGGAAATTCTTGCTACAAATGAAATGCTCATAAAAAGGATAGTTCGTATTGCTGCGGAAATAGGAAGGGAAATAGCAACTTCTTCACAAGCCAGGCAAATTCTCGGGCTAAACAGCTCATCATCGGGAGATGTTAAGAATGATTATAAATGGGCGATGCAGGAATCGAACCTGCGACCCGCTGATTAAGAGTCAGCTGCTCTACCGGCTGAGCTAATCGCCCTGATTCATTTTAAGTATACGAAAAATAAACCCTATATCAACTGAAAATAGAAATGTTATTTTAGGTTTGTGTTTAAAAAAAACCGTGAAAAATCACGGCTTCTAATAAATCATTTTAAAAATTATTTAGCTTTTCGTTTTCGTAAAAGAGCGGCTGCTCCGATTGCAAGCAGCGATAACGTGGCCGGCTCAGGCACTATCATAATGGCGGATTCGCTGGAATTATCCGGCAAATTCATGATATGGATCCCTACGCGCAGCTCCTGTGTATATAGCTCGCTGACAACATCTTCGAGGTTGGCGCCCGGAGTTAAATCAAAGCGAATTTTTACCCATTCCGGAGGTTCGCCAGGATTTACTCCATTTGAGGGAACCGGATTAACAGCGCCGATTGTAAATTCCCTGTCTGCATAGAAACCAATAACTTGTCCGCTTGGCAGATTTCCAGGGCCGGGGAATTTTTCAGCAAAATTTGTGCCTGAGCTGTTTATAACATAAGAAATACCAAGCAGAGAGCCGTCATCAAAATAAATCTGTGCTACTGATGAGCGGAATAAACTCATATTATAAAATGTGAAATCGACAATCGCCTCCTCACCATTTGAAACAACTACATAGGGACGCAATCCCGGATCTTCACCGTAAATTCCATTATCAGTAAACACATCAAAATTGAATGAATATGTATTGGAAGATGCTGATGCGGCGAAAATCCCGCAAATCAGGAATGCTGACGTCAAAACCTTGCACATCATGTGTAACGCATGCGCCACCTTTTTACTCCTCCACCTTCTTCTTCTTTTGACCCTTCTCTATTCCCATCAGGAAAAACCTTATCATCTTCTAAGGATTTCCCTGCTACTAAAACAATATACTACTCTGTAAGGACTTATAATGTCAAGCAAAAAAGAGCAATTCCTACTAAGAATATTATATTTATTTTTAGGTCAGAAAAGCGTTTTTTATGATTAAAAAGCGGGTTTTTTATGTATATCGAATCAAATATATAAAATTTGAAATTAATGACTCTTTCTTTTATTATCGGACGGGATAGTTAAACCTATCTCATTTAGAACCTTTTTTATATCTTCCCAGACTTTACGGCGATTATCCTCTGAGTAATTCCGAAGCAGATAGGCAGGGTGAAATGTCGGCATGAGCTTAACAGGTTTTTGGCCTAAGCCTGGATTGTATTCCTGGAAAATACCTCTCATTTGACCGATTGGTTTTTGGGTTTTGAGTAGGGTCCTTGCGGCATGTGCCCCTAATGCCACGATAACCTCAGGATTTATAAGTTCAATTTGCCTTTCTAAGTACGGCAGGCAGGAGATTATTTCTTCCGGGCTCGGTTCGCGGTTATCAGGCGGCCGGCATTTTAATATGTTGCCAATCCAGACGTCTTCGCGTTTTAGTCCGCAGGCGGCAATAATTTTATCGAGCAGTTGTCCCGCCCGGCCGACAAATGGTCTGCCTTGAGCGTCTTCATCGGCGCCCGGCGCTTCGCCCACGAACATAATTCTCGCGACCGGATTGCCTTCACCGGGC
>CAYSKP010000211.1:0-21314 GCA_964431645.1 uncultured Pirellulales bacterium
TCTTCACGATACGCCCCCGGTGTTTTTTCTTCACCTGCAGACACTCTTCCAATCCCCGTCAATAGACCGCCGCCTGCCGCGGCGCCGCCAAGTGCCGCGCCCAAGAACCTCCGGCGGCCCATCCCAACTCTACTTTTGCTATCTGCATTCTGCATTCTGTTTCTCCTTTCAGCCGCTATCTGCTGCGAAACTGACCGTTTATTTCCTTTTTTACCTTGCCTGTCCTCGATTCAAGCTTCGAAGGCTGCGCTATCGGGGATTGCTTTTTACTTTTTCCTTCTGTCTTCTGCCTGCCTCGGCGTACCCGGATGCCAAGCCGGGCTCACCAACGTCTTTAATTATATACCTCTGCTTTTAACTAATATAATTAAAAACCGGAAGTCTTCAGGTTTTTGGCTAAATCACGCAGGTCCTGACTTTTACGTTGGATTTGCTCATGAGAAAATTGCTTGTCTTCGGGCCTTTTAATTAAATATCCTTCCGCCTCAACGATTCCGCCGGAGCCGACATAAACGCCCGGCATTATTCTAAGCTGACCTCTATTCACTTTTGAAGGTCCATACAAAATAAGGGCGTACGCAAAACCTTTCCGCCACCAGTTTACGGGATCGCCCTCTTCACGGCATCTATTCCATACCGGCTGCCAAAGAGCATCAAAAAGGCCCGCGGGATATTTTCGTTCTCTGAATATCTTTTTAACAGTATCTTTGTCCCTTATTTGCGGTGCGGCCCTGAGAATTTCCAAATCCTTGGGAATTGATTTTTCTGTTTGCCTTAGAATCCGGTCAATATCTCTGCACTTTAATTCAGTAAAGCAATCAGTTAATTCACGGATTATTTCTTCTAACATTGCCGCCAGAGGTTTTAAAACCTGAGTAAAAAATCCGGGACTCTTTAAAACGGCTGTAATAGATTCATTAAACTGAACAACTAATCCCCTCGAATCAATATTCCATGTTTTTAGAGGAAATAATTTGAAAAGCAAGCTGTCTTTAGAGAATTTATCAGTTAATCTCTTTTTTATAAGCAAGCCGAAAGGTTTTGCGTAGTCATTCTCACCGAGAAGCCGTTTTTCCTGAATTGATAAAGATGACATATTTATCTGCTTAACATACCACTCTTCTTTTTTGTTCAAATTGTCAAATTTCGGCCCTTCGGCTGCGCTCAGGGCAGGCCAGGCCCATATATGAGGATGCCATTTTGTAGGCAGGCTCTGAAAACCTGTTTTTTCCTCCTCTATGCCCCAGGAGCGCGGCGACCAATTATAGCCGCAATGAACGGTTTCAATATTTTCTCGTTTGCCGATAAATTCGAGTATCGCCGCCCACATCTTCATCAGGTGCTCGCCTTCTTTATTAGAAATTTTTTCAGGTCCCGCGATATAGCGATTGGCACTTGCTTCAAGAAGCATAACGTGAATATCAGGAGTATATGAACTGTAAACGGAGGTGAGCAGCCATGGCTTTTTATCAATATCAAAACCCATTACAGAACTTTTCTTCATTTCCCGCAGCATCCCTTTTAAATCGAGCGAATCCTGGGGGCGTATCCTTTTGGTCTTGAGAGGTTTTTTTCTGCCGGCCTGCAGATATGGAAATAACGGGATGGTCAGTATTGTAATTTTTTTTGCAGCCATTTAGCCATATTAAAATAATACCACATTTTCCGTATGATACAGCGAAAGGAACAATAACATGTAATCGCGGATATGGCGAGTCAAAAGAAAATTATTTCTTATGTGTTCGCGGCCGTTTTCGCCGAGTTTTTTAGCATACTGAGGGGAATTAAGGAGCTGTTTGACAGCAAAGGCTGCACCATTGACTGAATAGCAAAGAAGGCCTGAATATTTGTGGGATATCTGCAGCGGTATCCCTCCTACAGCAGAGGCGACTACGGGCTTGCCTTTCCACAAGGCCTCGGCAACTGTCAACCCAAAGCCTTCTTTCAGTGATTTTTGCATAATTACCGTTGATGCCCTTTGCAGGGCGTTTACCTCTATATCATCCTGCGGCATCAGTAGAATATGAATATCAGGGTCCAATTCGGCTTTTTGTTTTACCTCCTCGAAAACCTGGACACTTTCAGGGTCATCTGCGGCTGTTCCGCCGGCCAAAATAAGCTGGCAATCGATATGCCTTTTTACAAGCAAAAACGCTTCAATAACTCCAAGCGGGTCCTTTAATCGGTCAAAACGAGAAATCTGTGTGATTATCGGTTTAGATTTATCTATGCCGTATTTATTCAAAACTGCATCAATAGTCTCCTGCGGCAGCTCTTTATTTTTGTCGCTCAACGGGTCTATCGAAGGGGCTATAAGAAATTGCCTCATCGGCAGAGATTGAGAAAAACTCGGGGCGGAGAATACCACGGCATCGTAGCCAACCATAAAATTCTTCAGGAATTGCCAAACAGGCTGATTCGGATTTGAAACATCGATATGACAGCGCCATATCCATTTATTATCCTTTTTTTTGTTTATCAAGGCTATCGGCTGGGGATCATGAATAAAAAGAATGTCACTGTTTGTTTCCATTTGTTCGATATTGATGCGGCTTGTCTCCATAAAAATATCGAAATCATGCTGAGTTATTTCCTCATTTCTGCCATGCAGCGCATTATGAAATTTTTTTGTTACAGAAAAAAACTCAGTTCCTCCTTTTATAACATCCCATTTCGTATGAATGCCCATACCGGAGAGTAAAGGAACCATCCTGTTCAATATCTCAGCAACACCTCCCCCCACAGCCGTCGAATTTACCATTTGAATGCTTGTGCCATCGAGCTTTTCCGCTGCAAGCATCAAATCATCAATAACGCCCTTACCCACTATCGGTATATAATCTTCAATTCCGCCCATATATTTAGCGTATGCTCCTTTCTATCAAAGAAACGATCTTTTCTCTCAGGTTTTCAAGTGTGAAGGTGTAAGGGTCAAGCCGGGCAATTTTATCAGCCAGGGATTTATTGCCGATTTCCTGTTCTATCCATAAAGACAAGTCATTTTTCCCTTTTTCAAGACGCAGCCTCGCCTCGAAGACATGAAAATAAATCGAATCCATCGTAATTATTTTCAAAATATCGGCAAGCTCGTGCAAATTATAAGCTACCTGATTGGTGGGAAAAACAAAACTTACTGATTTGATAAAATGAAACTCGGCCCCGTTATTGACAAATCTTTTTTCCGCCAAAGGATTTTTCTTCAAGTAATCTTCTATAATAAAAATAATTTTTTCGCGGAGGCTGCGGACACTTGTATACTGAATAATATCGATACTGGCAAGGTATTCACCAAGCTCATCCTCTCCAAGCACATTTGAAACCCAGTATGCGAAGTCATTGGGGGGCTCAGGAGAAAGGTATTGATGCTGCTGCAGAAAACGGTGCGTGTGATGATAAATGCATGCACCAGGAACTGTTTTAATTAGTTCCAGCAGCTCGCCTAATCTGGCTGCCTTAAGTCCTGTCAATTCCGACAAATTCAGTCGTGTATAGAATCTGAAAGGGTCCGCTGCTCTTATTAGTTCTTTGGGCATAACTGACGATTGAGTTTTTTCTATTGCTATCTCCATATTATATATCCCACTTCTTTATAGTTCTATTGTATATACGCAAAAAAACAAAAATACTACTAAGGAATTTACTTATGACATTGACTCAAAAAGGTTCAATATAATTAATCAAATCTTGACCTTATGTAATATTTAATTTATAATATTTCAATAAGGGTGTGGGTTACACAACTCACAGGCGAAATTGTGGTGGTCGGGCCGCCATCTAAATAAAATCAGGTTTCCGCCGATACACTTGGCTGTTTATTTGTTTCAAATCATAATATAATTTCATTGTTGTTCCAAATCCCAGCCATTAGCTGTATCTGGAAAGCAAAAATAATATGAAAAGAATACTGCTGTTTATTCTGCCAATCCTGATTATTGTTACTATTTTCTTCATTGCTTTCGGCATCTTACAGGTCCGTTCGGAAGAAAGAAAGCTTACGGATGAGCTTCACAGAAAGGCCCAGGCAGTCGCTGAAAGCGTTGGTTTTTACGCAAGGTACGTATTTATAACAGGCGATATGAATGAAGCCAACCGGCTTGTAAACATTTTCCAGAAAAGAGAGCGGCTGCAGGGATGCGCGCTTTATAACACGGATGGTCAGATTTTAGCTGTTACAAAAAGGATTACAGACTGGAATCAAACAGACACTTCTCACTTGAAAACTATAATCGCAGATAAAACACCCCGCGACTCTCTGCGTAAATTTCAAGAATATTCATTTTATACGTATATCCTGCCTATAGTCGATGATGACGGCAAGTCTTTCGGCCTGGTTGAAGTCATATATGATACATCATATATTTTTTCAGGTCTCACAGAATTATGGAAGCGGATAAGTATCGCTTTAATAACCCTGCTTTCTTTAATCATTTTGATTATGCTGGCGGTTCAAAGGCGTATATTTGTAATTCCAGTCCTGCAGCTTACAGAATGGTTCAGATTATTTCAAAAAGACCAGACCAACGTTCCGCATCCGGTAAAGGGAGGCGAACTTGGGCAACTGGCCGCCGAAGTTGAGCAAATTGCTTTGAATCTGAGAATTGCCCGCAAAGCAGCATCAGATAAGGCATCGGCCCGAATACAAAAAGATGAGCATTGGACTGAATCACGATTGAGAGACCTCATACAGGCAAAACTTAAAGAGAGTGCCCTTCTTGTGGTTTCAAACCGAGAGCCGTATATGAATGTCCTCGATGAGCAGACAGGCGTCAGCCAGTGCATCCGGCCGGCAGGAGGTGTTGTTACGGCTATAGACCCGATTTTACGGGCCTGCGGAGGAACCTGGATTGCGCATGGAGCAGGCAACGTCGATAAAAAATTTGTAAACTCAAAAAATAAGATTGGTGTTCCTCCTGACGACAATCGATATATTCTAAAAAGGGTATGGCTGACCAAAGATGAGGAACAGGGTTACTATTACGGCTTTTCCAACGAAGGCCTGTGGCCCTTGTGCCATATAACCTATGTCCGGCCGGTATTTAGGGAATCCGACTGGCAGATGTACAGGCAGGTAAATCAAAAATTTGCCGATGCCGTTATCGAAGAGCTTCCCTCTAAAAATCCTTTTGTGTTCATACAGGATTATCATTTCACACTGCTTGCCAGGCTGATAAAAGAAAAAAGGCCCGATGTTACAATTGCGATGTTCTGGCATATTCCATGGCCAAATCCTGAGGTATTTGCAATTTGTCCTTACTATGAGCAAATACTCGACGGGATGCTCTCCTGTGACCTGATTGGCTTCCATGTTCAAAATCATTGCAATAATTTTCTCGATACGGCAAACAGGCTTCTTGAATCTCGCATCGATACGGAAAAATTCACAATCGTGCGTTCCGGCAAAACTACTTATGTAAAACCCTTCCCAATCAGTATAGATGGTTATATGGAAACGCAGCAGACTACTGATAAAAACAGAAATCAGATCGAACGCATCAGAAAAGAATTTAACCTTGAAGATAAAATTGTCGGTATAGGGGTTGAAAGAATTGATTACACAAAAGGGATAAAAGAACGAATTCTCGCTATTGACCGTTTTCTCGAAAAATATCCCCAGTACAAAAACAAATTTGTCTTTATCCAGTTGGCCGCCCCAAGCAGAACGCATATAAAAAGTTACCACGACCTTATGGCTGAAATTGACGAACTCGTTGAAAAGACAAATTGGAAGCATTCGGACGGCTCATGGAAACCTATTATATATCTTGAAAGGCATTTTTCTCCTGAGGAAATAAAGCCGTATTACGAGCTTTCGGATTTCTGCATCGTAAGCTCATTGCACGATGGCATGAACCTTGTCGCAAAAGAATACGCCGCATGCAAGGCAGACCTAAACGGCGTTCTTCTTTTGAGCAGCTTTACAGGAGCCATAAGAGAATTGACAGGTTCCATTCATATAAATCCGTATTCGATAGAAGAATTCGCCGATACAATAAAATCAGCTATAGAAATGCCGGCCGAAGAAAAACGAAAACGCATGAAAGAAATGCGTAATATAATTAAAGAAAATAACGTCTATAAATGGGCAGCCAATATCATTACAGAATTGACAAGCCTGAGAAAACCTTAATTTTATGAAATATCTCTTTGACTGCCTCGATGAAATACGTCCTCTTTTCGATAAACATGAGGTATTTTTATTTCTCGATTATGACGGCACTCTAAGTCCCATAGCGCAAAAGCCCAAATACGCAATTATCCCGAAAAAAACAAAGGACCTTTTGCATCAGATAGCGGAAAATCAGCGATGCAAAATCGCTGTAATTAGCGGACGGCGACTAATTGATGTCAGCCGTTTAGTCGGAATAAGCAGCATCATATACGGCGGCAATCACGGCCTTGAACTGGCTGGTCCCGAAATCTGCTTTAAGTCACCGGTATCTCAAAAGTACAAAAGTATTTTTAAAAAAATTAACAGGGTTCTGCATAATAAGCTTAATCAGATTAAAGGCGTGCTTATTGAAAACAAGGGCCTGACTTTAAGCATTCACTTCCGTTCAGTATCCGACAAAGATATCCCGCTGGTTAAAAATATTTTCTGCAAAGAAACTTTATTTAATCTATGGCAAAATGAAATCCATGTCCGTATGGGCAAAAAAGTCCTCGAGGTCTTTCCGGCAGTTAACTGGGACAAAGGAAAGGCCGTCCTTTGGCTTTTACATAATTTGTCTTTTTCCCGGAATTCATCGGTTCTGCCAATTTATATTGGTGATGACATATCCGATGAAGATGCTTTCAAAGCGATTAAGAATTCCGGTCTTACCATCTGCGTTGGTAAACCTCAAAATACAAATGCAGAATACTATTTAAACGATTCTGATGAGGTATTTGATTTTTTAAAGATTTTTTCATCCTAAAGCGTCTCCATCACCGCTACGCCCAGGAAGGCATTGTTATTCTAAATAAATAATTTCATCCATTTTGTCATTGCCAAGCCCCCCGGAGACAGCGGGTCTGTTGAAATAAAAAGTTAATTAAGTAAGGTGTCCCCAGAACTCAGAACTTCCCGAAATCCTTGAAAAAACCTGCGTGCCTGCGACACGGTCGGCAGGTTCTTACCCCGTAGAGATTTTATCCCCCTGCGGCCTGCGATGTTTAGTCCTTGATTTCTCTATCAGAAACCGTATAAAGAGATGCAGAGATATTGGAAACATTACACAGTTAAACAATCAAAACTTGGAATCTGTGAAAGGATAAAAAAATGAGTTTAGTAACATTGGTAATTACGCTGATCGTAGTCGGTGTGCTTCTGTGGTTAGTCAATACTTATATCCCGATGGACGGCAAGATAAAGAAGATTATCAATATCGTTGTGGTGATTGTTGTCATCATCTGGCTATTGCGCGTTTTTGGTGTTTGGGGAAATGTCGAAAACATCTCAATAAAGTAACCAGACATCCCCGAACCCGCCACGCTTTTAGTTCTCGGCCTTGGTGTGATGATTCTAAAGAAACGTGCCATCTGCCTGCCTCGGGCCTTAGAAAAGAATGCTTAGCTGACTGATTCTCTAAGATTTAATCTGCGTCCTTAGCGTAATCAGCGTATAAAAATTTTTCAGTGCAATCTGTGTAATCTGGTCACAAAAATGGACCTGTCCTGCGAAGCCGAAGGCGAAGTAGGATGGCATCCCGAATCGCAGGTCTTCCGCCTGTCCTCGATGGCTGCTTCTTTGTTTTGCTATCGGGGAGGAGCTGTTTTATTGATCAGGGGCAACAGGGGGTCACATTGGTATCGTTTAGGTACACTTTCGGATCCGTTTGGGGCACATTCGTATCACTTCGGAGACCTTAAAGATGATGATGGGAGCCATCTGCGGTAAACTTTTTTTCTTGACTTTTATGCCATAATACTTTATCAGTAAAGGTCTTATTACTAATTTGAACGCAAATTACAATCCTAAGTTGGAGAACGAAAATGGAAGTCAAAATTCATCTAAAAGAAAAAGACATACCTAAGAAATGGTACAACCTGGCCGCAGATTTGCCGACACCTCCGCTGCCGCCTTTGGGTCCGGATGGCAAACCGGTAGGGCCGGAAATGCTTGCACCTGTGTTCCCGATGAACCTTATCGAGCAGGAAGTCAGCACAAAACGCTGGATTGATATTCCGGCCGAAATTCTGGATATCCTTTACAGGTGGCGTCCTGCACCATTGCGAAGAGCGGTTTATCTTGAAAGATTCCTTAAAACCCCGGCAAAAATATATTACAAAGACGAGAGCACCAGCCCTCCCGGCAGCCATAAGCCAAATACGGCCGTGCCGCAGGCCTGGTATAATAAGCAATTCGGCATCAAACGCCTCACTACAGAAACAGGCGCAGGCCAGTGGGGAAGCGCGCTTGCGTTTGCATGCCAGCTTATAGGCCTTGAGTGCAAGGTTTATATGGTGCGAATCAGCTTCGACCAGAAGCCCTTCAGGAAGCTGATGATGCAGGTCTGGGGAGCCAATTGCGTTGCCAGCCCCAGCAATGAAACAAACGCAGGCAGAAAAGTTCTTAAAGAAATGCCGGATACACCAGGCTCATTAGGTATCGCAATCAGCGAGGCAATCGAAGCGGCTGTTACAGACCCGACAGGCAAGACACGCTATTCGCTGGGAAGCGTTTTAAATCACGTTATGCTGCATCAGACAATTATCGGCCAGGAAGCAAAAGAACAGCTTAAAATGGCTGGCGAGAAGAAGGTCGATGTCGTAATCGGCTGTGCCGGCGGCGGCAGCAACTTCGCAGGCATTTCATTCCCCTTTGTCGCAGATAAAATTAACGGCGCGAATATTAAGATTATACCTGTTGAGCCGAGCTCATGTCCTACATTGACTCGCGGACCATTCTCTTATGATTTCGGTGATACAGCGGGGACAACGCCGCTATTAGCCATGTACACAATCGGACATACATTTATACCGGCACCGATTCACGCCGGCGGTTTACGTTACCATGGCATGGCCCCTCTCGTTAGTCAGGCCGCTGTTGAAGGCCTGTTAGAACCAAGGGCCTACCCGCAGACAAAATGCTATAACGCGGCACTTACATGGGCCAAGACTGAAGGATTCATCTGTGCCCCTGAAACAAGTCACGCAATTGCGGCAACTATCGATGAGGCCGTTAAAGCCAGGGAAGAAGGCAAGGAAAAAGTAATCTTGTTCAGCTATAGCGGGCATGGTCTTATGGACCTTTCAGGTTATGATGCCTTCTTATCGGGCAAGCTGACGGATTATGAGCTTCCGGAAGAGGACCTCAAAAAATTCACGGCACCTTTGAAGAATTTCCCCAGGGCAGAGGCTAAAAAAACAGGAAAATGGTAATTTCCTTGACAATCGAAAAAAATAAATAAAAATACTAAAAGATATAGACCTATAATAATGTCTTTGGTAGTATTTATTTGAGAGAAAAGGAAATTGCAGGGTAAAGCAGGCCAAAAAAAATAATTTACGCTTGCCCTGATTATCAGTATTGATATACTATTTTTTCCCCTCGGTGTGGTACCGATGGAGCGGCTATAAACATCTAATATAAATGTTTGAGGGTATTTTGTAAGGAGACAAAGCAAATGAAAAAGTATGTATTATTAATTGGTATGATTCTTTTTGGCCTTGCGGCCCCGGTCCTTGCGCAGGAAGGCGAAATTCATGGTAAAGTAGGTTATACCTATGA
Source organism: uncultured Pirellulales bacterium (assembly GCA_964431645.1). GTDB lineage: Bacteria > Planctomycetota > Phycisphaerae > Sedimentisphaerales > Anaerobacaceae > Fen-1362. The sequence continues at coordinate 9,710 of CAYSKP010000211.1, forward strand.
TACCCTGTATGTCTTCCGCGGGTTTCTTACCTATGGACACCATAGTGCCAGCCATCCGTTCATAGATTTAGACCTATGCGGGACTGGTTTTGGGTTTGAAGCTGTAGGGCATTTCGCGAATTCAAGCGGCCACAACGGACCTCAAGTTCATCCTGACGTGCTGGGCTATGATAATGGAAAGAGAATTGACTATTCGCTGTATTATAGAGGCGCTATTGACCCAGAGGAAGCTCATGCAACACTTTACCAGATTGGTTACAGGTACTTTAATTATCCTTCAAATAGCGCAACCGGCGAGGATTCAATCGATCTGCAGGAAGTATATGCAGGTGTTGCTTTCCCGAAATTGCTCGGATGTCCGGGTCTTGTTCCGGGATATGTGATTGTCAAAGGCTGGCCGAGTGAGAGTGATACAATCGTAGGCGGTAGAAATCCAAGCCCGGAAAATCCCGGCACAGGCACATACTCGGGCTGGGCTCACATATTTATGCTTGATTATGCTTTGGGTCTCGAAGGTATTTCTTCTGAAGTCCCTAAGCAGAACCTCAACTTTCATGCTGAGGTAGTTTACAATGACGGGGTCGATCCCAGACCAGGTGGAAATTATAGTGATAGCGACTGGACACATGCTTTATTTGGTGTTTCGACCGATTTTGACCTTGGCTGCGGATTTATTTTCACCCCTGCTTATTGGCACCAGATTACTTTCGAAGATGACCCGATTGAAGGTGTTTCTCCGGACCATGACATTGACTGGGTAAGTTTAACAATCAAATATCAATTCTAAACATCCTATTTATTATAAATTAAAAGGCCGGTTTAAAGCCGGCCTTTTTTATTTCATTTATATAAATGTATTTTTCAGGATGTCCGCCCCACGATGAATTTCGCTGTTTCAATTAGCGCCTTACCTCCCTGGTTATCTACAAAATTGGATATTGACGCAACTGCATCTTGGGCGAATTTCTGAGCTGTTTTTATGGAATATTCAATGCTGCTGCATTCCGTCAGTTTTTTTATAAGCCATAATTTGTCAGGTTCGCCATCGTTTTGCCGCAGAATTTTTCTGATTTTTTGCAATTCGGTGTCTTCAACTTTTTTCAGTAAATGTATTAAGGGGAGGGTGAGTTTATTTCTGTCGAGGTCATTGCCTTCAGTTTTGCCTGTTTTGGACTGCTCTCCAACTAAATCGAGCAAATCATCGGTAATCTGAAAGGCGATACCAAGATTGCGACCGTAAGCTGAAAATGCCTGCGCTATTTTTGCATCAGAGCCGGCGAGAACAGCTCCTGTCTGGCAAGCAGCTTCAAATAATGCCGCCGTCTTTCCGCTGATTATATCTAAATATTCCGTTTCATTTATGAGCCAATTTCCTCTTTGCGAAATCTGTTTGAGCTCGCCTTCGCAGGTTTTCATCGTTGCGCCGGCTATAATTTCTACTATCTTTTTTTCCTGCCGGGTGCACATCCCCATCACCTTGCCAAGCAGAAAGTCGCCAAGTAAAACCGCAGATTCATTGCCATGAAGGCTGTTAACGGTAGGAACTCCACGCCTGAATTTTGCCTCATCGATTACGTCATCATGAAGAAGTGAGACATTGTGTATCATTTCGAAAATTGCCGCCGCATTGATATGCTCCTGCGTAATTTTGCCGCACGCAAGACCTGAAAGCAAAATCAGCGCAGGCCTTATCATTTTGCCTTTTGCCGCGTTTACGCCGGCTGTTAGACCGCGAACCGGTTCCTGGCAATCAGATAAATCTTTTTCAATGAGACAGCGTACCTGTGCTAATTCGGATTTGATAACTGAAAAGATGTCATCCGCGCCAATGGCGGCTTTTGCAGCCGAAGCTGTGTGCTTCTGTGCCGATGATTGCAGCATCTCGCTTTGCAGCCGGTCACAACGGCACTTGTCTAACCGTCGCTCGGCTACTTCTCCTTTCCGTGTGCGTATCGGAAAAACTTGTCACGAAGCTGTTTGGTGACGTGTCCCGGTTTTCCGTCACCAATAACCCTTCCGTCAATTTCAACAACACCAATGACTTCCGCGGCCGTCCCTGTCAGAAAGGCCTCGTCACTGATATACAAATCAAACCTGGTCAGGTTCTTTTCAATTACTTCAATCCCGCTTTTTTTTGCCAGGCGAATTACAACTTCCCTTGTAATTCCTTCGAGACCGCCTGCCTCCGCGGGAGGTGTATATACAATCCCTTTTCTTACCGTAAAAACATTATCTCCGGTCGCTTCCGCAACATAACCCTCGTGGTTATACATTATCGCTTCAGCCACGTTGTAATCGAGGGCCTCGATTTTGGCAAGAATATTATTGAGGTAATTCATGCTCTTTACCTGGGGCGGTATCGCAAGAGGGTGATTACGGACAGTTGTCGCACTGATTATTTTAATCCCGGTTTCATAAAGCTCCTGGGGATATAATTGAATTTTATCTGCGATGATGATTACAGTGGACGTTTCGCAGGTAAAAGGATTGAGTCCCAATGTGCCAATACCACGAGTGACAATCAGCCGGATATAGCCATCGACAACACCATTGGCTTCAACGGTTTTATGGGTCGCTTCCATAAGCTTTTCATGGCTCATGGGTATTTCAAGCCGAATTCCCTTTGCCGAGTTATAAAGACGTTTGATATGCGCTTCAAATTCGAAAATACGTTTATTGTAAACGCGTATTCCCTCAAAAACGCCGTCTCCGTAAAGCAATCCGTGGTCGAAAACAGAGACTTTGGCGTCCTGCTCATCAACAAGTTTATCACCGAGCCAAATTTTTAATGCCATAACTTTACACCTTTTAGCTAACTTTACCGTCAATCAGGGTTATTGTTCGCCCTGCACGCCGGGCAACCCTTTCATCATGTGTTACCATAACTATGGTCTGCCCGTCGCGATTGAACCTTTCTAATAGCTCCAGAATACCATTTCCTGTCGCAGAGTCAAGATTGCCTGTGGGTTCATCGGCCAATAACAGCTTCGGCTCATTCATCAGGGCCCTTGCTATAGCGGCACGCTGGCGCTCCCCGCCTGATAATTGATAGGGCTTATGCAATGCCCTATCTTTGAGACCTACAGCCTTTAAAAGGTCTAAGGCACGGTTTTTGGCTTTTGCTTTTTTTGTAATCCAGCCTGCTATGCCGGCAGGTATCATCGCCGGCAAAAGGACATTTTCCATGACATTTAATTCGTCCAGTAGATGATAAAACTGAAATACAAAACCAATCATCTTGTTGCGGTATTTGTTCAGCTCGCTGCCGCCCATAGTATTAAGGTCTTTACCTTCGAACTGCACTGTCCCTTTATTGGGCCTGTCAAGCGCCCCGAGTATATGCAATAGCGTGCTCTTGCCGCTGCCGGATGCGCCAACTATAGCTACAAACTCTTTCCTTTTTACTGAGACATCGGCCCCTTTTAAGACCTGCACCTGTGCCGCTCCGAGCTTGTAAGTTTTATGAATGCCTTTTGCTTGTATTATGAATTCACCTTCGCTCATAACTGGCTCACCTGTAAAGTATCAGTAGGTCTTGCTTTGGCCGCGCTTATGCTTGGTAAAATCGCACCCGCCAGGCACGCTAATATTGCGCAGCATCCAATTATCATCAGTATTGTGTAATCTGGCCGGTGCGGTATAAGGCCTATCGCGTATATGGTCCTATCCCACAACTGAAATCCGAATTTTTCATACAGCCAGTCTTCTATATTATTTATATTTTTAAGAAAAACCAACCCTGCAAGAATACCTATAGATGAGCCGATAAGTCCAATTATGCCGGCAAATCCCAGAAATAAACCAACCACATCTCCAAATGATGCACCAATACTCTTCAGTATGCCTATATCTTTTGTTTTATGGCTTACTATCATATAAAAAACAACACCGACAACAAAAACGGTGGTCAGGCCGACAAGTCCAAACATAATAATAAGCATTATCTGCTCTTTTTCCATTCCCGCCATTACTTCTCTTCTGTATTCTTTCCAGCTATTGACATTTACCTGTGCCAAAAGCTCGGCATTGGGCTTGCCATTTTGCTGCTGAAAATATTTTGACCACATTGCTCCAACTTTACGGCTGCCTTCTTCGATGTTTGTTCCGGGCTTAAATTTTATATGCAATGCAGATATCCTTGGAATTGGTTCAATCATTCCGCATAGTGTCTGCGCCTCATCAAACGGCACGTAAATAGTCGAGCCATCCACCCTTGCAAGGCCTGTTTGTGAAAAATCGCTTAAGTAAAACGTTTTCGTATTCACCAAATCAGTTCCGGCTTTTGCCAATGCTCCTTTTGCTGTCAGGGGAAAACAGGTAACAGATAATGCCGCCGAAGGAGGTTGTATATCATAATCATATTTGCCGCGTGAGTCGCGCTGATACCACAAATCCACTCCGACTATACAGCCCGGAAGATTCGGTTCGTCTGCCGGCTTAAATGCCTTCGATGGGTCATTTTTATGATAATGCAGCCCCCTGTTGAAATCTGTCACCCTGCTGAAAGCAGCCGCATCAACTCCCATCATTTCCAGCCCGGTGCCGCGACTGGAACCTTCTGTGCTGATAAGACAATAGCTTTTAATCACAGGTGAAACAGCTTTTATAAAATCAGTTGATAAAAGCTCTTTTGAGAAATCCTCGTAATATGGAAAGCCGACAAGTGAGTTTGTCCCTACAACGCAATCGCCGGTGTAATTATGATTTTTCTCCTTAAAATTACTTACAAGGCCGTTCATTACGGTCATTACAACTACAACGCTGAAAACGCATAACGCAACCGCAATAAGCGCCAGATAGCTTATTTTTCTTCGATAAAGATAACGAAATGCCAATTTGAATTTATACATAATTATTCATATCGTAGCACATTCACCGGCCGGGTTATTGCCGCAGACAAAGCAGGAACTAAAGCCCCAATTGCAGCGCCTAAAATCGCCGATAGAACTATCCACCAAACGGCCTCCCAGTAAACTTCATTAGGTATCCTGCTGAACATGTAAACGCTCGCCTTCCACAACTTTAATCCGAAAATCGAGCGTACCCATCCTTCTATATAATTTATATTTTTAGTGACTGCATACCCTGAAGCTATCCCTAATAATGTCCCTAAGGTGCCGATAAATAAGCCAAAGCCCAAAAATATAAATGCCACAGACCAGGAGCTTGCGCCGCAGCTTTTCATTATGCCGATATCCTTGCGGCGTGTCTCGACAATCATATAAAAAATACAGAAAATCAAAAGCACTGCGCTTAAGCTGACAACTCCAAAAATTAAAAGCAGCTCGCCCATTTGTTTTCTAACTTCCGCCATAAAATTGCTTTGCATCTGCACGGCCGTCTCTATCATCGTTGAATTTATCAGATAATCATCCCAGCCGAGTTTTTCGGAGGCGAAAATATTCCATACTCCCCGAATCTGCGCAATTGCGGCATTTGTATTGGCTCCCTTTTGAATCTTTATATGAATTTGACGTGCGAAGGGCTCTTTCGAATCGGCGTAAACTGCTTTGCTTAGCTGTTCTATCGGCAGGTACACGAACTTACTGTCAAAATAATAAAATCCGGAAAATACGGCATCTGCTAATGTAAATTGAATTGTTTTGCGTCTAAATTTATTTGTACTATCCTCAGATTTCGATGGAATTGAGCCGGTTGTGATGACAAGCTGCCCGCCTATCATTTTCTCAACGGCATTTAAATCATACTCATCTGTTTTTTCATTTGGTTCCTGTAAAACTGCTATTCCAACATAACCATTAATAACTTTTCCATCAGCAGAAGCCCCCTGTTTTGTCTTAACAAGAAAATTATCAAATTCTGTAACCTTGCCGAATTTTTCAGGTTCAATCCCCCAGATTTCCACCGCACGGACATTACCTTTTGTCAGATTTAAAAGTCCCTGTGCAGATAATGTTGCGGTAGCGGCCTTTACATGATTGATGTCTTCAAGCCTTTTTTCAAGCTCAGCATATTTCTCAAAAGTCTTTCCGGGAGATAAAATAATATCACCCATTGTGTCAATTGCGTTCTGCTCGAATGCGTTTATGAAGCCGTTGAATAAACTTGCGACAACAATAAGGAGTGCCGATGAAAGAGCAACGGCGGCAATGCTCAGCAGCACTACCTTCCTCTTGCGAAGATACCGCAGCCATAAAAATAATTTCAGCATCTTTTATCCAATAGCTAGACAAAAAAAAATTAACAGCTATGTTGATAATCCAAGTACACTACGAGCAATCTTGCGAAAGAATCGGCATCTACGGACGGCATCAACGGCCGATTCTTTGTTAGCTGACTCACCCGGATATCGAAAGCTTACAGCGAAATCAGAAAGATAAGCCAAATCTTCACGGAAAATTTCCCAATCAGGCTGAATGCTTAATAAATGGTCAAGTAAAGATACAAGATCATGAACTTTACCAAAAGAAATATCCACCTCTGCCAATCTCGCCTTAAGATATTTTTCAGCACATTGCTGAGCATGAAAGCAAATTGCATCGTAATTAGGATTTTTTCTTACACGGAACTCACGCTGCATGGTTGCAAAATCGCCCTCTGCTTTTTCAATCCATTCAGCGGTTGTTGGCTTCATAAAGGACCTTGCCACTTGTTATGATATCTTTTATAAATTGATCCCCTATTTCCAGACGTTGGTGTATCTTTTCAGGGGTACGAACAAGTAAATCGACAGGAAATGAGGGACGCAGTTTGAGCCGGATTTGAACTGATTTATCTACACTCCTGCCCTCAAATGGAGCGACTATAAGCAGATCAACATCCGAATCCTGTGTGGCGGTGCCCTGTGCGTATGAACCAAATAGTATCACCTTCTCGGCACCAAACTCTTCGCCGATTCGCCTGCCGAACCGCTCTATGTCAATAATCGCGACCATACTTTGATATACTATTTAAATCTACTCCAGTATTATTACAAACAGATTATTTTCCATTAATTTTAAAACACATTTGCTAACCAGGCTTGATTTGTTTTAAAAGAGGAAATAGAACAACGTCTCTGATGCTTGTGGCGCCTGTTAGTATCATTATAAGCCGGTCTATGCCAATACCAAGACCACCGGCGGGCGGCATGCCGTATTTAAGGGCAGTCACAAAATCGTGGTCCATCGTAGCCATGGTCTCTTTTTGGCCTCGAAGCTGATGAAGGAAATTTTCCTCCTGTATCGCCGGGTCATTTAGCTCTGTATAGGCATTGGCCATTTCCATTCCGGCGATATAAAGCTCGAAACGCTCTGCGATTTCCGGCTGGTCTTTTTTGCGCTTAGTTAAAGGGCAAAGCGCTGCCGGATAATCAATCACAAATGTAGGATTATTTAGATGCTCTTCGACCGTTTGCTCGAACACCTCGTTTATTACCACTGCATCATCCATATCCTTATGGTCAATCTTTAGCGACTCCGCTTTTTTGCGAATACCTCCAATATCTGCAATATCGCAGCCGGCATACTCGTTTAGAAGTTCGGCGTATTTAGCCCGCCTCCACGGCCTTGCAAAATCTATATTTTTTTCGCCGAAATTCGCCCTGTTTTCCTTGCAGTATTTTTCGACCAATTGGCAAATCAGCTCTTCTGTCAAATCCATCATCAAATTATAGTCACCGTATGCCTGATAGAGTTCTAGCATGGTAAATTCCGGATTATGCCTTGTGCTCAAACCTTCATTTCGGAAATTGCGGTTTATTTCGAAAACCTTTTCCATCCCGCCCACAAGGAGACGTTTCAAAAACAATTCAGGCGCGATTCGCAAATATAAATCCATATCTAATGTATTATGATGAGTGATAAATGGCTTTGCGGCCGCACCTCCGGCTATCGTCTGCATCATCGGGGTTTCAACCTCCATGAATCCTTTGCCGGTAAGGTATTCCCGAATTCCCCGTAAAATCGCGCTTCGTTTTTTGAATAATTCCATCACATCAGGATTTGCCCACAGGTCAACATATCGCTGCCTGTATCGCAAATCTATATCGGCCAGTCCATGCCATTTTTCGGGCGGCTGCATCAGCGACTTGCTCAATAGAACCACTTCATCTGCCCATATCGTTATCTCACCAGTTTTTGTCTTGCCGAGGCCGCCTGATGCTCCGATTATGTCCCCAAGCTCAAGAAGCTTTACAAAGCTCCATTTCGCTTCGAGCAGGCTCTTGCTCAAGCCGACCTGAATTGGGCCGGAGCTATCCCTCAAAGTGATAAATATAAGCTTTCCGATATCCCGCAGAAGAACAATCCTGCCCGCGCATTTTGCCCTTTGTCCCTCAATGCCGTCCTGATATCCCGCCTTTATCCCGGCTGCAGCCTGGGCTCCATCAAATCTGCTGCCGTATGGGTCAATACCCATTTCTTTAACCGCATGAAGTTTGTCTTCTCTGGCTTGCTCAATTGAACGATGTTCCATAGTCATTGTCTATCTCTCAAAATGTTCCCCCCTCAATCACGAAATCTAATATAATCCGAAATTTTAATTTTTACTTTTATCTTCCTGTTCACGTATTATCTTGCTTTTTAATACCAGAATCGCCGTAGATAATTGAGGGTCAGCATCGATTGCCTGCTCAATGGTATATTTCTTCATCGGCGAATTGGCATCATTATGTCCGACATTTACAAGGACATCATTATCCCGCTGCATCTCGAACATCTTTCTAAATTCATCACTTCGCAGAGGCACAGTGACATCAGGGCCGACGCCCCAGTCGGATTTCCCTTCTTTTTTGGCCTCTTCCTGGCTCATTATCTTCTGTCCGGAAGGCAAATACCAGTTTGCCATAGTATACTTCAATTGTGCGCCCTCGCCGGGATATTGGGATATACCCTGCACGACGCCTTTGCCGTGAGTCCGTTCCCCAACCAGTGTCGCACGTTTTTGCGATGGGTCAGCCAATGCGCCTGCCACAATCTCCGAAGCGCTTGCCGAGCCCGCGTTTATCAGCACAACCATTGGGTAATTCGGATGTGTGCCTCTCGGGTGAGCTGATGTGTATGCCGGGGCTCCGAAACGTGACCGGGTTATTACAATTAAACCGTTATTAAGAAACTCATCAGCGACTGCGACAGCGCTGTCGAAAAAGCCGCCGGGGTTAAATCTCAAATCCAGAATCAAACCCTTCATTCCCGATGCTTCAAGGGACTTTAAGGCGGCCTCAGTGTCGGCTGCTGTAGTTTCCGAGAAGCTAGTCAACCTGATGTACCCTATTTTATTTTTCTCATCGAGCATCCGCAGCCACTTGCCCTGGCCGGTCCGCTGCCAGCCTCGAAGGGTCGGCACCACTATCTTTGCGCGCTTGAGCGTAATATCTTTTGGTTCCTGGCTGTTGCGGCGTATGGTCAAAACAACCTTTGTCCCCGCAGGGCCTTTTATGCGGCTGACCGCACAGCTAAGCGGCACGTCCTTAGTGGGCATCCCGTCCACCTTTTCAATTACATCGCCGACATCAAGGTCGGAATTATAAGCCGGTGTATCAGGCAGAAGGCTTGCGACTGTAAGCTGCCCGCTTTGTCTGGATATCTCTATACCTATGCCGGTGAATTCATTTGTCATCTGCTGCTCGAATTCAGAAACATCTCTTGGCCAGACAAGTATCGTATAAGGGTCAAGCGTTAAAAAAGATGCTTCCGCGAATTGCGAGATTACAACACCTTCGGGCATCCTGGCAGTTGTGATATTAAGCTCAAAGACTTTCTCGGTAATCTCTATGAAGCTGTCTTTGGAGCCATCCTGGGGCCAGTTGTTTATATCGTTTTGAATAGATTCCATTGCGGCACTAAACATTATTAATGCGTTGGCATCCGGTTTAAAATCCTTGAAACTTTCTCCAAGTGCGGCAATAGATGAAGCAGATTCCTGCTGCCGCTTTTCGACGGTTTCGACGCCCCCCTGCAGACTGGGTATCATCATTGAAGGAGGGGGCGGCTCTTTAGCGGTTGTGTTTGAGTCCCGCACAAAAACAAGTGTCCCCACAACATCCGCAAGCAGCCTGCATCGCCTGACTCCTTTAGATGCCATCTCCTTATAATCTATTTTACTTATATACCTGAAGCTCAGCTCGTCGACAGCCCTGACAAAAATTCGGCGCTTCACGCCTTCAAGCCGCTGTTTGCCGGTTTCGCATGGACTATCCTGAAATGAGCCTGCTATTTCAGCCTTTGTCATCAACTCATCAGCATGTTCCGAATATGTTTTATTATTGGGGTCAATAACCGAAAGCCAGCTGTAACAGGTTACATAGGAATCGAGCCACTTACCTTTACTCTCATAATCGGCGGCCTCGGACTTAGCTCTCAAAATCGCATTTATAACGCAAGGGTCAGACAATAATTTTTGCTTTTGCTGTTCATTTGCGAATTCCATTATCCGGACCACCGCAGCAAGTATTGCAGTAGGTCCTTTCGGCTCGTTCGCATCATTTGTGTCATTAATGTCCTTTGCGGCAGGCGAAGTCAATTTTTCGAATTTGGCCATCTCTTTTTTGTAGGCTTCTTCGCGTTTGACGAGACGGTCCTTTTGCATTTGGTGCCATTGGGCAACAACATCATTCAATTCCGTGACTTTTTTCCAATTCTTGTGAATCTGGACTGTTTCGGCGATGATTTTTCCTGCTTCATCGAATTTCCCCTGCTCTATAAGCCTGGTGGCCAGATCAACAACTCCCTGCTGGCTGTTTATGTCAGCAACAACACTGCAGGGGTCGGCAATAGCAGCCAGTATATTTTTATCAATATTATCATTAGATGCGGCGGTTAAACATATTACGGCCGTAAAGAAACCGATTATCATCACAGGCCACAAGACACGCGACCTTATCCAGTTAGCGCGGTTTGTCTGCATTTATATCTCTTTCAATAAACAAATGAGCGTCTGACTTGGGCTGCAGACGCCCATTTTTATTAACGAATTACTTTCAACCATTAAATCAACTACAGGCACTCGGCGGCCTTGCCGGCACAGCCAAGGACGTGCAGCTTATGTTTGACCATGGCCTTTATGGCTTCACGGCCGGGGCCTAAATACTTACGCGGGTCGAACTCGCCCGGTTTTTCGGCGAATACCTGTCTGATTTTCGCAGTCAAGGCCATTCGCAAATCCGTGTCAATATTGACCTTACATACTGCTAATTTTACAGCTTCCGAAATAGCCGCTTCGGGCACGCCCATCGCGTTTGGCATCTTGCCGCCATATTTATTAATCAGGTCTACAAATTCCCTTAAAACTGTGGACGAACCGTGCATAACAAGCGGAAAGCCCGGCAGCAATTTTTGTATTTCTTTTATACGGTCAATGGCCAGAGTTGGCTCAGTTTTAAATTTATAGGCACCGTGGCTGGTTCCAATCGCTACGGCCAGAGAATCGACGCCGGTCTTTTTAACAAATTCAGAGCACTGCTTGGGGTCAGTTAAATGCTTTTCGACATCATCGACGCCGACAACATGCTCTTCGATACCGCCCAGTTGGCCAAGCTCCGCCTCGACAACCACGCCTTTGGAATGAGCATATTTTATTACATCTTTTGTGACCTTTATATTTTCTTCGAATGGCAGCTTCGACGCATCAATCATCACCGATGTAAAGCCGTCATCGACAAACTGCT
>CAYSKP010000212.1:0-3581 GCA_964431645.1 uncultured Pirellulales bacterium
AATACGGAACAAAAGACGATATTTGTAATTTTAGTAATTAAATAATTATCTCAGGAGAGGCGATGAAAAGGGTTTTTAGTATTTGGCTGGCTTGTCTGTTGTTATCAGCTTTAACAGGGCAGGCGGCAGAAGTAAGTTTGATAAGGAACGGAAGTTTTGAAATGGATGGTCAGATTAGCGACATTTCGGTTTATCCTCCGGCCAACTGGCTCGATGTCAATATCCCTGCTTCGAAGTTCAGCGGTGCTGTGAATAATTATTGGGCTGTTGACGGCAACTTGTCTTTAGCTATTTCGACAGGAACATATGCTACATTCCAAAAAGATGATATTGCTTATGTGGCACAATGCATTTATTTCAGTGACGTAAATAAAATCGCATTTGACCTTCAGCTCGGCACGGAATACCCCGAATATGTCGGTTGGGATTCAAAATTATTTATGGCGGTTCTTACAATAGATGGCGATACAATTTGGGATTCGAATCTTGCTGGTCTGAACCAAAATGGTGTCTTTCACATTGAAATAAATATCAATGTCCCGGATGGTCAGCATTTGTTAGGTCTCGGTATAAGAACTAATACAACAGTCACTCAACCATATTATTATTATTATCTTGCTAGATGGGACTCTATCAATTTTGTTAATCGGGGCACTGTTACAGTTTACCGGCCTGGAGATTTTAATCATGACTGCATTGTAAATATCTTTGACTTAAAGACTATAGCGGAAAACTGGCTCACCGGCGGCCTGGATTTAAATAACGATAATATTCTCGATTTCGACGACTATGCTGTTTTTGCTAAAGATTGGATGCACGGCTGTTATCAGGCCCCCATTGGGCCTACATTCATTGACCCGCCAGCGGCCGATTTTAATAATGATTTATCCATTGACTATTATGATATTTTCATATTTGCCGGAGACTGGCTCGCAGGCGGAGTCACTTGCATCAGAGCCGATCTCAATGAGGATGGATTAGTCAATTTTGATGACTTTGCGCTCTTTGCTGAGGCTTGGTAATAAATTTTAGAATTTAAGGATGAACATAATGAATAAGCGTAAGGGGTTTACAATCGTTGAATTGCTTACCAGCGTAACAATAATTGCCATATTGCTGGGTATCCTCATCCCCTCAATTGCGGCCGTTCGCTTAAAGGCAAAAGAAACAGCCCAAAAGGCCCAGTTTGCATCAATTGATACAGCTTTGCAGGCCTTTAAACAGGATTATGGTGATTACCCGCCTTCCAATTGGCGTGTAATTCCGCCTTTTCCTCCTCTAACGAACTATTGTGGTGCGCAGAAACTTTCTGAGGCCCTGCTTGGCTGGGACCTGATGGGCTTTCACCCTAGCACTGCATGGCGTGCGGATGGCTATACGGGAAGCGGTCTAGCTTTTGTTGCTGGGCCGGGAACTGACCTATCTTATGACCCGGCTAGAAATAGAGGGCCGCAGACTACTCTTAATGAAAGAAAAAATGCTTATATAGAAGCTGCGACAGCTAATGTTTTCCAAATCAGCAAATTATTCAATAATACCAACCCGCTTGCTCCTAATACCTTTGTTCTTTGCGATGTTTTTAAAGTCCGTAAAACAATTGATGCCACAGGAAAAGTTATTATGGCCGGTGCGCCTATTCTTTATTATAAAGCAAACACATCCAGCAAAATATTTGATCCTAATATATTTGTAATTAATACAAGCTACAGAATTTATGATTATACTGATAATGATCCTTTAATTCAGTTAGGTAAACTTACTGCAAACGGAAATTCTGGTTTAAAACATCCTCTTGGTTTTTCAACTTCGCCTACGGACAATCTCGTTTTCTATAGAGAAGCTTATAAAGATAATGCATTACTTACGGGGTATGGGGGAACAGGTACCGGATACGGCTTAAGAGATCCGAGAATTACACAGAATGTCTGGCCGTATAATCCAGATTCATATATTTTAATTTCAGCGGGGGCCGATGGCTATTACGGCACGGCCGATGACATACATAACTACTAAACGCCGGCATTTTTTTGGGGCGATATTTATATGAGAACGCGCGCTTATAAATCCGGCTTCACGCTCATCGAGATGATAATGGTCGTGGCGATTATCGCCATACTGGTCTCAATGATCTTCAAAATCACCAAACGCTTAAATGACCAGGCAAAGGAAAAATTAACAAGAGAAACAATCGCCCTCATCGGTAACGCACTCCAGCAGTTTAATAATTTCGGCTACACATATCAGGATGCGGGCTTTACAGGTTTTACTTTCCCTCTGGATTGCAATGGCTTTTCCGTTAATGACCTGACATATACAATTCGAATAGCCCTCAATTTACCTCTTGGCAGTGTTACAATTGTGCCTGCCATAAATCATCTAGATGAATACTCCGGCAGTGAAGCCCTTTATTTCTTCCTCAGCCAGGTGCCCGAATGCAGGACTACCCTCGACAAAATTGATAAATCTCTGATTACAAATAAAGATAATGCCGGCAATGAAATGAAACTCGTGGCAAATGGGGTTACTTATCCTCTGTTTAGATTTATCGACCCCTGGAAATCAGGAATACTGCCCGGCAAGACCCTTCGTTATGATTATTATGATGATCGCTATATTCTTCTTGGCCCCGGGTTTTATCCTGATCCGGCAACAAAGAAAACTTTCCCTGTAATAATTTCAGATGGTCCCGATGGCGACCCAAATACTTCTGATGATATAAAATGATAAACGAAAAAAGACAATCCGGTGTGACGCTTACTGAAATGACAATCGTCATCAGTATTGCCGCGTTGATGATTGCCCTGGCCGTCCCTACCACCAATATGCTCCTTAATTCCTTCGAATCCGAAAGCGGCGCAAAATCCATAATAAATGCCGCTCTGGCCAGTGCCCGTGCCATCGCCGCCAAAGAACAGCGATATGCCGGCATCCGTTTTCAGAAAATCTATGACCCGGATAATCCTATTCATTCTTCGCAATATATTGTCTTTATCATCTATGACTATGACAAAACTGGTCTCGAAAACGGATTTAGAGCTGCCGATGGAATTCAGCCGATTAAACTGCCGGATTCGATAGCTGTTACCGATATGCTTTATGAGCCGAATAACGTGACCCCTCGTGGCGATGGGTATCTGAACTCGGAAACAGAAATAAAAAATACACAATTAATTACGGATGCTACAACCTTTTCTATTGTTTTTTCACCGTCCGGCAAATTAATCAGTCATGAAGTTAGAATTAGAAATCGTGATGGATATACAGCAACAAGTTCTTCTAACTATAGTAACGATGATATTTTTAACAGGATTTCCCAGATTCAAGCAGGAATAGGAATGTTCCTTCAGGATGATTATTACGCTGATTATACTGGTTCTTCAGTAACAAATTTAGGTATTGGGCCTGAATTCAGCCGAAACTATTTTTATATTTACGAAACGAAAAAATATAAAGATGCCTGCTCTATTAATTCCCCTTGGACCGGCTATTTATCTAAAATAAAACCTGTTTATATAAATCCATATACAGGGACAATAATAAACCAAAAATGAATATCCAAATTAAAAATCGACAATCGGCAA
>CAYSKP010000213.1:0-15373 GCA_964431645.1 uncultured Pirellulales bacterium
ATTTAAAAAATCGACCGCCTGCGTCAATGACCCCACCCCGTAAACATCCAAATCCGCCACGACCGCCGCCTCGGCCGCGTTATCCAATGGCACGATTATCCCCTTAAAGCCCGCCGCCTTTGCTGTCATCGCCATGCTCAAAATCCCATTTACCGGCCGCACCCTTCCATCGAGAGCCAATTCGCCTATGATGACAAAATCTTTTAAAAGCGAGCTTCCGAAAACGTTTTGTCCCAGCAGTATCCCCAGCGCAATCGGCAAATCGAATGCCGGCCCTTCCTTTTTTATGTCCGCCGGGGCGAGATTTACCAGTGACTGCGTTTTGGGGTATTTATATCCGCAATTGACAATCGCGCTTCGCACCCGTTCGATGCTTTCCTTCACCGCCGCATCCGGCAGGCCCACAATCAGCGTCTTCTCGAACCCGCCACGCGCGACATCCACCTCAACCTCGCAGATTATCCCCTCTATCCCCTCAAGCGCAACGCTATACAATTTAGCCAGCATATCTTTCCTCTCTTAATCACAAGTTGTGACCGCCTCTTTAGTAAAGAAGTCATTTTAAGAAAGCATCATATACCCCGCAAGCATTTTAATTCCGGCTGACACTCTTTTATTAAAGCAAACTCGATTTATTATCTTCTCTGCAATAAATCAGTATCAAATAACGTCTGAACTCCTGAACTTTGAAATAACCGTATTTTAAGGGGTCGATTATGACTAAAAAAATAATTACAGGTATTACCGCCGCTGTTTTATTAATAACAATGGCTGCCTTAGCGGCACAGAAAGTAAAGGATAAGTCAGCCGACAAGCCAAAAATAGATGAAAACGCCGCTAAAGCCGAAAGGCCCGTGCCTCTGCTCGACCAGCTAAATGACGCTTACAAAGCCAACGACAAGCAGAAGATGGGCGAAATCATCAACAAGATGATGGAACGCAGGGAAAAGATGAAGGAAATGGCAAAATTCAACAAATGGCATAAATGGGCGCACCGCAAAATGGCCCGCCAGATGGCTCCCGGCTGGGGACAAGGTCCAAATCAGGGCTCACCAATGCCCGGACCTCACATGCAGCAATTTCAAAATCGATGCTGTCCCGGCTGCGGCATGCCTAAACAAAACCGTATGCCTGGACAAGGTTGGCAAAAGCAAGGCTGGGATGGTGAAGGCCGGCAGAATTTCGGCCCAAGGCAAGGTGCTTTCAATATGCAGCCGGATCAATTGGATATGCCTGGCAGGGAAAAAATGAATATCCCGCCTGCAGACTTGGGATGGTAACTATTTAAAACGATTATTAACCTCCTATCCATGAGTTTTTAGCTTTGGCTGTGTGTCCTAAAACGACTCACAGCCATTTTTTTTTGCTGGCGGAATCTTCTTTTCCTTGCCCGGCAATTAACATTTTGATATTGTCAATACTCGTGAAATGAAAAAAAATGTCATTTCGACCGAAGCCCCGATCTATCGGGGCGAAGCGGAAAAATCTTAATTTAGGATGATACCGGCATGCAAACAAAATGGGCGATTATAATAATATCTCTTTGCCTTTTCACAAGCTGTCAGCAGGCACAACAGAACAAAAAAAATGAATTTAAGATTAGCAAAACAGCTCTACAAGACAAAATAAAAGGCGGCTGGCTCGGTAAGACCGCCGGCGTCTGCGCAGGCGGACCGACCGAATTCAAGGCCAAAGGCAAAATGTTCACCGGCCCAATAAATTTATATCCGAATATGAATGGCGGCTTCAATCAGGACGACATTTATGTCCAGATAACCTTCATCGAGGCGATGGACAGAAAACTCAATGAGCCAAACGGCATATTCGCCGCGACAATGGATGATTACGGCCAGGCTTTCATGAAAAGCGGCTACGAATTATGGCACGCAAACAAAGTCGGCAGAGAAAATCTTCGAAAGGGCATAAAGCCGCCGCAATCGGGTATGTGGGCAGGCGAAGGTAACCGCTTCAACAAATGCGGAAACGATATCGACTGGCAAATCGAATGCGACTGGGTCGGTCTTATGTGCCCGATGATGCCGATGACGGCTGTAGAGATTAGCGACAGGGCAGCCCATGTGATGAATTACGGCGATGGCGTTTACGGCGGTTTTTATGTCAGCACGATGAATGCTCTTGCATTCGAATATGATGACATTCATAAAATTGTAAGGATGTCAATCGAGGCGATGCCTCGCAAATCGCAGTATTACCAGGTAATCAAAGATGTAATCGATTTCCACGACAAAAATCCCGATGATTTCAAGGCCTGCTGGAAATATATTAACGATAAATATCTAAATACCCTTCTTGATTGCAAAATGGAAAAAGATAATTTCAATATCAACGCGGCCCTTAACGGCGCATTCATAACTATCGGCCTGCTTTACGGCGACGGTGACATCCTCAAGACAATCGAATACGCGACCCGCTGCGGCCAGGATTCCGATTGCAACCCCTCAAACGCCGCTTGTATTGTTGGCGCGATGCTCGGCTACGAAAAACTACCCGCTCAATGGAAAACCAGTATCGAAAAATATCCCAACAGCAAATACAGCCACACCACCTACACTTATAACGACCTCATCAATAGTTCACTGAAGCGCGCCGAAAAGGCAATCCTTCAATCCGGCGGCAAAATTGACGGTGACACTTATATCATCAAACGCCAGTCCATCCGCCAGCCAAAAACGCTCGAACAATACGGCTTCGACCCTGTCCCCAACCCCGATTTATAACGCCTGCCCTCCGTAGCTTTTAGCGAAGGAGGGTGTCTCGGGCATCTTGCCCGCGCTTTTCGTAGCACGGGCTTCCAGCCCGTGCAATTTGCCCTGAGCCGAATTCCGATTAACGAAACGAGCCGCGTACTGTCCGGCGTAGTGAAAACGAAGACGGAACCGCAACTGATAAACGCAACCCCCTAAATTTACCTCCATTTTAGCTTGTATAAGAAGATTCATTTACACCGAATGCTAAATTTGCTATAATATTACCGTTTTGAGGAGCAGTAATGAAGGTTTCAGGAAAAAATGAGGAGATTCTTTTTTGAGACGCATTATATTTGCGATTTTGGTTATCGTTCTTTTCTCAATTCCCTCCCTTGCCAAATACTCCGGCGGCACAGGCGATCCCAATACCCCTTACGAAATCGCAAATGCCACTGACCTGATGACCTTGGCAAATGATACAAATGACTATAATAAATGTTTTATAATGATTTCCGATATTGACCTTGATCCTAATCTTCCCGGCAATCAGGTCTTTAGAAAAGCGGTAATAGGTCGCGATGTTAACGGTTCAAACTTATATTTTGATGGAAGATATTTTAGGGCCGGTTTCGATGGAAATGGCTATAAAATTCTCAACATGACAATAGATACTAATGATGGGAATGATTGTTTGGGGCTCTTTGGGTCAGTTATATATGCCACCAACAAAGAAATCAAAAATATAACATTAGAAAATATAAATATAAGAGGAGGCAATAAAACAAATTTCATTGGGGGATTAGTAGCTTATAATCAGGGCGGGATTATCAGAAATTGTTCATCCAGCGGTGTTATTAAAACTGACAGCAATTCAATGTATTTTGGGGGTTTGATTGGATATAACACCGAGAGCCCGGGCGGCTCGAAGAATAATATCATTGATTGCTGTTCATCCTGCGTTATCACGGGTGACATCAATTCATCTTATTTTGGTGGGATTGCAGGATACAGCAACTACGGCACAGTAGAAAGTTGCCATTCGGATGGAATTATAAAAAATAATGGTATTTCGAGTTACATTGGCGGCTTAATTGGCTTTAGCGCCAGTAAATCTGTAATATTAAATTGTTATTCGGAAGCTAACATTATAGATGCTGCATACCATATGGGCGGTTTAGTCGGACAGAATGACGGAAGCATCATCAATTCTTATTCGACTGGTTATATCAATACTACCAAAAATTTCACAACGCAAAATGTTGGAGGATTAGTTGGACTTAACAATGGCGTGATAGATAACTCTTTTTCTTCAGGTAATGTCAACTTTAATTTCTCATGGTATTCAGGAGGATTAGCGGGTCGCAACAACGGAAATATAAAAAGCTGCTACTCGACTGGAACAGTTTCAGGTTTATATTCATCAAGCAATCTCGGAGGACTTATAGGGATTAGCGATGGCAATATCATTAATTGTTATTCGATTAGCAGCGTCACTGAAGGAGAGACTTCAGCTTATATTGGGGGTTTGGCAGGACACAATAGAGGCAATATTATTAAATGTTTTTCGAGAGGGACTGTGCCTTTTATGCCATACTCGGGTGGATTAGTTGGAGAAGATGACTACACTCCAAAGGAAAATATAATAAGCAGCTATTTTCTTAATAATGCCGGACCTAATAACGGTAATGGAATATCGCTAACTGATGAGCAATTCAAAATGCGGAGCAGTTTTGCTGGTTGGGATTTCATTAAAATATGGTTTACGGAAGAAGGTCTCAATTATCCTGAATTAAAAAGATGTGGTCTTAGTCCCGAGTATTCCGGCGGTTCGGGAGCGGCTAATGACCCTTATCAGATTTCGAACGCGTCCGACCTTCTGAATATGGCAATAGACGTTGGGGTTTATAGTAAATCTTTCGTCCTTACAGCAGATATTAATCTCGACCCGAATCTGCCCGGAAACTTTATTTACCCCGAAGCAGTTATTGCAGCACAAAGTTGGCCGGTTTTTAAAGGTGTTTTCGATGGGGCGGGACATAAAATCATCAACTTGACAATTGACACAAATGGAATGAATACAAATTACCTGGGGCTATTCGGAAATATTTGGTGCATTAGCATTGAAAATGTTAATCTGGAAAATGTAAATATTAAGAGCGGATGGCTTTCAAAGTATATCGGTGGATTAGTTGGTTATAACTGGGCAAACGAAATTTACAATTGCTCTTCAACTGGAAATATCATAGCAGGTGAAACTTCCTGGTATATAGGCGGCTTGATAGGAGCAAGTAAAAGCAGTCATGTCACTAATTGTTTCACCGAATGTAATATTTTTGGGACAGGTAATCTGGGAGGTTTAATAGGTTACGATTATGAAAGTTTTGTAACAAATTGTAATTCAAAAAGTAATATTTCGAATTATTTCCGAAATAGCGGATCCGGTTTCGGCGGATTAGTAGGTTATGCAGAGCACAGCAATATCAATCATTGCTTTGCGACAGGAGATGTAAACGGAGATGCCTATGTTGGAGGATTAGTTGGCTATCAAAGCGGCGGGACTTCATATTGTTATGCAAGTGGAAAAGTTTCAGGCCGTTTTGAAATAGGAGGGTTAGTTGGAAACAAAGAGGGAGGAATTATCAGTAATTGCTATTCGACATGTTCGGTTATTGGAGGGGATTGGTGCGCTGGACTTGTAGGAACAAATTGGGGCGGCAATATAGATAATTCTTATTCGACTGGAAATGTAAGCGGATATTCGAGTATCGGAGGTTTCATTGGAGTAAATAATGAGGGCATAATAAGAAATTGCTATTCGATAGGTGAAGTTAATTCCAGTTCGGGGGGGGGATTTGCAGGGTATAATTATGCTACAATCATAAATGATTTTTATCTTATCAACAGCGGACCAGATAATAATTTAGGGGAGCCGTTAACGGATCAGCAAATGAAACAAAAGGCAAGCTTCATCGGCTGGGATTTCAATGATATTTGGACAATCAAAGAAGCAATTACTTATCCGAGATTGGCATGGGATAATTCAATTCAGTTTAATATTGTTTTAGACTCAAACTGGATGTATCAGAACATGCCCAATAAAGATTATTCATCTATAATGGCACAAATTAGTGATATAGATGATCCCTGTGGAAATAGCAGTTATATGTATTATTGGTCGATTGAATTGCCGGATGATGTAAATGTAGGACCAAGAGGAGGCTTTGGTGGTGTGCCATCAACCGCATTACCGAAATTCCCCATTAGTGCCCGGGGATGTGACGTGCCATTTTCGATTTCGGATTCAGGCCAAACATTCAAAGTCATCTGTGAAATAGTCGGCGATCGATACGGCAACACTGGTCGCGCCGAAAAGGAATTTGCGATTGCCCTGCTCGGGGATACTAATAATGACGGCGTGGTAAATATAGCAGACAGGTCGATAATTAACGCTTTTTGGCGAAATGGCTCGGCCGGGGCGTTTACATTAAAGGATTGCGACATTAACTGTGATGGAGTTGTAAATATCGCTGACCGCTCAATAGCCAATTCCATCTGGCGCGGCGCCCTCGGCACAAATTACGTTTCCACCCCCTGCCCTTTGCGATAACACCTTCACCGATGCTGGTTGGGTATTGCGGCGGGACAGACCTCACCGCCGATGGATTTGTTGATATCCTGGATATCGCTGAATTCTCTGAAAACTGGCTGCAGGGAATCTAAATTTTCGAGATACGAATCACGAGTCACCAGCGACGAAAAATTATCGCCAGTTATTCGGATAGAAGATTTTTGCGGCGGGGATATTGAACTTCATCGAGAGTGTCTCGACGAGTGCCTCTGCCCTTTTAATCTGTGAATTTGTCGGTTTGACCGTCTTGCCGTCTGCCACAAGGCAAACTCGAATCGTCCTGCTCGAACCGTACCATGTGTGGTCCGGTATCACCGACCATTGCTTTTGCCATTTTTCGCTCGTCAGAATCTGGCCGTCATTGCCGCCAAGCCCGTTGCATATTACAAAGTGACAATTGATATCATCGGAATTGGCCAGCCCGGAAAGCGATGAGAGCTGGTCGATATTTCCCGCCTTTGTCCCGCTGAAATAAATCTCAACACTTTCCCATCTGCCCGGCACCTGCGTCACGCGCGAATCAATCGCCTGCTGTATCGGGTCAAGCCGGTAATAAGTCGAAAGACAGAACGGCCCCGCTGACGGCGGATGATTTCCAAGCGCCATCAAAACGACAGCGCCTGTCGTCATAGAGACCAGCAGCACCACCAGAACTCTGGTAACTCTGGGTCTGTCCTGAGCCTGTCGAAGTACCTGGTTTGACATAATTACCAACCCGCTAAAAAAATCAATAATGACGCGACCACTTATACAATCATTGATACATAGTTTCATCGGCTCACCTTTACCCGCGGCTATAAAAATTTTTGCGCAATTTATTAAATTATTTAAAATAAAATTACCCATTCCAACTGGCTTTTCCATTTAGTTGAAAAATTCTTGACTTACCGCTTATAACTGTTAAAAAATACCTTTTGGTCGCGATTGTGCTTTCAGCCAAAAGCCCGGCAATCGCCAGGCGCTGTGCATCAATTCAGGCCAACGTCCAATAAAACATGAGGTGAAAATGGCTTCCAAATACCGCCCTCTGACCCCCGATGAAATATCAAAACTAACTGCACAGGGCTGCACCTGTTCCGACTGGTCAAAAGTCCAGGTCGCCGATGCTTTTAATCCACAGCGTGTAAAAACAACTTTTTTTTCAGGCGATATCCGGCTGGGTCTCTTCGAGAAAGATGTTCAATTTGAAGGCGGTCTTGTCCGTCCCTCCGGTATCTCCAATGCCGTCATTCACAATTGCGAAATTGGCAATAATGTCTATATCAATGAAGTCAAAAGCTATATCGCAAATTACCGGATAGAGGATGATGTTGTAATTGAAAATCTCGACCTGCTCATCGTGGAGGGTAAATCAACTTTCGGCAACGGCTCCGAGTGCGCTGTAATCAATGAGGCAGGCGGCAGGGAAGTCCCTATTTACGATAATCTTACAGCCCAGCTAGCGTATGTTATCGCACTCTATCGCCATCGACCCAAACTAATCGATAAACTGCGTGCAATGATTAATCAGTATGCCGCCTCTGTATCATCCTCAATGGGGCTAATCGGCGCAGGCACTAAAATTTTAAATTGCAGAACCATTAAAAATGTTTGCATTGGTCCGGCCGCAACTATCGAAGCCGCAAGCCGGCTCGAAAACGGTTCTATCAATAGTTGTCCCCAGGACCCCGTTTATATCGGACCTGGCGTCTTCGCCCATAATTTCATTGCCTGCTCCGGCTCTAAAATTAGTGACGGCGCAATCCTTGCCCATTGCTTCGTAGGCCAGGCAACCGAACTGGCCAAACAATATTCCGCCGAAAACTCCGTCTTCTTTGCCAATTGCGGCGGCTTCCATGGCGAGGCCTGCTCTATCTTTGCCGGCCCTTATACCGTCACGCATCACAAATCAACCCTTCTTATCGCCGGTTTGTTTAGCTTCCTAAACGCCGGCTCAGGAACCAATCAGAGCAACCACATGTATAAACTCGGCCCCGTTCATCAGGGTATCGTCGAACGCGGCTCAAAAACCGCTTCAGATTCATATATGCTCTGGCCCGCGAAGGTCGGCGCCTTCACCGTAGTTATGGGCAGGCACTATCGCAACTCCGACACCTCCGATTTGCCTTTCTCGTATCTCATCGAGCACGAAGATGAAAGCGTCCTCGCCCCCGGCGTTAACCTTCGCTCGGTCGGCACCCTGCGTGATGCCAGAAAATGGCCCAAACGCGACAAGCGAAAAGACCCCAAAAAGCTCGACCTCATCAATTTCAAACTTCTCAGCCCCTACACCATTCAAAAAATGCTAAACGGCCTTGATATCCTCCGCACACTCAAAACCACCAGCGGTGACTCAAGCGATTACTTCACCTATCACAGCGTCAAAATTAAAAATGAAGCCCTCGAAAGAGGCATCAAATTCTATCAGATAGGGACCGATAAATTCCTCGGCAACTGCCTCATCCATCGCCTGAATGGCAAACAGTTCATAAATGTCCAGCAGCTTCGAGCGGTCTTAAAGCCCGAAACAGAAATAGGAACAGGAAAATGGATTGACCTTGCAGGCATGTTTGCGCCTGAATCCGTTATCAATAAAATCCTCGATGACATCGAATCCGGCACACTTTCCACCCTCGACCAGATTACCGCCGCCTTTACACAGGCCCACGAAAGCTACACGCAATACGAATGGGCCTGGGCCGCAAATGTCCTCCAGCAGCGGCTCGGCAAAACCATTGATGCAATGAGCCCCGCAGACATCATTGATATGACCAATAAATGGAAATCTGCCGTCATCGAGCTCGATAATGTTCTCCAGGCCGACACCAAAAAGGAATTTACAGCCACCGCCCAAACCGGCTTTGGAATCGATGGCAATATCGCGGATCGCGCCGCTGACTTCGCCGGCGTCCGCGGAACCTTCGAGACAAATTCCGTCGTTAAGGAAATCAGGCAGCACATCGAAACTAAAACCCAGCTCGCCGACGAGCTTATTCGCCGTGTACAAAAAATAAGTTGAACTAAACCCAATACCCTAACCCAATGCCAAAAGGAGGACACTATGAGAGTTATCATCCAGCCGGATTATTCAGGCGTTTCCAAATGGGCCGCCGGCTACGTAGCAAAAAAAATCAGCGAGTTCGGCCCCACCGCTTCGAAGCCCTTTGTCCTTGGTCTGCCGACGGGCTCATCGCCGCTCGGTATGTATAAAGAGCTCGTTAAGCTCAACCAGGCCAAAAAGGTCAGCTTCAAAAACGTCATCACCTTCAACATGGATGAATACGTAAATATCGCCGAAGACCACCCCGAACGCTATCACTCCTTTATGGGGAACAATTTCTTTAAGCACTTCGACATTACAAAAGAAAACTTTAACATCATCAACGGCAACGCCAAAGACCTGACCGCCGAATGTGAGCAATACGAGAAAAAAATGAAACAGGCCGGCGGCATAGAACTTTTCCTCGGCGGTATCGGACCCGATGGCCACATCGCCTTTAATGAGCCCGGCTCGTCACTGGCATCGCGCACCCGCGTCAAAACCCTCACCCAGGACACCATCATCGCAAACTCGCGCTTTTTCGATAATGATGTCAACAAAGTCCCCAAGACCGCCCTTACTGTCGGCGTCGGCACTGTTATGGATGCACGCGAGGTAATGATTCTCGTCAACGGCCACAACAAGGGCCGCGCCCTTTGGCACGCAATCGAAGGCGCTGTCAATCACCTCTGGACCATCAGCGCACTCCAGCTGCATCCCAAAGGCATCATCGTCTGCGATGAGGCCGCCGTCGAAGAGCTCAAGTACGGAACAGTGAAATACTTCAGGGACATCGAATCTGCCAATCTCAATCCCGCCTCACTGATTTAATTGAAATATCGGCAAAATTTACAATAAGGCACGGCCGCAGACCGTGCCTTATTTTAATTTATAATGTCCCCACAACTTTTTATGAACAATTTCTCAATCCCCCTGAAATCTTTATAAACTTCCAATATTTAGTGTTGTTAAATATCTTAATTATTCGATAATAATAATGTTTCTATATTCGCTATCTTGTTTTAACGTCCTATATAGCTTTTTTGAAACGGGAAATAAAGAGAGGTAAATTCGTGCCCAAAAGACACCCATTCACCGTTCATGACGGATGCACCGCCGGTACACACCTGCCCAGCCGTTCAAAAATTACAGCTCTCCAGCTCGATATCTTCGATAAGCGCCTTGATTTCAAAATCGCCGCCGCAGGCACTGCGCGACTTGCCGATATCGTCCCTCCGGCCAGAATAATCTGTGATAAAATTGTCGATACCGCAATCCAGCAAATCCGCTGCAGCGGCAATTATATCCCCTGCATCAAAGGATGCTCGGCTTGCTGCAGTTATCTTATTTCACTGTCTGCTCCCGAGGTTTAAAAGAGAAATTTTCTGCAATCAAAAACATCATGAAAATTTTACAATGAGAAAATTTCTTAATGCCGCAAAACGCATCATGAGAAATCTGCCCCCCAATGAGGGATTAGCTTGTCTTTCAAATTTAAATAATACCGCAGAATTGAAAAATCTTTCCGATTGGTATGCCGGCCTTTATCTCACATGTCCCTTCCTTCGTAATAATAAATGTTCAATTTATATGCAAAGACCATTCGTCTGCAGAGAACATTTTGTCAGCGGTTCACCGCAAAGCTGCTCTCAAAAATCCGGCGGCGGAAAAATTATCGAAATCCCCGTTCAGATGGGAAACGTCCTGTGCAAATTAAGCAAAGAACTCACCGGGGTTGGTGATTGCGTAATAATGCCGCTTGCTTTTGCCTGGCAGGATGTAATTAAACAGATTGGCAGGCGTTCCTGGCCCGCCGAGATTCTGGCAGCCCTCTTTGCTAAAATTGTAAAGGAATCGGTTGGTGTAGGGCTGTTAAAAAACACAATACTTACAATTTGAGATTGCTTCGCTTCGCTCGCAATGACATGATAACGACATATTGTCATTGCGAGGAGCGAAGCGACGAAGCAATCTTAACTTTTTCAACAGTCTCGGTGTCCCCCTTTATACTTAATTTAAAAAATAGCAATAAAAAAGCCGGGCACCTTTTGGGTAACCCGGCTTATTTTTTTAAACTACTCAATTTTACTTCGGAGCAGACTCCACCGTCTTTTTCGGTTCCGGCGGTTTTATTTCCGATGGCTTTGATTGGCTGCCAGGTGTCCCCGGCCTCGAAGGCCTCTGCATCATCGGCATCCTTGGCTTGGGCTCTTTGCCCGGCGGGTATACGATATTCGCGTCCGCCTTTGTCTTTTCCACAAACTTCATCAATCCTTCTTGTTTCTTCTGCTCGCTCATATTTTTAATAATATCCGGTTTTGCTTTCTCAAACGATGTCATTCCCGCTTCCTTGCGGTCTGTCACCTTGATAATATGATATCCGAACTGCGTCTCGACTATATTGCTTACCTCTCCGACCTTCATCGCAAACGCCGCGTCTGAAAATTCCTTCACCATTGCGTCTTTTCTGAAAAATCCCAAATCGCCGCCGTTTGCCTTTGACGGGCAATCCGAATTTTCCCTGGCAAGCTGTGCAAAATCCCCGCCCGCCTTTACCTGCTTAAGCAGTCCTTCAATCTTCGCCTTCGCGGCCGCCTTATCTTCTGGCGTCGCCGTCGGCGCAACCTTCACCAATATATGGCTCGCCTTGACCTGCTCCGGCTGATTAAAGTCCTCTTGGTTCTCTTCATAATAAGCCTTCGCGTCGGCATCGTTTACCTCTGCCGCAGGCGGAAGCTTCTCATATCCCAGCATCTTTTTAACCTTGTCCTTCACTTCGTCCATTGATTGACCCTGGGCCGTAATTGCCTCTTTGAGCTGTTCAACAGTTGTGCCTCTCTGTGTGGCAATCTCATTTAATCTATTATTCACATCCTCATCGGTAATCTTTATCCCTTTGCTCTTGATCTGGTCATCGAGCAGCTTTTCTATTATCATGCTCTCCAGCACCTGCCCATGAACCTGTATCTTGTACTGGTCAACCATATTCGGCGGAATCTGTGCCGCAGCTCTTTCCATAAAGCTATTGACCTTCGCGTCAACATCCTTTTCCATAATGTCCACGCCATTAACTGTCGCTGCCACGCCATTGCTCTCCGTAATATTCGGCTCAATCGCCTTAACCGTGGGCATAACTTCCGGCTTTGCCTCTGTCGCCTCTGCCTTGACCTCTGCCTTTACTGCTGTCTCTTTAGCGGGCGCAGTTGTTTCCTGGGCCGCCTTGGTGTCCTTGGGCTCAACCTTCACGTCCTTTGCGCCTTTGGCCGCCCCAAAAACCAGACCTGCTGACAGGCATACCAGCAGTAAAACCAGCTTAACCTGAACCTTCATAAATTATCCTTTCGTGGGAAAATAAAGTTTTATATATTACTAGTTTAAACCCGTAGGGTTAAATTACAGAAGCGTAAGTCTCCCATAATAATTACACGATGTCAATCCTACGCTTTCGATAAATATTATGTTCTGGCCATTGTGTTAAGCTTTTCCGCATCCTAAAGCATCTAAAACTTGACACTCTCGCTACTTATGTTATTCTTTGTGGCACGGGCTTCCAGCCCGTGTTTTGCAGTTTAATGTTAGCTGTTCTGGCACGGCTTCCAGCTTGCCTCGGCGAAGCGTAGCGAGACGGGCCGCCCGTGTCTGGATTTAAATCGAAAATTGGCAATCGACAATGTGTCTTGGTGGCAAAAAAATGACTTTTCCCAACCATACATCAATTAAATCAGGCACAATAACCATCCAGCCCCGCTATAGCGAGACCGACCAGGGCGGCGTAATCCATCACGCCGTTTACCCCGTCTATTTCGAAATGGGCCGCACCGAGCTGCTCCGCGCCAACGACCTTGCCTATAAGGACCTCGAAGCCGCCGGCGTCTTTTTCGTCATTGCCGAGCTTCGCGTTAAATTTCGCCGGCCGGCCTTTTACGATGAAAAGCTAACGCTCGAGACCACATGCACCAACGTCACGGCCAGCAAAGTCGAGCATAGTTATAAGCTCATCAGGCCCGATACCGGCATAGTCTTAGCCGAAGGCGAAAGCACCCTCGCCTGTGTCGATTCACAAGGCAAAATTCGCCGCATGCCAAACTTCATGTTTCCTGACGAAAGTCAGGAAACATAAAATTAAAAATTAAAAACTAAAAATTAAATTCATGATTAACTTTGGAATCACAGAACAGAAAAAACAGGAACTCCAAAGGCGCATGCTCAAATGCGGCCTGTTCGAAAAAGATTTAGAAGAAAGATTCGTCAAAAGCGGCGGTTCCGGCGGCCAGAAAGTCAATAAAAGCTCCTCCTGTGTTTACCTGAAACATATCCCCTCAGGTCTGTCCGTAAAAATCCAGGAAAGCCGCAGCCAGCCGCTTAATCGTTATTACGCCAGAAAAAGATTGTGTGAACTTCTTGAAAATAAAATGTTAGCCCTCCAAAGCCCCCAGGCCAGAAGAATTGAAAAAATCCGAAAGCAAAAAGACCGTAACCGCCGCCGCTCATCATAAAGTTTTAATCGAAATCGAATCCGTGTGAATCCGTGGTTAAAAATTCGTGTTAAATTCGTGTTAATTCGCGAAGCCCTGCGTAGTCCCCTAGCTTAGTTATGCAGAGCAGAGCGGAGCAAAACTGCGGGGGTGGTTTAAAAATTGTGGTTATCTTTGTGTCTTCGTGTCTTTGTGGTTAAAAAAACGGGACGCTGATTTTATCCCTCTTTAAATATCTATCATGTCCCTTTAACCTTCGAAATTGACTCCAAGCCAAATTCTTTGGCTAAAAGGCGTGCAGGCCTTTTGAGGCCATTTGGCCTTTGGGTCTCAGCGTCCCCATTTCTTTCATTAATTTTTACGCCCCCAGTAGCTTCGTGTTTACTTAAATTTTTGTTGAAGAATCGTATTTCTAATTTGTAGTTAATTTAACAGTGTAATCTGTGACAGGAAGCAATGCGACAAGCCCGTTTGTGGTTTAATTTTTTTTTCTCCGCGATCTCAGCGAGCTCTGCGGTAAGATGTGTGCGCAAAAAGAAAGGCAACAGGTGCAGATACTGGTATTGTCCCGCTTTAAGATTATGTCCCTTCCGGGCTGCTCATGACCTTTGGCCTTTTAAGGCCCTTGGTCCTGCAAATGCCGACCCTTCCGGGCAACTGGCCTTTCGAGGCCTTTGGCCTTTGGAACCTTTCAGCGCCTGTCTTGTTGCCTTCTATTACAATTACGGCCGTCCCGCCTTCATGTTTTCTGAATACTGAATGAAAAATAAGATTAGCCGCAAAAAGGCGCAAAAATATCACTTGGTGACAATTTTGTGCCGTTGGTGCGCATAAAAAAAGCAGAGGTGCAGGACGCTGAATTTCAGCACAGCCCATTTTCTGTACCTAAGAATTTTCAGGGCTTTGGGCCTTTCAGGCCTTTCGGCCTTCAAGACTTTCTTCCCCTTACTCCTTTTTTCAGCGCCCTCCCGTTCTGCTCTAAATTATTACGTCCCCACTGTCCCCATGTTCCTGAAAACAATTAAATATACAAAAATTCGAATTCCGTGTTATTTTAAATCTCTGTGTTCTCTGCCTGCCTCGGCGTAGCCTTTAGCGAAGCCGGGTGAACTCTGTGGCTAAATGTTTCTTTGTGTCTTTGTGTCTTCGTGGCGCAAAAAAAAAGGCAGGAGTTGCAAGACGCCAAATTCAGCACAGCCGTGCTTAAGACTTTTTCGATACGAACGCATGAACCTTTAATGATTCGGACGAGCCCGTACCTTAAGCCTTTTCGGCGTTGTCGCTTCTGCCTATTAAAGTTTACGTTAGTCCTGTACCCATGTTTCAAAAAAAATAATATTGTGGGGTTGTATCTTAACAAAGCCCTGCGTGCTTTGCGTTCTCTTCGGTGAAGAGTAGATAAAAAAAAGGTAGCAGTGCAGACGCCGGAATTTTAACTCATCTGAGTCAAGCCTTCGAGGGTTTTCGGCCTTTAGGGCCTTTTGTCCTTTCCGGCCTTCCAGCGTTGTCGGCTGCTGCCTACTATATTTTACGTCCCCCCTAT
>CAYSKP010000214.1:0-2961 GCA_964431645.1 uncultured Pirellulales bacterium
ATCCGGATGGACTATCGAGAGAAATGATTCATATGTCAAAGTCGTCCCTTGCGCAACTCCGAATATATTGTATGCCTCATCAGACCAGGTCAAAATGTTTTTACGCACATCCAGCCGCCAGCTTCCCATATGAGCCACTGCCTGTGCCCGGTTCAAATCTGCGCGGCTCTCCAGCAGTTCTTTTTCTGTTTTCTTTCGGTCGATAATTTCCCTGTTCAATTCGTCACGCGAGGCGAGCGTCTGCCGCAAGTCATGGGTCATTTTGTCAAATGACCTCGAAAGCCGGCCTATTTCATCTTTATGCTTTGTTCCCACCTTATAATCAAGGTTGCCGCTGCCGATTACTGCCGCTCCCTCGGAAAGACGCTTTATCGGCTCAGATATGGATTTAGATATGTATATTGCTGTAATGCCGCTTAGAACTATAACTAAAATCAATATCGCGATTGATAAGTTTCTCAGGTTTGTTACATCGGCAAACGCCTCGTCGATGTCAATCTTGGCCACCATTCCCCAGCCGAGCGATGGAATATATTTCCATGCGCCAATAACTTTTTCTCCCCTGTAATCGATATATATCCCTGAGCCTGTTCCCTGAACCGCATTTTGAATACCTATGCCAGTTTTACCTCCTATATTTATGGTTCTGACAAGGGCCGAGGTGGGGTCATGCCTGAGCGGATTTAAGAAAATTACCTTGTTGCCGATTTTTTTCCCTATGAGAGTCTCCCCGCTGTTTCCCAGGCCCGTCGTATCCTGGATAATCGCATAAACAGGCTTCATATCAACTTCGAAAGCGAAGACCCCTGTGAAG
Source organism: uncultured Pirellulales bacterium (assembly GCA_964431645.1). Lineage (GTDB taxonomy): Bacteria > Planctomycetota > Phycisphaerae > Sedimentisphaerales > Anaerobacaceae > Fen-1362. The sequence goes on from CAYSKP010000214.1 coordinate 815, forward strand.
CTATCATTTAAATCGGTTATGGGAGCGGTAACAAGCATCGTTAATCTGTTGTCGGCCTTATTAACGAAGACATCAGTAATATAAACACCCTCTTTGCCCTGCGTAAAGGCCTTCTGTTCCGGGTCGGGCAGGGGGTGTAAATAAGTTTTCTCGTTATTCTCAGGATTGCTCGAATAGACGATTCTGCCCTGTGCATCGGTAAGCATAATACTAATCAACTTATAAATGTCCTGGCGCTGCCGCAAATAATCATCTAAGATTTCTTTAGAGGCAATAAACTCAGGATTATTCGGCTCGTTTGCAAAGCGGACCAGCACAGGGAGATTTTGCCTGACAAGGTATATCCTCTGGCAGATTTTCATATCCCCTTTTAATCTGTCAAAGTATGACTCTATCTTGTCGGCCTTGTAGCTGGCGATGTCCTGCAAATGCGAAAGCCGGCTGGCCTCCAGTGAACTTTTATAATTAGAATATGTCAGAACACCGACGAACAGCGGAATAGCGGCAACAGCAAGAAACATCACAGCCAGTTTGAATCTTATAGACATATAAATCCAATCCCTAATACCATAAACAAAGCTGCTGTATTTAATGCAATGGCGGAATTAACGCCCTCTAAGAAATAATAAAGAACCGGTTTATCAATAACATAGCCGGCTACAGCCACCATACCGACTGAGCCGATTACAATGCCTGCTAATCTCAATTTTGAACGCAAATTCCGTGAATGCAATGTAGTTGAAATTCCGGCAAACGCAATCAGCAGAAAACTAATCATTGCAGGTATAGAAGGCCGTCCCGGAACTACCGTTTTTGCATTAACTGTCGTATCTTTAATAAATAAATTTTCCACCCCCATATTTATCTTGAAAATCGCCGAAAAAAACAAGCTGCCCATCAGCAAAATCAGTATGAAAGAAGCTATCGAAAGCATCACCTGTGCCCAATCAAATTCACCCTCGAGCGCCCTCAAGACAAAATACAAAATAACCCCGCTTAATACGAAACCAACGGCAGTAACAAATTTCATCGATATCCATTCTGGTGATATGCTTTTTAAAACAGGGATATTATAAACCCACCCAATTATTACCAGTATGCCGGCTGCAATCACCACAAACGATAAAATTTTGTTAATCTTGCTTTTGTTTTCCCGAATCATCCTAAGATTTCCTACTATCCGCCGCTAAAGGGGGTTCTTTAAACAATAACGGCCCTTTATGGCGGCTAAAATCCAATACATAACGCTTTTCCTTGCCTGTACTTAAGCATAGCTCGTTTATTTCTCTTTTCAGATCCACCATGCGCATTTCACGGTCAATCATCGCCTCATTGAAGCGCCTCATTTCGTCCATATTGCGTCGTATATCATCTTCCGCCTGCACTCTCTCCATGGCTACCGCTATCTGGTCTGTCACCGTTTTCATCATTGCCAAATCATCTTGGCTGAATTTTGTCTTCGTCTTTGTCCCAAAGGCAAGCGTCCCGATTACCTTTCCCCTTGCGATAATCGGATGGCACGCATACGCCTCGATGCCAAGCTGACCAAGCGGCCCCGTTCTCGGGTCGTTGGCTTCAATGTTTTCGATAACAACTCGTTTGCCATCCTTGGCAACATTTCCGCACACGGCGTCTCCCAAATCAAGCCAATACAGGCTTTTCTCTATTTCTTTTGTTACGCCCGCACATGCATTCAGCCGCAGCATTTTCTTTTCTGCATCATAAAAGAAATTAATAAATATGTCACTTTCGAGATAATTCATAACTTTAACGCAAAGCTCATTTAGCACTTCCTGCGGCTTTCTGCTGCCAAGCAGATTTGACGCTACCTGCGAAAGAATCGCAAATCGGCTGGTCTCTCTTTTAATTGTCTCTTCCATTTCTTTGCGGTCGGTGATATCGGCTGAAATTCCCGCGATAGCGTAAATTTTACCTTTTGCATCTCGAATGGGAACTTTCGAGGTCAGGAAGGTAATATTCTTGCCGTTAAATGTGCCGTATTCCTCAAATTCGATTGCCCTTCCTTCTTTAATTACCTTCTGGTCATTTGCCTCATGCGACAGAGCAGTTTCCAGAGGCATAAATTCCTGCCGTCTTTTGCCAATCATCTTTTCCGGCGTGGAATTCACCAGCCTGGCCAGAGATTT
>CAYSKP010000215.1:0-2381 GCA_964431645.1 uncultured Pirellulales bacterium
ATCGGTGCAAAGACACTGGAGATGGTCGCGGGTTCACCATCATCGGCACTGGGTTCGAGCAGGGATAAGCCCGATGAGGCATACTGCGCAAATATCCTTGAGGTATTCAAAAAACGAAACGTAAGATATTTTTATTATATCGGCGGAAATGATTCAGCCAATACCTGCTTCATTATTAATAATATGGCCCAAAAGGCCGGATATGAGCTTCACGCATGGCATGTGCCCAAGACAGTCGATAATGATTTGCTTGTTACAGACCATTGCCCGGGCTACGGGACGGCGGCCAAATTCGTGGCCTGCGCATTAATGGGCGATGACCTTGATAACCGCGCTTTGCCGGGAGTGAAAATCGATGTGATTATGGGCAGAAATGCCGGTTTTCTTACTGCGGCGGCGGCCCTTGGCAAACGCAAAGAGGATGATGGGCCGCACCTGGTTTACATGCCGGAACGGCCGATTGCAATGGATAAATTTCTTGGCGATATTAATGCGGTATATACAAAATACGGCAGGTGTGTTGTGGCGGTTAGCGAAGGCATCTGCGATAAAGATGGGGTTATCTGGACAAAGAAAATCGTTTCGAGCGAAGAAAAAGATGCGCACGGGAACGTTCAGCTTTCAGGGACGGGGGCATTGGCTGATTTCCTGGCATCACAAGTTAAGAATCAGCTAAAGATAAAACGAGTTCGGGCAGATACATTTGGATATCTGCAGAGAAGTTTCGCGGGCTTGCAATCGCCGGTTGATGCCAAGGAGGCAAGACTTTGCGGCAGACAAGCGGTAAAGTATTCGCTTACAAACTTAAGCGGCTCGGTGGCGATGAAAAGGGCCAAAGGAACAAAATACGCAATAGAGCTGTTCGCAACAGAATTGAGCAGCGTCGCTGAAAAGACAAAATCGTTACCCAATGAATATATAAATTCCGAAGGCAACGGCGTTACAGACGCCTTTGTCAAATATGCGTTGCCGCTAACAGGCGGCCTACCGAAAACCGAATACCTTGGAGGATACCCCAGGGTATGAGTTGAGTTTCTTATCCTCCGGCGTCCCCCCGGTAAACGAAATGGGATGCGGATGGATAGGAGGGGATTAAGGCCTGTTCTGCTTGAGAACAGGCCTGTTTTTTTTGCCGGGTTTTATCTTAAAACAGCGAAAACGAGGAAAATCCCGAATCTCCTGAACAAAGGTGGGTATTTTTTATGTATGAATAATCAAATACTCGGATACCAAAAAATTTCGAACCAAATTTTTGGAAAGGGGATTAAAATGGCAAGTGTAGCGAGAGAAATGGTTGAAAATGCGGGGGTAAACTTGAAAGAATTGATTGAACTGCTGGTAAAGAATGCCGCGGCTGAGCTGACGACGTATTATTACTACACGATTTTGCGGGTGAATCTTATCGGTCTGGAAGGCGAGGTGCTTAAGCAGATTGCCGAAACTGCCCGGATAGAGGACCGCAATCACTTCGAGGCACTTGTGCCGCGAATCTACGAGCTGGGCGGCGAGCTGCCGAAGAATATGAATACGTTCCACGATATGTCGGCCTGCCCGCCGGCGGCGCTACCCAAAGACCCTAAGGATATCAAGGCAATGTCAACGGTATTGGTTAACGCTGAACGATGCGCAGTAAGGGGCTACACCAATATATGCAATATCACCGCGGGCAAAGACCATCGCACTTATGTACTGGCACAGGCGATTCTCAACGAGGAAATCGAGCACGAATCATGGTTCTCTGAGTTTCTGGGCGAAGGGCCATCGGGGCACTTTTTACGGCAGGGTGAGACATCTCCTTTTGTTAGTCCTTTCCTGAGATAAAGCAGGGGACAAAACCCAGACCCCGTGAAAATAAGATTTGGCCTGTTCTGCTTGAGGACAGGCCGATTTTTTTAACCAAAGATTACACAGATTACTCAGATATTTAATAACTAAAAAGTATAAACTAAATTTTGTGTCTTCGAGTCTTTTTGGTTATAAATAAAAAAATGAATATCTTCAGTGTTCATAAGGTGTTTTTTACGGTTTTCGATTATCCGATGAGCTATATAGAGCTTGCGGCCACATTATTAATTATTATTTATGTTTTACTGATTACAAAAAAAATCATATGGGCATGGCCGGTGGGGATATGCGCTTTTTCATTATTTACCGTGCTGTTTTACCAGGTGCAGCTCTATTCGGATTTTTTCGAGCAGTTCTATTATATAGGCAATTGCATTTACGGCTGGTATGTGTGGAAGGCTAAAGGGAAGACCGAGGAAGGTAAAGAGCTGAAAATTTCTTTTCTCTCGGGCAAAGGGCGGGCCCATGCAATTACCATAATAATAATTGGCGGGACAGCTGCAGGATTTTTTGTGAGCAGGCTTCATAACTGGCTG
>CAYSKP010000216.1:0-9958 GCA_964431645.1 uncultured Pirellulales bacterium
AACTGCCGATCATCGTGTGCGTGATGTTGTGTATGGCGATGCCGATTGATAGCCTTGCTGCCTCGAACCGCATCCACTATAACAATCAGGATCTGTTCCTCAACGGAAGCAACCTGGCATGGCAGCATTTTGCCGACGACGTCGGCCCGAATCCTTCCACGCCGGATATGAACTTCTTTGATGATGTTTTCAGCCAGTTTGCGGCCAACGGCGGCAACTGTATGCGGCTGTGGCTGCATACCAACGGCCGCCACACTCCGGAATGGGAGGGCTTTACGGTGACCGGTCCGGGAACAAACACTATCGCAGATTTAAAGACCATTCTGGACGATGCATGGTCACACAAAGTAAGCGTGATATGCTGCCTGTGGTCATTTGATATGCTGCGTCCGCAGTATGGCAGCACCATCACCGACCGTGCAAACGCCATCCTGACAGTTGACCCCTGCCAGCAATCGTATATTAACAACTGCCTGATTCCAATGGTGGCGGGGCTGAAGGGACATCCGGCTATCGTCGCCTGGGAAATTTTCAACGAGCCGGAGGGTATGACCGTCGAGTTCGGCTGGAAGGACGTCAATCGAGTGCCGATGGCCAGTATTCAGAAATTTGTTAACAGGTGTGCCGGCGCGATTCACCGGACCGACCCGAATTCCAAGGTGACCAACGGTACGCTTTCCTTCGCCACTTCAGCCGACGCGGGAAGCGGAAACAAAAATTATTATACCGATAGCCAGCTCATCGCGGCAGGAGGAGACCCGAACGGGTATCTGGATTTCTATACGGTCCACTTCTACGACTGGATGGGCACGCCGCGTTCACCATTCACACATCCATATTCTTATTGGAAGCTCGACAAGCCGCTGGTCGTTGGCGAGTTCCCGCCGCCGCCGAGCTGCAAGGGTTGCGGAACAACTCCGTTCGAAAACCTCTATAAGAACGGCTATGCCGGGGCGCTAACGTGGTCATGGACGGAAAGGGACAGCAATCATGCCTCTATACTGGGGCAGATGAATGCTATGCGGACCGCCCATCAGCCGGATGTCGAGATTATCAAAAAGAAATAACTTCGAATCTACAGACTGCATGGGCTAAAGCCCATCCTACAAAGGGTGGACACACAGGAACGCCCCTACGAAAAATGTCTTTGTGAAAAGACCAAATTCATGCCCATTCGACAAGCTCAGGACCGAAAATTGTCTTTAAGAAAAGACAATTTTCTGGTAAAAAATGCAATTAAAGACGTAGTTATAGAACCGGAAAACAGAAGACAGAAGACGGAAGATGGAAATGGATTCCCGCTTTCGCGGGAATGACAAATGACTAGATCCTCGGCGAAGCCTGGATCCCGGCTAAAGACATGCCGGGACCTGCGATACGCTTCGGGAGGACACGAAGGAAACGATGATGCATAAAATTAGTCAGATATTGGGCCGAAAGAGTGAATTTGTGGTGGTGGCGGAGCTGGCGAGCGGGCCGAATTTCGATTTCGGGCCGATAGCGAAGTTTTTGACGGCTTACAAAAAGGCCGGTTCGGCAGGCTCACCACAGGGCGGCCGGGATGCGATACCGGCGGGATTCGATTTCGCGGGGATAACGCTGCCGCAAAATCCGGGCGGGGTGGCCAATATTGACCCGGGGCACGCGATAGATAAGCTTATGGCGGAGGATTTGCTGGGGGATTTGGATTGCGTGCCGCACTTATCGTGCAAGGACCAGAATGCCAATTCGCTAATAACGTCGCTTGTGGGATTTAGGGATTCAGGCGTTGAAAGTGTTTTGGTTTTGACTGGCGATAAGCCGATAACGGCCTCAAGCGTATTCGATGCGGACTCGATTGGCCTATTATCGATAATCCGGGACATGAATAATGAGGGGTATCTAAAGGCACGGCCGGAGCGGCTGGGGGAGGTGCACCAGTTTTTCGCGGGGGCGGCGGTGTCACCGTTTAAATATACTGAGCCGTCGCAGATGCAGCAGTATTATAAGATGGAAAAGAAGATTGCTGCGGGGGCGAGATTTTTGATTACGCAGGTGGGGTGGGACTGGAGGAAATCGCAGGAGCTTTTCACATACCTGGCGAAGAATAAAATTGATGTGCCGGTTTTGGGCAATGTCTATCTATTGAGCACGACGACGGCGGCGCCGAGACTGATGCATGATGCGAAATTGACGGGCTGCTTTGTGAGCGATGAGCTGCTGGCGAAGCTATATACCGAAAAATTGCAGCAGCATATGGAGCGGGCGGCACAGCAGGTTGCGATGTATAAGGCGATGGGGGCGGCCGGAGTTGATATCGGCGGGTTTACAAGTTTTGAGACATTTGCGAGCATATTAAAGAGGGCGGCGGAGATTGGAAACCAATGGGAGAAGTATAAGGATAATTTAAGCTGGCCGGCAAAGAAGGCATTTTACCTTTACAATGAGGCGGGGAGACAGTTTGCGGTTTCGAAGCCGCCGGCGAAGACATTTCATCATAAATTTTTCAATTTTGCGCACAGGGCTTTTTTGAATCCGCAATATAGCGGATTTAAGGTGTTCAAGGGGACAATGGCGGCGCTGGGGACAGAGAAGGGCAAGGGGGGCGTATATAAATTTTTCCACGCGAATGAGGGGGCGTTTAAATATCTGATTTTTGACTGCGAGGGTTGCGGGGATTGCTACCTGCCGGAGAATTTCGGGCTTTGCACGATGGGTGAATGCGAGAAGGGGCTGGCGAATGCGCCATGCGGGGACGCGACGGCAGAGGGCAAGTGCGGAAATAATCTCGATCGGGTGTGCATCGGTGAACTGATTTACCAAAGGGCGGCGGAGGAGGAATACGGGCTGGCGAGACTGAAGCATACAATCAATAAGCAAAGAATAAAGTCACTTGCGAACAGCTCGTCGATTTTGAATTACCTTTTCGCGAAGGACCATACGATGAAAAATGCCTTGATTTCGATTGGCGAATCGATTCACGCGTCGATTCCGAAGACGGGACAGATAATGAAACAACTGGCGGGGCTGGGTGCGGATGCATATGAGAAACCAAGCGGCCCCTTGAATTATATAAGGGCGCTGATTGAGTCGCAGGCAAATGATGGCGCGGATTTTTTGGCGGTGAATGTGGACGCGTTTGGCGAGGATGACCCGCAGACTTCCGTAAATATGATGAGAGAATACGTGAAGCTGGTGCGAAAGTGGGGAGGCGGAGTACCTGTGTGCATCGACAGCAGCAATAATGATGTGCTGACGGCGGGATTGAAGGAATGGTATAACACGGATGAGGAGCTGGCCAAGCCATTGATTAATTCGGTGAAAGTTTACACGATGGATAAATTTTTCCCGCTGAAGAAGGATTATGATTATGCGTTCATCGGGTTATTGATGACGGAAGAGAAGCCGACGGGGCCGGGCGGGTCGCATTCAGTGGATGAGTTGTATGGGCTGGCGAAGAGGATTTTCAGCAAGGCGGTGGGGGAGTACGGATTTAAGCCGGAGGATATTTTCTTCGATTCGACGGTATTTCCGCTGGCGATTGATATGCCAATGGAGCCGGGGGTGCCGGGGTACACGTATAGGGCGTTCGAGGCGATTAAAAAAATAAAGAGCGATGGGTTGATGAGAGGTGTGCACTGCTCGCTTGGTATAAGCAATTCGGTGCGCGATTTGCCGGGGCGAAGGATTGGGGTTTGCAGGGCGTATGTGGCAAAGGCGATGGAATACGGGCTGGATGCGGGGATTGTAAATGTAGCGCATCATTACGGCAGGGTGCCGGCAGACCCGGATTTGGTGAAGCTTGTGGATGCGTTTGCGAAGATGGACGGATCGAGTGAGGCGATGAACAATGCGATGATGATGATGGGGAAATTCTGCCAGGAAAACCGCAAGTCAGGTGTTTAATATTTAAGGGGATTGTCATGATGAAAAAAGCAATTGGATGTCTCATTGTAATAGTTTGCATTGGATCAAGTATAGGCAACGTTTTTGCAGAGACGGAATTAAACGGCATAAGAGGGGTGCAGATACGGTCGGAAAATATTGTCACGGTATGGCTTGGGAGAGAATCTACTTTAGATTTTGGGAAATTAAAGGAGATTGGTAATTATACTATCACCAGTGCCGATGATGGAGATTACAGCAAGGGCGTGCAGCCGGCTGATGTAAATTTATTTATGCGCGGGTCGGGTTCAGGCGGCCGGAGCGGGCCGAAGCTGGACCATTTTATGCACCTTCATGTAAATAAGCCCTTTAAAACGGGCAAAACTTATACGGTTAAACTTGGTAAAGGTCTTATACCTGATAAATATCCGCAGGAAATTGAATTTTCGATTGATAAGACGCCGAACCCGAGCTTTAAGCTCAATCAATTCGGATATTCCAACGGCTCAGGAATGAAACTGGTTTATCTTTCATCTTTTATCGGGGATGGCAAACCGGTTGACCTGTCGGGTTATAAAAAGTTCAGCGTTAAAAGAGTTTCTGACAACAAGGTTGTGTTTAATGGGGACATTAAGTTTGTTACTGAATCTGATATACAGGGCAAGGATAAACTTTATGTCCTGGATATTTCATCCTTTAAGGAAGATGGCGAGTTTTACATCTGGATAGATGGATTAGGAAGGTCATATACATTCAGGAATGGCGACAAGGTTGCGCGCGATTTTTACAGGTTCGCACTGAAGGGGCTTTATTTTCAAAGGTGCGGAATAGCCCTGGAGCAGCCGTATGCAGAAAAATGGCCGCGTCCGGAGGCACCGATGCATTCCAAGGTATACGTAACCAAAAAGAACATTATGCATCCATGGTTTGCGGGACATGGCAACATAATAGTAGACGCGGCGAATAAAAATTTCGGGGACTGGTATGTGCCGCAGGGGGCGCTGCCGTGGCTCGGCGGGCATTACGATGCGGGTGATTTTGACCAGCGGCTGACTCACACGGGGCTTGCAGAGGGATTGATGACGGTTTATGAAATGATGCCTGAGAAATTTAAGGACAATGAAGTTTCAATTCCCGAGGCGGGAAATGGAATACCCGATATACTCGATGAGGTTGAGTGGAGTTTGCGGCAGTGGGTGATGTGCCAGGATTACGGCCAGAAAATCAGGGGGCTTGACGGCGGAATTGCACCCGGTAAAGAGGCCTGCAAACATCCTTCGCACGGCGGCGTGAGTTATAAAGATTCGCTGCAATATTATATGAGGATTGCGACACCTTATTCATCTTTCGCCGGCGCGGCACTTTTTGGACAGGCGGCGAGGGTCTTTAAGTCTTGTGACCCGAATAAGGCCGATGACTATCTTAAAAGGGCCGTCAGAGCATACGATTACGCGGTCAAACACAGCGATGAAAAATGGAAGCCGATACTTCCGTGGATGGGCGAGGAGGAGGCCTACGATAATAACACACTTAGCGAGGCATGGTGTTATGCGGCCGGACAGATGTTTTCGACGACCGGCGATAAAAAATACCTCGATGATTTTCTTAAATTCAAGCACTTCATCACCGATGAAGACAGGTGGGGCACCGATGATGAGATTTTCTGGACAATGCAGCCGTGGCGGCTGGTGTGGGCGGTTACTTCCACGAAACAGAATATTGACCCCAACCTCAGGTCGGAATTGACAAGGCATCTTATAACGATGGCCGACAGGAGGCTCGAATATATAGAAAAACAGGGAAAAGAGGGCTACAAAGTGCCGAGTAAGAATACGGGCGATTGGGGGCAGCCGTCGCCGATGGATTTCCGCAATTACGGAATAATAGCGGGGGCGTATCTATTGACAAAAGAAGCCAAATACCGCGATGCCGTGGCGCTGTCGCTTGATTTTGTGCTGGGGATGAATCCTACAGAAATGAGCTGGATAACAGGTGCCGGGGCGGTTTACCCAATGGACCCGCTTAATTACAATTCCCGGTTTGATGATGAAGTCGAGCCGCAGCCGGGGATACTGGTTTTCGGGCCGATGGAATCAATACACTGGCCGTGGCTGACGCCGCTTTTATTCCATCCCAAGGTTGAAGATTTAGGGTTCTTCCGCCGCTTCCAGGATTGTTATGATGATGTCCCGATGAGTGAATACGTGGTTGACAGGCAGCATATTTCTCTCATTATGGCAGGGGCGATATTGATGGAAGCAAACTAAAAGTAAAAAGCAAAAGGTAAAAAGTAAAAATAATAAAACCAATGTTCCAGTGATTACACGTATCTAAAAAATATTCTAATTTTTCTTTTTATCTGTTTTAGCGATGACGGTTTTGCGGCGGATTCTTGGATCAGAGAAAATATCGATCTCGTCGCGGGATTTGGTAGAGAACTCTGAAATGACAGCGCCTTTGGGGCCTGCCTGAAACCAGTGCCAGGTATCAGGGGCAAGGGTATATTGCCGGCCGGGATTGAGGACGATTTGATTGCGGACTGTATAATGCTTCTCGCTGCCTTTGGGAGGCGTGCATTTAGGTTTGGCTGTCGGCATGCCTTCGACATAAAGAAAAACCTTTCCACATCGACATCGAAAGGTTTCTTCCTTGCCCGGATCGTTTGCAGCCGGCGGATGTCTATGCTGAGGACAGGTCTGCCTGGGAAGCATTATTAATTCTTTTGCACAGCAGCGTTCGGTATTAAGATAGACAATTAATTGAAGGCCTGTGCGTTCGGGTTCGCCAAGGCCGAAATCAGCGGTCTCAATAGACCTTGCCTCTTTAGGGGTGATTTCGATATGCGCCTTTTTAAGCAGCTTAAGCGATTTTTGAATCAGTTCATTGCGTTTATTCTTAGTAATCATAGTATTAATTCCTAAAAGCCACCCGGCTTCGCCTTCCCGTCTTCGTTAAGAACTTCGCAATGACAAGCGGCTATGCCGTGGCAAGCAGATTACACTGATTTCACTGATGAGCCACTATATAAGCCAGAGGAAAAGAAATAAATACCAAACTGAAGATTTTTAATCTGATGCACGGAACCAATTTGGTTTTACTTTTTTACGATGCGACCATCTTTTTCCGATACGAGTATTGTTATCAAAACTTTCACTTGATGAGTAAAGATAAGCAACATGTCCAGCAAAACCTCCAGAACCAACAATAAATTCAATCATTGTATTGTTAGGATCATTGGGATCGTCATTTTTAACATAGGCATTGCTCATAAATGCCAAATGACAATATCCAGATGGAAGTATTATATAATCTTCTTTTATTGGCAGAGAACCGTCATGAACCATTGTTGCTATTTTTTCATATTCTGAGAAGTATTTTTCAAATCTGCAATTCGCTAAATTGAATCCTAAATTACCAGTTCGAGAAATGGCAAAAAAACCAATGCCAATAATCAATAAGGGAAACAAAATACAAAAACGGACTTTTTTCCAGAAATATAGGGTTAAAATTAAATCTATGCCAGCCATAGCATAAAAAGATAGATGTGATAACAATGAAAACATCAAAAAGATTCCACCCAAAAAAGCCAATGGCGGATATCCTCCAAAACCGAAAAATGAAAAACCAAATGATATAAAGATAGAAGCAATTACAAATAATATATTAACAAGAATCAACCATTTAAATGATTTGGGTAAAGAGTTGAATGTGCTCCTAAGATCGATTCTCATAAAAGGATTATATATTTTAACTAATGATAGAACAATCAGTTTTGGCAAAAACTTAATTCCCATCCCGTAATATCATTTCGCAGGAATGACCCTCCGTCGTCCAAAAGGACTACAGAGGGCAAGGCCACAGTGTTAATCCCGTGTGCCGAGGCCAATGTCAAAAATTCGGTTTTAATCTGTGTCAAGAAAACTGTATTCCCTGTTGCGGGCTTGTTGCCAAAATTAGTATTCTGCTGTAGAGATTGCTTCGCTGCGCTCGCAATGACGGCATCTGGAAAGCGGTGTAATCTGTGGTTGCTTTTTGCTAAAACTTGCCGAGCATAATGGACTCGATAAGAGCGGCCATTTTTTCCGGGTCTTCTTTAAGCTTTAGATACGATTGATTAGTTTTTTTGCCTTCGACCCAACGATTGTCGCCGTTATTCTGCACTTCGCAGAAACCGTTTTCTATTTTTTCCCAATAGGTGCCCACTCCGCCGCGAACGGCATACAACACCGCTGTCTGGTCAAATGTTGAATTATCGACAATGCGGCCCTGGTAGGGCTGCATCCATTGGGCATTTTGACAAAAATGCAGGAAGCCCACATAAAGCGGCGTGTTCTTATCGATATTATTAAAAACCTCGCCTGTGCGAATGACTCTTCCAACCTCGAATCCGCTGAAGACTACGGGGACATCAATATTTTGCAATACAAATTTAGTTACGCCGGGCATATTACCGCTGAAATTCCATTCGCCTTTGCCAGCGGGGAAATGGCCGCCCATCATTACTATAAGCTTTACCTTTTTTGAAATTAATTCTTTGCCGGTCAAACTCGAAATCGAATCCGGCTGTGACTCAATCAGACTTTTTATATTTAATAAAGGCCCGACTGTAACAAGCACTACATCGCCATCGGTTTGTTTTGAAAGTATTTTGCGGTATAAAGCCGTAGTATCGGGGACATCTTTATAGGTGAGTTTATGTTCAAAATGACCGGCTATCGCGTAATTATATTTCTTCTCATCCTTATAAATATTATCCTTTCGGGCGCCGATCGGTATAGATGGGTGTTTATAATATCGATTGATAGCGTCTATGGCGGGAACTGCACATTCATCATTCGACCAGCTCATAATCGCCAGCAATTGGCATTCGCCTTTATCTTTGAAATTATGCAGCATCGCCAGCGAGCCCAAATCATCAGCGTCGCCGCCGATATCGGTATCAAAAACGATTTTGACCGGTTTTTCTTTTTGCAAAGATGCGCAGCCGCATACAAATAAAGCCATAACGCACAATAAATATGTTTTCATTTAATACTCCTGCAATATTCTATTCGATTTTTACTGAGCCGAAGGAGGTTTTGAGGTCCAAGAGGCCCTTGCCGTTTTTGCCGATGACTCCGGATAAATGGGATTTGCTGAGCTCGCCTTTAACGATTATCGCCAAATCAGTATTAATTTTACCGAAGCTTGTATCAATGGAGACATCGCCTGTAAAGCTTAAGGGGACATCAACATCGATATCGCCGTAAGAAGTTGATGCGATGGCCCTGATGTCATTAGGGGAATCAGGAGAGAAATTCACGAAGATGTCGCCGAAGCTTGAATTTGCCGTCAGGTCGCCGCAGGTAATCTGTTTACAATCTACTTTGCCGTAGGAGGTATTGAGGCGAAGCTTGCCCGAAACGCTTTCGATAATGACATCTCCATAGCTTGTATTTGCGGAGATATTGCCGATGATATTAGAAACGCGGAGATTGCCGTAAGAGGTTTTACATTCGATGACGGTTTTTTTTGGGACGGAGATTATATAGCTGATACCAACAGAGGATTTATTGTTCATCTCGGGTTTTTGTGCCCTGACAAATACGGTATTTTCCTCTTTTTCGATGACGATTTTGGTCTGCTCGGCTAATAATTTTGCTTGTGATGTGGTTGGTGCCGAGGCGGTGATTTTAGCAGAGACATTGCAGTCGTTTGTGTCGGAGCCGGTAATTTTTATGCTGCCATAGCTTGTGTCGACGATTAGCTGCTCGGCACCTGTCATCGGAATCCAGACGTTCTCCATTTTTTCATACCGCTCTTTAAGCCAGCGGCCCATGCCGGCGCTGAAGGTAAAGATTACCGCAAAAATAAGGATAAAAGAAATTGTCCGTAAATGGCGTTTCATTGTAATCTCCTTAAAACAATAGTTAACTGCGTATCTATTGTCACGTTTTTAGATAAGAATGCAAGCAGAAGGCAAATAAAGTTTTAACCGCGGGAGCACGCGAGAGAACGCTGAGAAAAAAGAAGAGAAAAAATTCCACTGAAATAAAGAAAAGGTAAAAGGAAAAAGGAATAGATTATCGGTCTTTAATTTCAGAATAAGATAAGT
>CAYSKP010000217.1:0-12538 GCA_964431645.1 uncultured Pirellulales bacterium
AGGTTTTTTTGGGGCTGATTACGGGAGAGAATTTGTGTTTTCCAAAAAGCCTGCCTGCTGTGTAAGCCCCTATATCACAAGCTTTTACGACAAAGATAAACATCAATAATGGCCAAGGACCAAAATTAATGCGAATAGCAGGAATAAAAGAACCTAACAATCCTAGATACATAATTGAAAAGAAGGCCCCACCACAGTTTACAAATACTCCAGCCAATCCGTATTTTATTCTTTGATATAGAAAACACAGCATAACTGTAATAGTTAGTAGTAAAAGAATTAATCCAGATAATATCATGTTATTGCAATAAGGAGATTGAAACCAATAATGACTGGATACAAGTAAGACAGAGACCGGAACAGATATCGGCAATAAAATCTTGATTCCTTTTGCAGCGGCAAGTTTTGATAGTTCAAATAAACCTGGGATTATCATCAAAGATACGATAATTGCTACTGAGATTCCTTCTTTAGGAGGTTGAACTTCTGTTGGCAGCATTGGATAGTGTTTACCATCAAGCAGAACGATTGCGACGAAGGCGATGGTCATCAATGTTCCGAAGATGAGGCGATATTTGAGCATCAGGTTTCCTTTGAATCTACAACATCACCGAAACGTCTTGTTCTTGCGGCATAAGCAATAATCGCTTTTTCGAGGTCCGGCTGATCGAAATCGGGCCAGAGCTTTTCAGTGACATAAAATTCACTGTATGAAATCTGCCACAAAAGAAAATTACTTACTCTTAACTCGTTGGCAGTCCGTATCAAAAGGTCGGGGTCGGGGATACCCGCGGTATAAAGATGATTGCTTATACACTGCTCATCGATGTCATCGAGGCGAAGGTCGCCTGATTTGTGCTTTCGGGCAATTTCTTTAGCGGCATCGATAATTTCGGCTCGGCCGCCATAATTCAAGGCAAGGGCAAATACCATTCCTGTATTTTTAGAAGTCAACTCCATGGTTTTAAGAAGCTCATCTTTTACATCGGGCGGAAGCTGTCCCATACGGCCCAGATGAACAAGCTTTGCGTTATCTTCCATCAGCTTTGGGCGCATTTTGACGAGATACTCACTATAGAGATTCATCAATGCGTTGACCTCATCCAAAGGTCTTTTCCAGTTTTCTATACTGAATGAATAAAGTGTGAGGGACTCAATTCCAAATTCCACACAAAGATGAGAAATCTTTTCAGCAGTAATGGCACCCTGGCGGTGGCCTTCAGGACGGAGAAGCTGCCTTTTTTTTGCCCATCGGCCATTGCCATCCATTATTATGGCGATATGGCGAGGCATGTCTTGAGGCTTTAAATTGAGCCGAGAGGCAGTTTGTGCAAGCCGCTTATTCATTGATTATTGATGATTGATTATTGATTATATAAAAGGACGTTGATTCAATTATCAATAATCAAATATCAATTAAAATCTCCTATTGCTTTAAAATAGTTTGAAGCCTGTTTGGGCCTACGCCTACCATAGTAACCGGTCTTTTTATGCTTTTTTCAATAAAATTAACATAGTTTTGAGCATTGGGGGGCAACTGGCTAAAATCTGTTATTTGAGTTATATCTTCCTTCCAGCCGGGAAGTGTTTGATAAATACATTTTGCTTTTTCGAGCCTGTCTATATTGGCAGGGAAAAAAGAGGTCTGTTTGCCGTCAATTTCATAACCAATGCAGACCTTTAATTCATCAAGGCCTGTAAGTGTATCAAGATGCATCATAGCGACTGAATCAATTCCGCCTATAGCCGCGGCATAAGAAACAACAACGGCATCGAACCAGCCGCACCTGCGGGGACGGCCTGTTGTTGTGCCGTATTCATGTCCCTTGTCACGAATATACTGGCCGATTTGATTATCAAGCTCTGAAGGGAATGGGCCGGCCCCGACTCTTGTGGTATATGCCTTTGAAACGCCTAAAAACTCGCCGACCATTTTGGCCGGAACACCGGAACCGGCGGGCATACCCAGGCCGCTGACATTGGCACTGGTGACGAAAGGAAATGTGCCATGGTCGATATCGAGCATACTGCCTTGTGCACCCTCGAAAAGAACCGATTTGCCTTTTGCGATTGCATCGTGAACGTATTCTGTAGTATCAATTGTAAACGGCAGAAGCCTTTTTGCATAATTTTGACATTTTTCGAGTATAATAGCTAAATCTATCGCGGGGTATCTCGCTTCATAAACTGAATTGAACAATTTGTTTTTATAATCAACAATCGTTGCCAATTTTTTTTCAAATGAGGACATGTCCCTCAAATCGCCCATACGAACGGCGAAGCTTCTGCCCATTTTATCCGAATTGCATGGACCGATGCCGCGAACAGTAGTGCCGATTTTTCTTCTGCCAAGTGCCTCCTCGCGGAGCTGGTCTTCCTTTTTATGATATTCCAAGACTAAGTGGGCATTCTCACTGATAAAGAGACGATTATCGAGGGTGATACCTTTTTTAGCGAGTGAATCTATTTCGCCAAGGAGGGTTTCAGGGTCAATGACAACTGCGTTTGTAATAACGCAAATAGTTTGGGGCCTCACGGCACCGCTTGGCAAAAGGTGCAGGGCAAATTTTTCATTTCCGATTACAACGGTATGGCCGGCGTTTGCGCCGCCGTTATAACGAACAACTATATCGCTATCCTGAGCAAGGATATCAACTACTTTGCCTTTTCCTTCATCGCCCCACTGCAATCCAATAACGCAACGGTTCACAATAGTCCTCTTTCTTTTCTGCCACTAAGGCACAAAGACACCAATAAAAGAAATAAATTAAAGGAAACATTTAGTACTCAGCGTATTTGCGGTATAAAGTTTAACCTGCCATGCGGCGGATTTCAACTGATTTTCGAAACAAGATGGTCAAGAACCGGCCTTAAATTCTCATAGTCTCTATCGCTTATTTTACGGTCTATTTCTTTGCCATCACCAGCTTTATAAGTGAACGTAAAATGACCTTTACTGTCGAAATCAGTTTTATCGATTTTCTGGATGGAATCATAATTAATGGTGTCTTTACCATTGATTATAAGTGCATTATCTTCAGCAACAACCTTCTTATTACGAATAATAACCAGGTAGACGCCAAAGATTGCAGCTAAACCAACCAGATAAACGGGCGCCTTCTGATTGAAAGCAAGCGTTCCATCAGGTTTTCCTTCAGGACTATGTTTTTCGATGAATGATTTATTTAAATAGCCGTCATAGGCGAGCCATGCCGCAAAAGCGAGACAAACCGCAATATAAATCAGATTAGTTTTTATTTTGTATTTGCTTACGGGAGCTACAATCGCCATATTTTTTTCTCTCAATGCATTAAGTTAACCGTTTTTTCGCAATAACATTGATAAGAGGATGGACAAAATTGGGAAGAATTTTATCCGCCATCAGCTCGTCAGCCAGCATACATTGCCTGTCAAATGATTCGATCGTATCGAATTTACCCATTCCGGTTCGATATTGACGAATTGTAAAAGACAAGCTTATTGCCTCTTCGAGGGTTTGGGGCGGCTTATCGGGGTCGAAGATACTTGTGCGAGACTCGACACTAATTCGCGCCTGAGTTCGGCAATCTTCTGAAAGAGCAACTACTATAGAAGGAGAATGGTCGATTACCTTTGTCAAAGGAATATCGAGCATACAATTGAACGCGGAAGAACCAAGGGCCTCTGCAATAATCTGGTCATGATTGCCGACGCAGAAAAAATCCATTGCGTAAGTAACATCCAGTGAATCGACATCTAAATGACTTATACCGAGCATATATGGAATCAATCCAAGGATAAATTTATCCTGGCTGTAAACCTCGGCAAAATCGGACGGATTGACTATACCTGAGCTGACACAATCACTTTCCAAAGCAACCCAGCGGTATTGACCGCTGTTATGGTCTTCCTCAAGGGCATATTCACTATTTTCACGGCGACTGAAAGAACCCATTGTAGGATATTGCCTTTGAATTCGTTCGAAAAAAGTCAAAACTGTATCACTTTGCAGGCTTAAATCGAGCTCGGTATTAACAAACATATCGAGGTAAAAATCATCACAAAGAGCACTATAGCCATTAGACATAAATTCACCTTAAAAATCACCCGATTCCTTGAGCTTCTATTTTCTTATTATACGTCGGGATACTTAATTTGCCATATTTTTTCAGTTAAAGTTTTCATTGTCTATAACAGCCATTGGCCTGCATATATTCAGGAAATTCAAGTTAAAATTGCTTAAATTTTCAAAATGTCGGGGTCAGGAAGCATCATTTCAGCAATAATTGCCGCAATTGCCGCAATGACGGCAGAGGCAAAGGTATGCATAGCACATAATGCAATAAAATTAAATATTGGGGCCATGCCGTGATTAAGGATTGCCGCAGCAATGGTAGCTAATATTCCTATTGCAGCACCGCAAAAAGCGGATGTAATAATCCTCCTCCATAAAGCCATTCCGCCGGAACCAAGGGAAATAATAACACCGCAAAAAAGAGGGACAGAAATAACAAGCCACCATAAATCTCTTAGGCGAGGCAATCTCCAATAATCATCAAGATAACTATTATACGCAATCGCGAATATGGTAACAGCTATAATTACTGAACCGACGGAATGCCAGTATCGAAGCGGATATCTTAGACGGATTTGGGCCCGGCGGGCCATGCGCCTGCGAATAGTTAAAGGCCAATTATAAAACAGGCAGAATACCCATCGTTCCAATAATGCCCCCCTTTCGCCGAATACAGGGACGATATGAACCATTTCAGTTGCCCAGTGACCGGCCATAAATCTGGCCAGGGCAGGATATCGATAAGCCATTTGCAAAGGAAACGCCAAATAGCCAATGACTCTGAAAAATGCTATGGAAACGGCAATATTGTAGTTCTTAAAATCACGCTCTTTTATCATCAAACCAACTACATAAAGGCCGCGAATTAATGACCCTGGCGAAACAGGAATAACCTGCCAAATCACAAAAATAGCCGCTCCCAATTTCCAGGCCTGGTTCCAAGTCAATTCGGGTCGTGTAAGGATGTAAACCAGTGTCACGATTGCTATGACAATTTCTGATACGGGCAAGGTCATAAGATGCACAACCAGCGACATAAGATATTTCTGAATAAATGGCTCATTTATCTGTGAAAGAATGGTCTGAGCATCATTATTGGTAAGCATATGTTTTTTCTGCCCTTCGGCAACTATATCAGCAAGCCACCGCTGGCGCAGAGAGGAATTAAAATATAATTTCAAAGGCCTGATAAAAACGGCGGATAACTTTTGCTTCATGTAAGCCCAATCAGTAAGAAACCGATGCAGGCCGGCAAAAATAAGAAGTAAAAATGGTAAATGCAGCAAGAAACGCCATGGCTGTTCATAAAATTTCAATGCTTTTGTATCACTGATGCGACCCGCACGATACCATTCAATTGTATTTTCGCAAACTTTGCCTTTTACGGCTTTTTTGAAATAGTTCAAATTTGTAAATATCGATTTATAATGCTGCCGCCAATCGGCTCTTGCCCAAAGACGGCGGGCAAATGTCCCAAACAAAGGTATTAAACCCAAAAGCAAGAATATTATTGATAAGAATTTATTTTTTTGAAATTTAATATCATGCTGCGAATCAATGATATTACGAACTTTCCAGCCGGTCACCGAAGATGATAAAATCTGCGACCATAATTTACCGTCATAAGAAAGACGGATATGATTTTTTGTAATATCGGGGACACTGCTGCGATAAATTTTTTCATCGGCTTTAAGCTCTTCGAGCATGCCGCGCATATTTGCAAAGTGCTCAGGATTCGCAAGGACGAATGATTCGAGTTTCGAAATATCGCCCCTGTCAAACTGCACTAATGAACCGCGCACCATCCCTTTTATTATCAAAGCGAAGTCACCCGGGCTCATAGGTAAAAACGGCAGCAGAACAAGACCGGGCCTGAAATCAACAGCGGTCAAGCCGTTTACAGGGTCATTATCAGTCCCCTGGCGTTTAAGGCAATTTGGCTGGCTTTTACAGGTTGACCATTCGTATTGCCGCGCGAACTCGTATGCGCCTATGCCATGGAGCATCTCCACGAAATTGGCCATAAACTGCTTTTTAGCACGGTATTCAGGCGAACCGAGATAACGGCTGTCAATGGTTTTTCGTTTTCGCCAGAGGCCAAGCAAATCCATTCTGTCATCCACTTCAAGGCGCCAGGTGCGTCCCTCGACCCATTCGCTAAGCTCGCCGCAGCTTCCAATTTTTTCGTCAACGAATGTTCCATAAATATCTACAACTTTTGTATCATCACCGAAACGTATTTTGGCGGTTTGACGAATGAATTTTTGCCAAAGGGCGCCGGCACGAGCGGCGGCGGGATTGACCTGAAGCTGGAAAGGACCTTGAAACCCGATTTTATAAAGAGCATCACGGAAGAGGCGGGAAAAACCTGAAGGCGGAACGAGAATTTTCATCGCGTAAAGGCCACCCTGCTTAAGACCAGCAATTTGCGGTACGCCGGCCGTGTTTTCACGGGCTGGAAGCCCGTGCGACGCATTTTGAATATCAAGAATTTTTACCTTATACACCTGGCCGGCGAAGCCGCCGCCTACGAATTTTTCAATCTGCAGACGAACATTGGCGGAATTGGGCTGCTGGAGTCCTGTAACGTTATAAATAAGCTGTGTCCCCGCATCGTAGCGGCTGACACGCATAGGCCGATGAAGGCCGAAGGCATTATATTTTTGCTCTAACTGTCTGCAGATTTGGGGATTATACTCAGTTGATGCCATTAAAGATTATCCTTATTTAAGAATCCACAATTTTGCGCAAATAAACAAAGTAATTGCCGCATAGATGCCAGCCATTAAGTCATCAGCGAGAATTCCCCATGCGCCGGGCAATTCTTCGAGCCTATACGACGGCCAGGGCTTAACAGTATCAAACAAGCGAAATAAAAAATAACCGAGTATAGTGATTGAAAGAATCTGGCCGCCTGAAATATCCTTCATCAGCAGCGGCATAGCTAAAAATGTCAGGGCTTGCCCGGCAATCTCATCAGCTACCACCTCATTGGGGTCTTCTTTGCCTGTCGCGGCTATTGCGGCATTTGAAAATTTTAGACATATAAATGAGCCGAAGACTATCAAGACAATCATTATTGATATTATTATTGAAGCTGAAAGGCCGTAATAGCAGAGAAGCCCAAAGATAATGGCAGGCGGCAGCGAACCCCATGAGCCGGGTGCCAAAGGCAGCCAGCCGAGACCAAAACAAGATGTAAGAAGACGGCTTATATTCATTTATTATTTATGCTTTATTATTTATTATTTTGAGTTTATCAGTGTCAATTTTCAACATTTGCAAATGGTAAGTTTTTTAAGGAGCATTATCAATAAGGAATTAAATTCCTTTCAAAGTTTTCAGGCAATAACGGTCGGTCATGCCTGCGATGTAATCGCAGACGGTTCTCTGGAGACCATTTTCTTTGATGAAGTTTTGAAAATAGCCGGGCATACGTTTGGGATTTTTACAGAAGTGCTCAAATAACCGCGTAAGCGATTTCTCAACTTCTTTATTAGCAGAAAGCAATTGAGGATGCTGATAAAAACAAGTGAAAAGGAGTTTTTCAAGTTCTTTCAAGTCTGTTTGGCTTTTTTCGGGAAGCACAATCAAACTGTCTGTTTTATAAACATCGTTAAGTGTTTTGATTTTGGCCTGACGAATTGTTTTTCTGCTTTGCTCAATACATTCACCAACCAGCTTGTCTATAATAGCTTTAACGGTTCTTGTTCTGCGAATAATTGTATCATTAATTTTGTCGGCCTTTACACGTTTTTTAGCTTCCCGGAACAAGCTTATATCATTTAATTGCTCCTGTTCGATAAGGTCTGCCCGCATTCCATCTTCCAGGTCATGGGTATTATAGGCAATTTTATCAGCCATATTAGCGATTTGCCCTTCGAGAGAGCAATTAAGCTGAGGAAAAACAGTATCATTTGGATTATCATAGGGGCTGTTATGCTTAGCGAGTCCCAGGCGAGTTTCATAGGTCAGATTAAGGCCCATGAAATCCGGGTAAGGATGCTCAAGCAAATCAACAATCCTTAATGACTGCCTGTTATGCTCGAAGCCGCCGTAATCTGACATTAATTTGTTCAGGGCAGTTTCACCAGTATGACCAAAAGGCGAATGACCGAGGTCATGGGCAAGGCAAATTGCCTCCGTTAAATACTCATTTAACCCCAGTTCCCTTGCGATAGTTCTTCCAATCTGTGCAACTTCGATTGTGTGAGTAAGACGGGTTCGATAATGGTCATCAAGGCCGGGTGTAAAAACCTGCGTTTTACCTTCGAGACGCCGAAAGGCCGCACAATGAATTATCCGGTCTCTGTCCCGTTCGAAATCCAGCCGGAATGAATGCGGCTTTTCCGGAAATTCCCGGCCTTTTAAGGATTTTTCTTTGACTGCATAAGAGACGAGATTTGAATTCATAAATTAAAGGGCAGGAAGACCATTATTTTCACTTGTTTGTTTAAGCAATTTTAAAAGCTCATCGATACTTTGACTTATGAGATGGGTATCGCTGCAGACACGGACAAAATTCGTATCGCCATTCCATCGCGGAACAATATGGATATGCATATGTCCAGGTAAACCTGCCCCGGCACATCTTCCGAAATTTATGCCGATATTGAACCCATGGGGTTTAATAGCAAGAGAAAGAACTCTCTGGGCATCTCTTATCAGCTTTATCATTTCAAAAAGTTCTTCATCACTGGCTTCGCTAAAATCACAAATATGCCGCATAGGCGATAAAAGAATATGACCATTAGTGTAAGGAAACCTGTTCAATATGGAAATGCAGCTTTTAGAACGCCATAAGACAAGATTAGGGGAATCGTCCTGCGGATTTTTGACGGCTTTGCAGATGAAGCACTCTTTTTTATCAGCGATTCCCTGGATATAACCTATTCGCCAGGGAGCCCACAGGTTTTTACATTTCAATTTAATACCTCCAAGCGCTTCTAATGATTTTTTAAAATCAATTTTTTGCGACACTTGGCTCAATAAGCTCGGTTGTTATATTCTGGTCAATTGTTATTTTGGGAGTTACTCCGCCTAGTCCCATAGGTAAAGAGGCCCCAAGATGAAGGGTATAACTCTGAGTGGATTTTTCCAATACACCTTTATCTATATTGAAAAGGTCCTGTCCAATGCCATTTAAATTCTGAACTTTATATTCCCTGAGAAAACCGAATGTGCCGCTCATCTGGAAAATTTCAGTATAGGGGACAGGCCATTCGGAAGGACGCGGCCAGAGGAGAGAATAAGAACTATTAATAACAGCTATGCGGCTGTTTGGGTCCTGACGGACTTGGGCAATCGTGTAATTGACGTCTCTTGCAGCGAAAAGAATCATTGTGGCGGGCACTTCGAGAACTGATTTCCATTTATCGCCGACAGCAACACCTTTTGCCGGCTTATTTATAGATGAAATCGAATCCCACATAAAATATTGCGTTGCTAAAATATCGTAAAGCATATCAGGGTCTTTAATAAGGCCTTTGCTTTTATCAGACCTGAATGCACGCTGACCGACCTGGTGGAGGACATCTACAAATTTTGAACGGTCCAGCATTTTTCCTCTTGCATCAATTGTAAATGTCCAGCTTTTACCAGCGAAAGTTTCGGCCGCATCCTGATAAATGGCCTGCCGGGCAGATTCTGAATTACGCCTTACTTTTGCGGAAAGGCAGTCGGCCTTTATTGTGGAAATTCCATAGGGGTCAACCTCAAGGGGTGTATATGCTACAATCATTTCAAGGGATTCGGAAGATTTACTAATTTTTGTATCTTTGGGATTTTGGCCTCTCATCGGGCCCCAGTCAACGGCCATATTCCTGTTGCTTATATATTTATATTTAAGAACCTGATTAGGCTCAAAGTCAACTGTTAGAAATACTTTCTTCGATTTTGAAGCGGTTTTATGTGAAGGAGAACAACCGCAAATGCTAAAGATAAGGCAAATCCCTATTAAAACCTTGAAATAACTCAACGCGGCACCCTTTCTATAAAATTTTTATTTTACTCTTTGGATATTGTAAAAATATTCTGAAGACATGTTCAGCACAACAGGCTCACTGCTTTCAGCCTGCTTTGACGGAAGAGCTACAAACCATTCAGCATGGAAATTTTCAGTATAATTTTCTATTCTGCCGGCCTTGACATCAAAATCGCCACTGCCTGAGAAAGAATCTTTAGAGTCAAACATCTTGGGGACATCAAGCTGTGCTTTCTGGCTTGCATATCTTGGTTCAACCTCCGAGCTTGGAATCGCATTCATATCTATGACCGCAATTTGACGGCCGTTTTTATCCTCTATTGCTTTGAGCGTATAAACCTTTTCATATGATTTTATGCCCATCTTTCCGAATGCGAAAGTTTTAATTTTGCTCCATTTGTCATTGGGTTTTACCATTTCGCGGCCCTGAGGCGGCAAACCAAATGCACCATGCCTTTCAATTAAAGACTCAGGATACATCATATTCATTCCTGCCTGATCTGAAGGAGTCCCCTCTTTAAACATTACGTTGATTGGAGGCAACTCATCTACCGCCGAGATATTATTTGAAGGATTATATTCTACTTTATAAGTCTTACCGATTAGTTTCATCAATGGATTGTTCACGTCTGAACTTTTTGAACTGTCGAAATCAACTGAGGTATCTTTTTTACTTCTAGTAAGGCATTTCAATTCCTCGATAGTAACTTCTGCTACTGCTACATTAGCATCAACGCTGTCGACACGTTTTTTTATGGTCATTTCAACCCGCTCTTCATTGAAGTTTTCCTGGAATTCCGCCTGCTGCGGAACAGGGCCCTGCCATTTTGTAGTCCTGCGTGCCTGAGTTACAATTTTATACCTTACCATCTCGCCAATTGTGGGTTTAAGGGCAATTTTGGCTTGTTCGGGTGATTTGGCCCCCGCCGGAGCTTTTTTCGGGGCATTGTCTTTTGTATATTGCTGACAGCCCAGGATGAACAGGCCGCAAAATGTGCCAGTAAGAATAATACAGCGTAAAAAGCGTTTTACTATCATATAGTTCTCCTTATTTTGTCTTAGTGATATTAAAACAGATGTTGTATTATACCTGAACCGGACACTGAAACAACCAATTTTTCTTCATTAGGACGGTCAAAAACGCTACAATATACGATTTGGAAAACAGGCCGGTTCGGCCGGTAAGCTTTGGTGAAAGGATATAAAATGAGAAGCGACAAAATAAAGAGCGGTTTTCAACGGGCACCTCACAGGGCTTTGCTGCACGCATGCGGCGTATCCGATGCTGATATGAATAAGCCTTTTATAGCGATAGCCAACAGTTTTTGCGAGATAGTTCCCGGGCATGTTCATCTTGATAAGGTAGCAAAGATTGTCAAACAGGCGGTGCGGGACGCCGGCGGTGTGCCGTTCGAGTTCAACACGATAGCAATCTGCGATGGCATTGCCATGGGCCACACCGGTATGAAATACTCGTTAGCGTCTCGAGAGATAGTTGCTGATTCAGTTGAGGCAATGCTGCAGGCACATTGCTTCGATGGGATGATTTGCATTCCTAATTGCGATAAGATTATACCGGGGATGCTGATGGCATCGGTACGACTGAATATCCCGACAATTTTTGTTTCGGGTGGACCAATGAAGGCAGGAAAGCTAAAGGATGGCAAGACTGTTGACCTTATTGGCATATTCGAAGGAGTTGCCGGATTCAATGCCGGCAAAATTACTGAAGAGCAGCTAAAAGAGCTCGAATTCGCGGGCTGCCCGACATGCGGGAGCTGCTCGGGGATGTTCACGGCTAATTCGATGAACTGCCTTTGCGAGGCAATTGGAATGGCACTGCCGGGAAACGGCACAATATTGGCGGTAGACCCAAAACGCGAAGAGCTTTATAAACAAGCAGCCAAGCAAATAATGTTGCTGATTGAAAAAGATATTAAGCCGCTGGATATAATCAGCCCAAAATCTATGGATAACGCCCTCGCTTTGGATATGGCAATGGGCGGCTCGACAAATACGGTCCTGCATACGCTGGCAATAGCAAGCGAGGCGGGTATTAAGTATGACCTTGAGCGGATAAATAAAATTTCAGCAAGGTGTCCTAATATCTGCAAGGTATCGCCTTCGAGCAAATACCATGTCGAAGATGTCGATGCGGCGGGTGGTATAAGCGCAATACTAAATGAGATAAGCAAGATTCCAAAGCTGCTTAATCTCGATACGCCAACAGTTACAGGCAAAACACTTGGCGAAAATATAGCCAATGCCAAAATCATCAATCCGGAAGTTATCCACCCGCTTGAAAACGCGTATTCCAAGACAGGCGGCTTGGCAATTCTCAAGGGCAACCTCGCACCAAAAGGCGCGGTAATCAAGTCGGCAGGCGTTGCAGCAAATATGCAGACGCATAAAGGACCGGCCGTGATATTCGAGAGCCAGGAAGATGCCTGCGAGGGAATTTTGGCGGGCAAGGTCAGGGCGGGCGATGTAGTTATTATCCG
>CAYSKP010000218.1:0-3226 GCA_964431645.1 uncultured Pirellulales bacterium
TTTTAAAGGATAAATATATGTCTAAAGCATTGCTTTACATAATAATCGCGCTTTCGGCATTAGTTGTTAGCGGCTGTGCATACGAAGAGGGCTACGGAGGACCATATGGGGGCTATGGATATTACGGAAGCGGATATTACGAGCCCTATTACTATAAACCTTATTATTACAGACCCTATTATCATGGGTATGATTACCAGCCGTATCATCACAGGCATTATCATCACGGTGACGGATGGCGGGAACATCATCGAGGACATTGAAGACAGAAGACCGAGGCTGAAGGCGGGAGACGTCCCTAATTGCTAAACGTTTGCTCACCTTAAAGGATGCCCGCTATACGCGAGAAGGCATAGGACATGGATACCGGAATGGAGTCAGGCGTTTTCAATAAGCTTTTTAGAAACCTCTCTTTAGGATAATTGCTTATGGCAATATCCGGCAATTTAGATACTTTTTTAGATGGATAGTTGCATCTAAGCCAGGCAACATTGACTAAAAAAGTACATCTACTGAAGGGAAACGATATGAAGAATCTAATTATAGCGGCCGTGATGTTCACCTTATTAATACTTTACGGCTGCAAGTGCATGCAACAAGGCTGCAAGGGGTGCGTGGGTAAGCACAAGGTATATGCCTACAGCGAAATAGGCGCAATAGACCCGAATTGCAGCGACACCGTGGATTGCTATGTAAATCGAATCCGGGACCAGATGGAAAACATGATAGCTCATCTGCGGGCTGATGCACTAATGGTTTCGGAGCCGCAGGCAAAGGCGCTTTTCGAGACATCGGCCGATGTAATCGATGGCCTAAATAAGGCAATGAACGATTATCAGGCGAAAAACAAGGGGGGATGGAAAAGCGAGATAGGTCAGAATTGAGCAGGAGAAAAAAAGAAAATCATGGGCTGGAAGCTACGACTATCTTACATCTTCATGAGGCGTTCGATACGTTTTTCGACTGGAGGGTGGGTCATGAATAATTTTGCTAAATGGGAGCCGGTAAGTGGGGCGACGATGAACATGTTTGCCTGGGAATCCGGCACGGGCAGGGGGATTTTTTTACTGAACAGATCGAGTTTACGAAGGGCACTGGCTAACGGCCGGCCGGAACCGGCGAGGTCGGCACCCAACCGGTCGGCTTCATATTCGCGTGAACGGCTTATCGCAAGCTGGATAAGAGCGGCCGCAATTGGGGCAAGAATCATAAGCAGCAGGGCGATTAAAGGATTATGATTATCTCTATGTCCGCGGAACATCATCATATAACTTAGCCAGCTAATCGCACCGGCAACGACGGCGGCGATTGTACTGATAAGGACATCCCTGTGTTTTACGTGTGAAAGCTCGTGGGCGATAACTCCGGCAAGCTCATCATCAGACAATATCCTTCGCAGGCCGGCAGTAACGCAAACAGCGCTATGACGGGGGCTTCTGCCTGTGGCAAAAGCATTAGGAGCTTCGGCTGGAGAGATGTAAAGACGAGGCATAGGTATGTTGGCACGTTGAGCCAATGAATTTACAATTTCCCATAGAACAGGGTCATCGTCTTCTTTAACTTCAACTGCTCTAACTGTGGCAAGGGCGATTTTATCGCTGAAAAAGAAGGCTATGAAATTCAATATGCCTCCGATTAAGAGAGCCGGCAGCATAGCATTTGGGCCACCAATTAAATAGCCGATGCCAAGACAGAGGCCCATAAGGCCGGCCATGAGCATCGTTGTTTTAACGTTATTCCATATTTTGAACATATTTAATCACCTCTAACAGATATACTCGAAGTTGCAATAATGAGTTTTCAAAATCGATCCACAAGGGGTTCAGGATATCAGAAAATCAGGTAATCAGGAAATTTTTTAAATCAAATAGTAAAAGGAAATTTAAGCGCAAAATTCTAAAAGGAGAGGAGACAGATGTGAAGTCTTTGCTATACTGCGCTGAATGTGACGAGAGTGAGATTTTTTTCGTCCCAGAGTTTAAGGCGGTAAGCGGAAAGGCTATCCGATAAGGAAATAGATTTGAGCACCTGCATTTGTGGAGTTTCATCAAAGCATTTTTGAAGATTGTAATTTGGAATGGCGGAATGGAGGTGATGGACATTGTGGATGCCAATATTTGCCGTGAACCACTGGAGGAATTTAGGAAGTTTATAGTAAGAGCAGCCCCTTAGGGCGACAGTCATAACGTTCCATTCGGCGTGACGGGCCCAGTAAACACCCGGGAACTGGTGCTGGATGTAGAAGACCCAAACACCGATGCTTGTAGAGACTATCCATACAGGAGCAACAATACTTACAAGATTCCAAAAGCCGAGCAGGTAAATCGCGATGACTAAAATTATAACCAGGAGAATATCTGTAACTAAGACGCCCCGAAGGGCGCGATTTCCAGAGCCTCTGTTTGGAAACCTGTTAAGGACGAGGAAAAATATTTCCGGGCCGATTCCGAAAAGGACGAATGGATTTCGATAAAGCCTGTATCTTAGTTTCATAAACCAGTTTGCATTGCGATATTCGTCGAGAGTCATCATCCAGACGCTGCCATAGCCGCGGCGGTCAAGGTCACCGGCGGAGGCGTGGTGCTGGCCGTGCGCCCACTGCCAGTCATAATAGGGCGTGCAGGCAAGAAATCCGCAGAAGAAGCCGATTAGCCTGTTTGCACGGCGCGAAGCGAGGAATGAATAGTGAACGCAATCATGGAAGAGGACAAAAATGCGGACGAGCAGGCCGCCGGCGATGATGCCAAGCACAAGCGTAATCCAGTAAGGATATTGCTTTTTAACTGTGATGATCATCAATGCCCAAAGGACAAAGTAAGGGACAATGGTATCGAGAAGCTGGATAACCGCTTTTCGTGTGCTCGGCACGGCGTACTTTTGGCTTGCGTAATACCAAACCGGTTTTTTTACTGTATGGTTATGAGTTTGCGGATGATTATCGTCAATAGTATTCATTTTAATTTTCGAATCCATACTGGGTCTCGTTTTTTACGCGATACGGCCGCAGTTATAAAATAATAACTTGCGAATTACCTGTCAAAAAAAAGATGTAAGTAAAATGCTTAAGATGGGTTTCGTAAATGCTCATATTAGGAGAGCGGTGTCAGCGGGCGTAAGTGGCGAGACATTAGAAAGGTGAACAGTTGAGCTGAAAATACCAATCCGTATTTTTAAAATCAAAAAAGAATTTAAAATAAAAGCGGCCTCGCTTTTTTAAAGAGCGGCC
>CAYSKP010000219.1:0-3210 GCA_964431645.1 uncultured Pirellulales bacterium
TTTTCAAAACTTAAAAAGCCGCTTTTTCCCGGTGAAGAGATACTCCATCCTAATTTTTTTGTCTCAATTTCCAACCACTTACTATAAGAACCATCACTTTGTGTGTTGCACTCTATTATAGGCCCTATTTTCACCGGATCCTTTGATTCATACCATTCACTTACCCTGTCTGAAACGCCTTTTTCGAGAAGCTCTTTTTCTTCGAGTATCGGTTTTAATTTGAGTTCCAATTCAAATAGATGCCGCGAGAAGGTATATTGAATCTGCTCTTTGAGGTTTTTACCGTTAAGTTCATCAATCTTGAAACCTCCGTGCAATTGCACAACAGTCAATTGCCCGGTAGCACAAAAATCAGTTCCGTTAAGAGTACAGCCGCTGTTAGATAAGAGGTATGTATTATTAGGTTCCATTTTATAAATTGTTGCGATACGGTTATATCCCAGTTTTTTTTCTCCTATGAGAACTTTAATTATATTCACATCTACTAAATTGATGCCATCCATTCTCAGCGAATCAATTGAGAGGCATTCTGCAATAATTACGTCTTTCGAGTATGCTATATATTTGTCTGTATTTACGAACTGTGAGACCGGTATCGCAAATGCCGAATAACAGATAACAGGAACAAACAGGATTGAACAAAGGAATTTTAACATCGTTTTAGCCCTAACAATTACTCTTTTGATTTTTAAATTAGAAATAAAAAATAATAATTGATAAATTAAATCAGCCTGATTGTTTGCCTGTCATGCTTTCTATTTCAATTTTTTTATGATTGACGTTTTTATCTATTATATCCGCAGGATAATCTTAGTCTCGGTAAAACGAAAAAGCCCTTTACCTGCGTTGATTGGTCGATGCTCCTGTTTTGATTTTTTCCATAAATTCTTTTAATTGCGTCACGCTCATAGGGCTTCGTTGTTGTCCCGATTCATTCTTGTAATCATATTCCTTGCCAAATTCTTTTTTAATATCTGCATCCTTCTTATTCGTGAATCCTGCTACATAAATAGCTCCATCCTTATCATCCCATTCTTTCAAATTACAAAAATACTCATAATTCCTCGCCTTTGCCGCTTCACAGATAGCCATCATAACGAACATGCTATCGCCTACAGAACTGCCTCTCTTTTTAAAAACTACCTTGATTTTGGAAGTATTGCCGTTTCTTTCCAGCTCTGTAGCGACTGCATTATTATTAACATCGCCGTAATTTTTTGATTCAACTTGCACAAGCGGCGCTTCTTTTTTCGCTTCGCAGCCGATTATACTGACAGACATTGAAACCAGGAGCGTTATAATTACTTTTCTCATAAATAAAGTTCTTTCTCTTTACTTAAAAAATCCCCTTTTTTTAAGTTCCTCATTTTGAGGATTATACTGCCGGCCGTGACTCTTCACAAGCAGGCCAATACAAATATTTGTCAACCAATAAAAAAGCCCCCGATACCAGGATAAAGGGGGCTATAGAATTATAAATCGTATTATCTACATTACCCACATTGCACCGGTGTATCCTTTGGCCGTCAGTATTTCTATCAATCCCGGCTCTTCGTCTCTGCCGTTTAATATTATCTCTTCCGGCGTCCAGTTATTAGTGTTAACGAATTTCGTGGCAGACATCCACAATGTCGCTGATGCATTTCCTGTCCCCGAAAAATCCTGGTCTCCAAACGGACCAAGCAGCATTTCCCGCCGCACAATAGTCACGCCTTTCAGGTTCGATGCAGCGGTCCTTAGCTCTGTATCTCCTATTTCCCTGATTTTTGTCTTGCCCGATAACATTATTTTAAAATCAAAAGGCGTAGGACTCTCGGCCGACAATTCGATAAAAAATGTTTCTCCTATATACCACAAATCCGCATTTAAAATCGGCATTCCATCATGATTGAGCAAAACTAATTTCTTCTCTTTTAATGGATTATTTACGTCCTTGCCGTATAAAATAAGATTCGCATCCACGAAATTTCCACCACTGTCTAAACTTAATACAAGATATCCTTTCAAGGGAACTGTTGACTTCAGACCAGTTCCATCATCAGCGCCCTTGACGGTTGTGGATAAATTGTAAATTAAAAAATATCCAAACGATTGCGCGCACATTGAAAGCATAATCAGCACTGTCAAAACTATTGAAATCCTCTTCATTTGCTTCTCCTTAATTTTCACTATATGGGCTGACCCTTTAATTCTCTTAGAGGATTGTATTATCTTAATAATACAATTACAAGCAGCATATATCCAAAAAAAAGGCCTGCCCCTAGGGACAGGCTTCTATCGGCTCCAAATGCTTATTTTCAGAATATTGGCATTCCGCTTACATAACCTTTTGCCGCAAGGTCAGGTATTAAACCGCGTGTCACACCTTCTACGTCCTTGCCGTAAATAATATCATCCTGCGTCCATGCAGGCTCAGCATTAACATACATCGTATATAAATTGTTCAGTGTTACAGAAATATTTGCGGTTCCCCAAATGTCCTGAGAAGTGCTCGGTCCCAGCAGATATCCTCCCCTGACCTGTATATTCCCCTTAAGGCTGGGAGGAAGTACTACATTTTCATCCAAACCGACATCTTTCGATACCAGCTTGCCGCCAAGGAGAATACTAAAACTCAGATTTCCGCTGCCGATTATATCCATAAAAAACTGGCCGCCTAAATCTGCTTCCGTTGTATCTACATCTAACGACTCTTCACTGCCGTAATTGAAAATGACATAAACCTTCTGCTTTACAGGAACATTTGCATCCTTGCCGTATAAAATAAGATTTCCGTCTATCGGCTCTCCGTCAATATCAAAATTTATAAGCAGATATCCTTTCAGCGGAACCGCCGCCTTTGTATCTGCGTAACTATCAACTCCTTTAACGCTCGTAGATACATTATAAATCAGGAAAAAACCGAATGATGTTGTGCACATCGCCAGCATGCTAAGCACCACTAAAACTGTTGAAATCCTTCTCATTTTCATTCTCCTTAAATTTATTACGAAGTTTCCTGAGCCCTGTTGTCTCAGCCGTCATTAAAAAGGTAAAGCTATATGCTCCCCGCGCCTTTCATATATCGACATCTTGGCTGATTTTTCTGCAAATCTTTTGTGAATTGAAAATTTTAAGTGAGTTGATTTTCAGGATAAAAAAAATGGCCTGCTTTTTTTCGCAAGGCAGACCCTTTTCATACTAATTTTATATTGTTAAAATTTAAAAAAA
>CAYSKP010000220.1:0-34407 GCA_964431645.1 uncultured Pirellulales bacterium
TATATCAACTGTTCCGTCGCCATTGAGGTCTCTTAAACTATTAACGGCTTTTTTCCATTCAGCAGAAACTCTGGCAAAATCCCTGAGATTAACTATTGTATCAAGATTAAAATCGGCCTTTTCGACAAGTCTTGTATTTCCCAAACGCATCCAGTCATCGCCGAATAACTCTAAATCGTGTATGTCAACGGTTGCGCTGCCGTCGAAATCAGCGGTTAATTCAATGCCGTTATTTCGCCAGTATTTTGTAAACCACGCAAAATCAAGATTATCAACTATCCCATCATTTGTAATATCGCAAAGCAATCGCCACTCGCCTTGCGGAAGACTTGCCTTGATTGTTCCGCCATCTGCCCCCATATTAATCCTGACATTATCATGTTTTTCAGTTTGCGCCTCGTTATCTAAATAGGAAGCTGGATTGCCGGCATCTATGCAGGGGCTGTCGATATTACCCTGGCTCCAACCTGAATCATTCCATTGCCATATCGTGCTTTGCAGGTTTAGATTATTGGTATCGATGTTTATGAAACATGGGTCTGTATTGAGGTTTCCGGGTCCCCATATAATAATATTTCCCGCCTGTTTAAATATTGCGGCCTCTCCGCCTGCAATATCACTGTAGGATACAGAAAATGATGCAAATGTCGCTGTTGCAGGCAAAGCTAATTCATTTCCAGAAGGTGAAGTATTATTCCACAAAATAGAATTCATCAAAACAGAATTACTTCCCTCACCAACACACAAAGCCCCTCCTTTTGATAGGGCGGTATTTTTGCTGAACGTGCAGTTATAGATTTTGGCGCTGCTGTTAAAACAGTAGATGCCCCCGCCGAAACTTGAAGCAGTATTATTTATAAATGTGCAGTTTTTTATTGCGGGGCTGCTGTCCTGGCATAGTATAGCGCCTCCGTTGGTTTGATAACCATTGATAATTGTAAGGCCCTTGAGGATAGAGTTGGTATCTTCATTTGCATGAAAAAGAAATGCCCTGTGCTTATTTGCTGAAGATGCCTGACAGTTTATTATTGTTTTAGTGACGGTATTAAAATCGCGAGGCTCAATTGCACGAACGGTAATTGCCTTGCCTTTAAAATCTAAATCGATATTTCCTGTGCCCGTGTAAGTCTCGGATGAAGGGACAACATGCCCAGGCTCATTTACGCAATCGATTCCCTTTTGTATAGTTTTGAAAGGGGCATCCGGGCTTCCAATACCTGTACTGTCGCTGCCTGCTGTTGAAACGCATACTCTTACCTGTTGTTTATAAATGTAAACATAATTATTGCCAGTGTAGGGACATTCAGTTTGGCCATTTGCATATTGCGGCGGCAATATCGGCAATTGCTGAATCTGGTCAACTATATCCATTCCGCTTATTACCTGACCGAATACGCAATAGCCTGGATTAACGGGGCTCCAGTCGAGAGCTAAACTGTTGTTTGTAACATTTATATAAAATTGCGATGTCGCGGAATTCGGGTCTGTTGTTCTTGCCATAGCAATTGTTGCTCTAACGTTACTGAGTCCGTTATGGCTTTCATTTTTTATTGGATCAAGCAGGCCTTCGGATTTGTAGATGCATCCAGGTTTAAAGCCGCCGCCTTGAACTATTTTAAACGTTGGCGGTTCTTTTGTTATACGATGAATTATAAGTCCATCATAGAAACCGCTGTTGACGTAATAAAGAAAATTATTGACCGTTATTGGAGCCTTATCAGGAAAAAGTTCGATTGTAATATCGCCAACTATAGTTTCGATTACAACTTTAGGAGTGGTTTGGCTGGTAGGATAAGGAGGCGCAGCTTGGGCCGCAGTGACAAAAACTAAACCCCCCAAAAGAAATAAAAAAATAAAATGCTTCACCCTCAAGCCCCTTTGTCTGAGAATGTCAAAAGCTGTCCTTCAATAACTAATATTTAAATTATATCAGATTTTTGGATAAAAGTCAAATGCTGTAAATGCTTGATATTAAACGACTTAGAATTGACAAGGAAGCGAAAAAAATTGTATCGTATTCTTTACCGCGGCATCCGAAAATTTTGCTAATTCCATTGCTCTTAATGAGGCAATAAATTTAGCAGTATGAATGAGCAAGGCCGGCTCGTTAATTTTTTGTTTTCTCATCGGTTCAGGCGATAAATACGGTGCATCTGTCTCAATCATCAGCCGATTCAGTGGGACATATTTTGCAACCTCGCGGGTTATTTCTGCGTTTTTGAAAGTTACAACACCAGTAAGAGAGATAAACCATCCTTTGTCGAGAATGATTTTTGCCTGACGGACATCACCTGTATAACAGTGAAAAACCAGTCCTTTTATGCCGGACTCGTGAGGTTTTAAAATTTCCATTGTTTCATCAAATGCCTCTCGCGAATGTATCACAATCGGCAGATTAAGTTCTTTAGCTAATTCCAGGTGCCGATTGAAACTATCCTGCTGCTCTTGCGGGGATGAAAATTTATAATGGAAATCAAGGCCTGTTTCGCCGATTGCGACGACTTTTTTATTTTTTGCAAGCTCTTTTAGTTGAGCCATTGTGTGTGCATCTGCGGATTTTGCATTATGCGGATGAATCGAAACTGTGGATAACATATTTTCAAACCGGCCGGCCAGTTCAACTGCCTTTTGGCTGTCTTGCAGGTCTGTGCCAATAGTAATCCAGCCAGTCACGCCCGCATCTATGCTTCTTTTTAGAACGGCTTCAATATCCGTGAACGGCTCATATGTTAAATGGCAATGTGCATCAATCAGGTTCATTTTTATCGAACAAAGGCGTTTTTATAATGGCGGACTTCGGCCGGACCGCGAGGGCCGAGGGTTACGGTAACAATATCGAAACGGTATGGGCGGTTTTGGATTTCATTGACCGCAATAAAATACCGGGCAGTCTTTGTCATCCTGTCCATTTTTGGTTTAGTTATTACCGATTCTGTTGAGATAAATTCTTCATCGGCCCGGGTTTTGACCTCGACAAAGACGATGGAGTGGTCGCTATCGACCATAATCAAATCGATTTCGCCTGCCTTGCAGGAGAAATTGCGGGTAAGGATTTTAAGTCCTTTTCGCTTGAGGAATTTTTCACATTGCCGCTCGCCCCATTTGCCGAGCAGCCTGGTATCTGAAAGCAGCTTATTTCTGTTGAATATTAATCCAAACAAAAATATGCATCCGTAATTAACTGACGACAGTATGTTCGCTGTGTTCATGGACAAGCTTAGTGGCCTTGCCTGTTCTCTCGCGCAGATAATACAGCTTTGCCCTTCGAGTCTTGCCGCTTCGCGTTGCCTTTATATCGACGATGTTGGGCGAGTGAAGAGGGAAAATTCTTTCGACGCCTTCGCCTGCCACGATTCTGCGGACGGTAAATGTCGAATTAATGCCGCGGCCTTTACGTGAAATCACCGTCCCGGTAAATATACCGATACGTTCTTTGTCGCCTTCCTTGATTCTTAAATGGACATCGACGATGTCCCCGATTTCAAAATGCGGAATGTCCTTCTTCAGGCATTTACTTTCAACTTTATCGAGCAATTCTGTCTTCACTTTGTAACTCCTACTATTTACTGCAAAAAAAACGGATAATAACCAGCGGGTTTTTCGGCCCGCACTGAAAACCCACAATTATAATGATTTTCGATGAGATAACAAGGAGTTTTTTACGAAAAAACGATTGATTTGGGCCAGAAAAACTATATTAAATTTATTTAAAAAAGGGAAGCGGCTTTCGGAATCTTTATTTCCCCTTACATTTGGCGCCTAAGCGCCCTGGGTCGTAATATATTGGGTCAACGACCGATAGCCGCCCCCGATGATACCGAATTACCACATAGATGAAGGTGCATCTCCTACCTTCTGCGTCCATGTTTGACCGTTTTTCTCGAATTCGACATGGCTTGGTTGGATTCTGTTTATTCGAACACTGCCGAGTTTATCACCCTGGTGAACAATATCTGAGCCGACAATTGCCGCAGATCTGTCCGAGTATAAAATGCCTGATACCATGCCAGCCGGCTTTTTGGCAGGATTAGCCGCATTGGTTTTAATCTGGTCAGAGAATTGCGGTATTTGCACCTTTGAGACATAGGCCTGCTCTTGTTCTAATTGCAGTTCGGCCGCATCAAAACCTGCCATTATTCTGTTTCTCTCCTCGGCGAAGCGGTTTGTGGCTATTGCCAGAAGCCTCGGCATCAAATCCATTCTTTCAGTGGTTGTTAGGCCGCGTGTGGCGTCGCGTATGTCCTTGTAAGTTTCGGCAAATTGCGGGTCGTCGAACAGGTTGATGCCGTGAAGTGCCAGGACTTCCTGGATATATAAAGCGCCCCCTATGTAATCATTTACGGCCAATACCGGGTCAACAATTTCAAGGCTACGCAAGACATTTGTTCTATTTGCACGGATTTGCAATAACTGGTTTTCATAGTAAAAGTTTGATATTTGAAGCTGCTGGTAGGTATACTGGTCTGACTTTTGACTTTTTTCTTGCTGCTCCTCTATCACATTCGGAGCCGGCTGCTGTGCCAAGACCTGAACTGCTAAAAACAATATTAAAGCTGTGCCTGTTTGTAATGTCTTCATTTTTGTCGTCTCCAAAAAGCCTTTTCTATTTACCGCAATTTCTCAAAATTGACTTTTATAAGATTGAGAAGGAATATTATTTTTTGTTTTCAGCACCAGTAATACATTAGATAAGGGCAATGTGAAAATAGGCAATATGCTGAATGTGGGATTCCGAAAAGCTTAAAGGTGATTTGTTAATAAGAAAAAAGGCGGGACAAGGTCCCGCCTTTTCGATTTTGAGGTTTGTGCTTTAGGCGCGAATCTTTTTCAAATTTTTGAGCGACTTGTCCGCACTTTCTAATGAAGGATATGCGCCGGATTCTTCTTCGATGATGTAGTACTGTGTTCCGCCGGTCGTTTCGCAGATTTCAAAGACCTCTTTCCATTTTACATCACCATCGCCGATTAAGACTTTTTTGTTGGTCTTGGAGTATTCCTTCAGGTGAACCGTCAGAGAGCGGCCGGGATATTTTTTCAAAATAGCTACTGGATCTCCGCCACCCTGCATGGAGTTACCTGTGTCGAGCTGCATAAAAACTTCTTTGGAAGTATTGCCAAAAAGGATGTCCCATGGGGTTTCATCACCTATTTTTTCGAAGTCGCCGCCATGTGCGTGATAGCCAATATGCACACCTTCCGAGCGGGTTTTATCAGCAAGCTCATTTAAAGTTTTTGCCATTTTGAGCCAGTCTTCTTTGGCGGTCAGTTTTTTGCGGTCAAGATATGGAACAACCACAAATTTATTGCCAATGACACGGTTATATTCCATTGTCGCGGCAAGCTTATCGTTACCGAGTAAATCGATTGCCGTATGTGTCCCGAAGCAAAGCAATCCGTTATCGTCGAGCATTTTTCGGACTTCTTTTGCCGGGCGGTCATAAAAGCCGGCAAACTCAACACCGTTGTAGCCCATTTTGGCAACCTTGGCGATAGTGCCGGGGAAATCTTTTTTGCATTCGTCCCTGACTGAATACAGCTGCAATCCAACAGGAATTTCTTTTAGCGGTTTAGTCATCTTGTTCATATCTTCGGCTCCTTTTGCTATTTTGTCTATTGAGCAGGCGCCTACACATGCAAATAATCCTGATTTTAAAATCATTCGACGTGACAAATTTTGATCTTTCATTTTTCACCTCTCTTTTATGATGAATTTTTCAAAACAGGGCCGGCCGCCCCAGCGTTTTGTTTTGACTGAATATAATTTTATAATGTATCGCGGCCGGAGGCAAACTGTTTTTATTTAGATGGTGTCACTTTTTTACCACCGACCATTAAGTGACTAATACTTTAAAAAATGCTAAATTCTAATTTCTAAATCCTAAATAAATCTCAAATAACAACAATAAACCTCCAAATAAAGGAAAAAAGCTTTTCAAAAATTATTAAAATTTTTGAAAATTTTTGATTTTTTTCGAAAATTTCGGAAAATTTTTGAATTATTTTGACTTAACCACAAGGCTCAAAGACACTAAGTATTTAAAAATCAAAGACTTACATTTTCAACCACGGATTAGCACAGATTATCACGGATTTATTTTTAGCCACAAAGGCCACAGAGCACTCAGAGAATTTTATAAGTCATCCTCATTTTTAGGCTGAAAATGAACTTGTCCAACGTTTTTACGCAAAAAACGCAATTTGCCTAAAAAAAGCCGCATTTTTGAGCTGAAAATGAACTTGGCCAACTTGGCCACGAAAATGTGTGTGTGCTCCCGCTATAGCGGTTAGCGTATAGCGGATCGCGGATAGTTTTTCAGTTTTCAAAGAGCTATGTCATTGTTGGTGGTTCATTAAACCAGAGAATTTCTTCTCTCTATAGATGGCGCGAACTTGCGCGCTTTTGACCAATATCGATGCTAGATTCTTGATACTAGATACTCGATAAAGAATGCTCTTAGGCAACTAAGTGCTTAAGAGACAACGGGTAAGAAGAAATGGACAGAGAATAAAAAAAATTTATTTTTTTCGGATTTTGGGGAAAAACACTTGCGCGCTTTTTGCGAAAATAAGGAGGAGATCCTTCGGCTCGGCCAAGAAGCTTGGCCTCGCTCAGGACCTACGCTGCGCTCCGGCTTGCGTGCTTTTTGCGAATCCTATTATGGAAGTAGAGATTGAATGGATCCCCGGCAGAGTACCAAAGAGCCACTTCCGAGGATGAGCAAGGCTCAAAACATATCCCTGACTGACACCTAACTGTACCAGTATGACCCCGGTTTGACCCCCTGATGACGGAGCATAGATGATTGATGACTGAGGACGGAAACAATCAATTTTGAATTTTGAGTTTTGAATTTTTAGTATTTAGTTTTGAGTAGATCCTCGGCAGAAAACCAAGCAGCAACACCCGAGGACTGCGCTTCGCTGGATTTATAAACTGGGGATTTTAAATTGGATTTAAAAAATGGCTGTCCCCGGTTTCGCTCCAAATGGCAGGGGGATAGCTCAAGTCATATCGCAGGAATGACAGGGTGCAGGCGGGCGGATGCGGAAGCATCTCTATGGCGAGTTAAGGGTTGTCTTTGAGTAAATCGGGGCGGGATTGTTTTGTTCGTTCGAGGGATTGTTCTTTTCGCCATTTTTGGATTTCGGCGTGATGGCCGGAAAGAAGGATATCGGGGACCTTCATATCGCGAAATACTTCTGGTCTTGTATATTGCGGGTACTCAAGGCCGCCATTGGCAGAATCGCTAAAAGTTTCATCCTCGACAGACTGGCCATCGCCTAAGGCGCCGGGAAGAAGGCGGACTACTGAATCGATAATGACCATCGCGGCAAGTTCTCCGCCGGAAAGGACGTAATCGCCGATTGAGATTTGCTCGGCATTTAAGCCGGTGCGGATTCGTTCATCGAAGCCTTCGTAATGGCCGGCAATAAGGATAAGCCGTTTTTCGGCGGCAAGCTCGACAGCTAATTTCTGGGTATAAGGTTTACCCTGGGGCGTAAGCAAGATTACCCGCGGCTTATCAGGTGAAAGTTTTTCGACTTTTTCAAAGCAGTCGAATACCGGCTGGCACATCATGACCATTCCGGGGCCGCCGCCGTATGGCCGGTCATCGACTTTTTTGTGCTTGTCTTTTGAGTAATCACGGATATTTGTCATGACGATTTCGACGACACCGGCCTCTTTTGCGCGTTTGATTATCGAGTGATTCAAAGGTGACTCGAACATCTCTGGAAATAAGGTTAAGACATCAATCCGCATATTTTTTAGCTATACCTTAGATTATTTAACAAAAATTCATATTTTCGATTTCATCTTATTATATTACAATGCTATTAAAGCTAAAAGAGATATTGAGAAAGTTTAAATGATAGAGCTTGTTGAGAATCAAAAAAATCGACTAAATGAATTGTGCAGAGATAATCGGGTTAAAAGATTAGAGCTGTTCGGTTCTGCTGTAGACCCTGCTAAATTCAAAGAGGGAGCCAGCGACCTTGATTTTATTGTTGAATTTCAGCAGATGTCACCGGGAGAGCACGCTAAAGCATATCTTAAACTTCTTGGACAGCTTCAGGATTTGTTCAGATTAAGTATTGACCTTGTAGAGATAAAAGCAGTAGCCAATCCTTATCTGCTTGAATCAATCAATGAGACGCGGAGCCCGATTTATGCGGCGTGAGGTTGATAAATATCTTTACGATGTCTTGACAGCATGCGATGCCATTCGTCAATTTACAATGGATAAAAATCTACATGATTATCAAAGCAATCTAATGCTTCGCAGTGCCGTAGAGAGACAATTGATGATTATAGGCGAGGCATTAAATCAGGCAGTTCATATGCAGCCGGATTTATGCGAGCAAATAAGTGAAGTTCGTGAAATCGTGAATTTACGCAATGTTATTGTTCATGGCTATGCCGTGGTTGAAAACGAAACAATCTGGGGAATCGTTACAGACGAAGTTCCCGCCCTTGATAAAGAAATAAGGAAAATTATTTAGATACCTAAAATAAAAACCCCCGGTTTTTGGCCGGGGGTTCGCAATTCATTAATTTACTTCTAAGCCTTTCGGCCGTTTATTTCTTTTCGGCTGCGGGTGCCTGGCCCGGCTTTGGCTTTTCTTCAACTTTTCGTTCCGATTTGAGGAACGGTAAACCAGCTTTTCTTGCGCGTTCTCTTGCAAGTTTGCGTCGAACCTTCTTTTCGGCTGCATATTTGTGCTTGATACCTTTGCGGAGCAGTATCTCTGATACTGAATCCGAAGGTATCGCACCTTTATCGAGCCAGAATTTGACTCGTTCAAGATCCATAACTAATTGCTTTTCTGTTGATTTTTCGAGGGGGTCATAATGACCGATTTTCTCGATGATTCTGCCGTCGCGCGGCGTGCGGCTGTCAATCACGTTGATGCGGAAGAAAGGCCTGTGCCTTCTTCCCTGCCGCGACATTCTGATTTTTACTGCCATTGCATTTCCTTTCTAATTACGTTTATATTTAATTCCCGCCTTCGCCTAAAAAAAGGCAACGGGACGCGTTAGCCGGTAAAACCCGAAAGTATAGCAGAATTTGATACCTGAGGCAACCGCTTTTTTTGGTTAAAAACTTACCTTAATTGAAGATTTCTTATGTGCAGTGCAAAGCCGTTTATGAAAATGGCCAATAATGCGGGGTCAACCTTTGCGTCTTCGGCAATTTTGCGGACCTGATCATCGGTGAGTTTTGCAGCATTTTTCTTTTCATGAGGAGTCATAATTGCGACCGCCCTGTTGAGCTGCTCGAGTTCCTCGCCAGTCGGGCAAGCAAGCATCCCAAGTTCGCTGATTTCGATACTGTCTTTAAACTGCTCGCGCACGAGTTTGCCGTAAACATTACCGGCAAATTTTGAGAGCTTTTCGAGATATTGGATGATTGAGATTTTTTTCATTACCGCCTTATTTTTTTACCTCTGCGGATTATGATTTGCTTTCTTCTGGAGCGCTGCTTGATTTTTTTGCCTCCAGACATAGCCGCACCTAAGGACTCGAGATTGAGGCCTCCTGAAAACAGGGCCTTCAAGCCGGCCAATTTTCCGCCTGAAAGGGTCTTTAGCATATCTCTGCTTCGGACAAATTGTTTTACGAGTCCCGATACATCGTGCGGCTGGGCCCCTGAACCTGCGGCAATTCTTCTTCGCCTTGATGAATCTATGATATCAGGGTCCTGGCGTTCCTGACGGGTC
The DNA here is from genome assembly GCA_964431645.1 of uncultured Pirellulales bacterium. Classification (GTDB taxonomy): domain Bacteria; phylum Planctomycetota; class Phycisphaerae; order Sedimentisphaerales; family Anaerobacaceae; genus Fen-1362. The sequence goes on from CAYSKP010000220.1 coordinate 9,721, forward strand.
ATCGAATGAACGATTCCTTCCATCTTTCCAAGTTCACTCTCGTCAAAATCCATATCGCCCAATTCCGAGGCGCCGGGCATCATCTTCAGCATGTCCTTCATACCGCCCATTTTTTTGACTGCCTGCATCTGCTGAAGGAAATCATCGAAACCAAAACTGCCTTTTGCCATTTTTTCCTGCAATTTGGCAGCTTCATCGGCATCGAATTGTTCCTGTGCCTTTTCGACAAGAGTGACAATGTCACCCATTCCAAGGATTCTGCTTGCCATCCGGTCGGGGTGGAATTCTTCGATTTTGTCGAGCTTTTCCCCAACACCGATGAATTTTATCGGTTTGCCCGTAACGGCTTTTACGCTTAGTGCCGCTCCGCCCCTGGCATCTCCGTCTAATTTTGTAAGGATGACACCGTCGAGTTCGAGCCGTGAGTTGAATTCTTTGGCTGAATTGACGGCATCCTGGCCAGTCATTGCGTCGCAGACAAGATAAATTTGATGCGGCTGGACTGCCTTTGCCACATCGCTAATCTGGTTCATCATTTCTTCATCAACATGCAGACGGCCTGCGGTATCGAGAATTACGACATCGGCGCCGATACTTTTTGCGTTATTGATACCGTTTTTAGCGACTCTGACTGCGTCTTGACTCTGCTCGCTGTAAACAGGAACATTGAGCTGCTGACCGAGAGAAATTAATTGTTCGATAGCGGCGGGCCTTTGCAAATCATCGGCAACCATCATCGGCTTTTTGCCTTTATCCATTATGTATTTGGCAAGTTTTGCCGCTGTTGTTGTTTTGCCGCAGCCCTGTAATCCCGCCAAAAGAATCAATGTGGGGCCGGGAGATACATAATAAATCTGCGTATCGACAGGGCCCATTAACTTTGTCAATTCATCATTTACGATTTTAACAAACATCTGGCCGGGATGCAGCGATTTTATCACCTCTGAGCCTAAGGCAGCCTGAGTAACATCTTTGCAGAATTGTTTGACGACCTGGTAATTGACATCTGCCTCCAAAAGGGCCTTGCGGACATCGCGCACCGCGTCTGAGATATTGGCCTCAGTTATTCTGCCCCTGCCGGACAGTGCCCTGAATACTGAACTGAATTTTTGAGTTAATGCGTCAAACACAGGTTTTTAAGTTTTCCAATTAAATAATCTATGGGAAATAAACTCCCATACGGGAATTATAGTTTCAATAAGGATTTTTTTCAATGTTCAAATGTGTATTAACATTGATAGTGGAATGTTCTTAAAAAAATGAATACTTCAGGGCAGGGAAAGTGCGCGGCCGGGAATAGAGGGAAATTCAAACTTAAATTAATCCCACTTCGAAGTGCCTCGAAAAGTTTTTAGAATATATGTAAGGGTCTGACGGTATTGACCTTCAGAGCCTTTAATTCCGCTAACCTTAATCAGTATTGACTCTTTTGGCGAACTAATCTTTGTTATCCATGTGCTTATCATCTCACCTTTTTCAGGCATTTCGAATAGATACACGCCAACCTTATGGGAGTTCCATTGTCCATGTTCTGTTCTGGTAAAAACCGCATATGGCGAGATTTTTTGTATTTCTTTTTTGATAAATCCGAGTTCATCCACAGAGACATTGGATTTATTGGCAGGCAAAATTCTCCTTAATCGCTCAATATTGACATTTATTTTCGGCAATTTTTTTTCAGATTCTTTAAGATATGAATGAATTGTCATAGCAGATGGTTTGGGCCCTTGATTTTCTATGAAGCCCGCGGGCAGTTCGAATCGAAATCCTCGTTTTGCGTCGATAACTGTCACTGAATTATCATAAACCTGAGGCGCAGCATTAAGCTGAAGGAGGGCTATCTTATCAGAGCGGCCTGCAACGCCGTATATGAATGGCAGTTCAATTCCAAAAGCCGAGGCGAGGATGCAGCTGTTTAATAAAAAAGCAGTAATTGCGTATAAGGCTGTATTTATTCCTTTGTATCTTAACGCATTGACTAAAGAAATAATTGCTGCCAGCAATCCTGCCCAAATTAAAACCATTGCCCCCGCGACAAGGACAGATGAGCACCACGAATACGGCAATGGAAGGGTTGCGTTTGCCATATAAAAACCAACTGCAAATACAGGTGCGACAACGCTCAATATTACTGGTCTTCTGCTGCAGCTTAAAGGTATTACAACAGTTTTTTCTGATTGTATCATTTTAGTCCTCCCTGGTTCAAACCTAGTAGAAAATAGACTTAAAGCTCTTTAAAACATAATAAATAACAAGCCTCTTTGCCTAATTTTTTTGATTCAAAACTTAAGTCAATAGAGTTAAAGGGCGATAATAATTTTATTTATAGTAAAAACGAAGGAATCGCTGTGCACGCAAAACATAATCTGTACCCGATATGGCTTAGGTTTTTTGCACTGGCTGGTGCATTTACAGCCTTTTTATTGGTTAGTCCGCCCTTTTTCAAAGGTTCTGATAAAAATTTGCCGTGGAATGACCAGAAGTGCATCTGGAAATCAAATAAAACTCCTCATTTTAAATTATCTGAAAACCGGCCCCAATTGAATAATGTAATAAGGTATATTGCAAATGTTGAACGGGATAATCAGATTTGCGGAAAGATTAATATCATTATAAGTCCGGAAGGCACAATCAAGGGCCTATGGACAGGCGAATTTGATAAAACCGAGGATATTGATTGTTCCATTATGGCCGCATCATTCTCGGGCAATATTGTCCCGGATAGGCAGTATATAGAAGCCGGCGAACAAGATGCTTCAAAGCTCTATTTTTTTACAGCGGGGGGATATAATTTTTTTGAGACGAAAATGCCGGAAAAAAAGCAGAGCGATGGCTCCGGTTTTCTTTATGTCCGCGGGTGGATAGATTCAAGTTATACAGCCTCTGGCGAACTAATCATTACAGAAGATAAAAAAAGTTTTGAAATTTTTTCATGGTTTGCATCTCCTGTTGAGGAATAATTCAATTGTTGCCATAATGATTTCTATACTCTATTTTATATATAATGATTGTAAGCAAAAAAATTCAAATCAGCACTAAAGGCAACTGCAGTATTCTTGATATAACAGCACAGACGCAGCAATTGGTTTTCAATTCAGGAGTTTTGCAGGGGACAGCGACTCTTTTTGTGGTCGGGTCAACCGCCGGCATTACAACTACAGAATACGAGCCGGGGCTGGTCAATCACGACATCAAAGCCGCATTTGAAAAGATTGCGCCGCAGAATGCCCGTTACGAACATGAAGAAACCTGGCATGACGATAACGGTCATTCGCATGTGCGTGCTTCTCTATTAGGCCCTTGTCTTGTTATTCCAATCATTGACGGCAAACTTACACTTGGGACATGGCAGCAGATTATATTAATTGATTTTGATACCCGCCCGCGCAGCCGGGAAATAGTATGCCAGATAAACGGTGAATAAATTTTTTCTTGCGGCAGCTTTATTAAATAAAGAGAATAAAAGATATGAAACAGGATGCAGAAAAACATATTCGGATAGCAGAAGGCACTTTGCTCGAAATGGAGCAATTGATGGCCAATAACGACTACAAAGGCGTAATGTCGCGGGTTTACAAGGCAATGCTCAATGCCGCCATGGCCGCCATGAAGGCAAGGGACATTCAAAGCGCCAAAAGACAGCCCATCGGGTCTGAATTTAATGAGGCATTTATTAAAACAGGTCTGCTCGACGAAAAATTTTATAAATATTTTCGCCACGCCTACAGCTGGGCAGCCGGTTTTGATGAAGAGACATTTGCATCAGCGGACCACAGGCGGGCACAAAAAATCATCTTAATGGTAAAAGAATTCATAGCTGCCTGCCGGGCTTTATGTGATTAAAACCCTAAATCTTAGCCGAACTAATTGTTGATAGAATCAGAATAATAAGGTAATATTTACTGCGGCAGGGGAAATATAATATACAAGGAAATGCCTTAATATGAAAAATCATTTAAAACAAACAATACATTGTTTAATTCTGCCGGCCCTGCTTTTCGCATTCGGCTGCAGCCAAACAAATACCTCAAAAAAACAGGCAGCAGACGTTAATGCTGTAAACGCTACAGTCGGGATGTATGCGGAAATATTTGCATCCGAAAGCATACCCGTAAGCGGTTATGGCCTGGTTGGCGGCCTAAACGGGACCGGCTCATCGGAATGCCCAACTGATATCCGGACCTATCTGCAGAAATACATTAAGCAGCATGTCGGCAGTTCTAAAGTCAATGTTGATAAATTAATAGATAGTCCTGATACTGCTGTTGTTCTTGTGGAAGGGATGATACCGCCCGCTGCCTCAAGAAATCAGCGTTTCGATGTCCGTGTGTCTGCTTTTCAGGGGACACAGACCACCTCTCTGGAAGGCGGCTGGCTGTATGGGGCAGACCTGTTTGAAGCACATCAGCTTGGCAGAAGTATGAAACCGCTTGCAGCGGCTGAGGGCCCTGTATTTACAAATACCATAGATACTATTGACCAGGACCCCAAAAGAGGCTATGTGCTCGGCGGAGGCTCTATTCTCGAGGATTACAAGGTTAATCTTTCGCTTCATCAACCCGATTACAGGATGGCAAGTCAAATCCGCAATCGAATCAATGAGCGTTACGGCAGTGAAACCGCCGAGGCGCAGGCTCCTGGAACTATTGAATTACGGATACCTGCCAGATATACATTTAATAAAACGAGATTTCTTCGGCTTGTTACAGCCACATATCTGGTGGAAACACCGCAGCTGACTGAAAAAAGAGTTATGACAAACATTGAGAACCTTATCAGCTCCAAAGAGAAAAATTCCAGTGAAATTGCCCTTGAGGCGATAGGAAATCCGGCACTGCCAAAACTTTCAGCTCTCCTGAATTCTTCTGACCCGGAAATCCGTTTTCATGCGGCAAGATGCATGTTCAACCTTGGTGACCAGAAAGGCAAAACCGCACTTTGGAGTATAGCATCGGACAAAGGCTCATCATTTCGAATGAATGCTATCGGGGCGATTACAAACATTTCATCAGGACAGGATGTAAATCCTTTGCTTCGCTCATTGCTACAGGATGACCAGATGGCGGTCCGCCTTATTGCGTATGAAAATCTTGTCCTGAGAAAAGATAATATTGTCAATAGCAGGTTTGTAGCAAACAGCTTTTATCTTGACCAGATTACACAGGGTGGAAAACCGGCAATTTTAATTCTGCGCAGGGACAGGGCAAGGGTGGCTTTATTAGGCGCACCGATATATTGCCGGGATAATATCTATGTCGAGGGGCAGGATGGTGCCATTACTATAAATGTCGCTGCGGGAGAAAAATACGCTACGATAATTCGAAAGCACCCCAAACATCCTGAGACTATCATCCAATTGAAAAGCTCTCTGAATCTGGCTGACATCATTGAGACATTAAGCAGTCAACCCGTGGCACCGACGGAACAGGGCAGTCCCGGCCTTGGTGTCCCTTATTCACTGCTTGTGGGATTGCTTAATAAAATGGTTGATTCAGGTGCGGTTGCGGCAGAAATTTATCTTGGGCCCATGCCAAAATTCACTCCAATTATCAAGAAATAACATCTCTTCGACCGATAATGTTATAACAATATTGAAATTGAAGAAGAAATGTTATAATAAAAAACTAAAAATATAGGACCTTGTTTGCTGCACTTGTTGGTCTTATTAATACGAATAGACGTGAAATTATAGGACTTACAAGTGTTGGCCCGGTATAGCAGGAGGGCGGTTGTTTTTCTTGAGTTTCCTCTTGCTGGGAGTTTAGAGCCTGTAAATTAAGGATTTTTGAATGCGGCTTGAAAAGGTTGTTCTCGATGGCTTCAAAAGCTTTGCTGATAAAACGGAATTTGTATTTTCCAAGGCCGTGACCGGCATTGTCGGTCCAAATGGCTGCGGCAAGAGCAATGTAGTCGATGCCGTTAAATGGGTATTCGGGGAGCAAAGCGCCAAAAGCCTTAGAAGCGGGCGGATGACCGATGTGATTTTCAGCGGCAATTCAAGCAGAAAGCCCGCTGGCTGCGCGGAAGTAAGTTTGTTCCTCTCCAACACGAGCGGCACTGAATCAGGCAGGCTTCCCATCGATACCGATGAAGTCCAGATTACAAGAAGAATTTATCAAAGCGGTGAGAGTGAATACCGGATAAATAATAAATTGTGCCGGTTAAAAGATGTCCGCGAACTGTTTATGGATACCGGCGTCGGAGTGCGTGCATATTCTATTATCGAGCAGGGACAGGTAGAACGCCTGCTTAGCGCATCTTCAGTTGAAAGACGGGTGATATTCGAAGAGGCCGCAGGGATAAGCAAATACAAGGCACATAAAGAAGAGGCGCTTCGCAAGCTCGAACGCACCGAACAAAATCTCCTTCGGCTTGCCGATATTGTCAGCGAGGTTGCCAGCAGATTAAGAAGTGTCAAGCTGGCCGCGGGCAAGGCAAGAAGCTATGTCCAATATACCCAGCGGTTAAAGGAGCTTCAGGTCAATTATTCACTGGCGGAATTCGATAAAATTTTTAAGACAGCGGCACAGAAAAAGACGGCACTCGATGATGCCCAAAAACTTTTTGCGGTATCATCAGCAGAACTTGCCAGGTACGATGCACTGATTGGCCAAATCGGCCAGGAGATTATAGATACCGAAAATAATATAAATCGCACGGATAATTCACTTATCGCTGTCCAAAGCAAAATTGAGCAGCTCATGCAGCGGATTGAATTCTTGCGCACCCGAATCAAGGAGCTTGAGCAGAGAAAGACCGCGGCTGTTACAAGGTCGCAGCAATTAGCCCAGCAAAAAAGCGAGTTTACGATAGAGCTTGAAGATTATAAAACAAAACAGCAGGAAAATGAAAAATCATTCGAGCAGTGCAATCTTGATGTCGAGCAGACAACCAGAGAAATTGCCGATATTAATGCGCAATGTTCGTCGGTTGAAGTTGAGCTTGAAGATGAAAAATCGGGAATCATAGATATTGTCCGCCATACCGCCCAGCTTCATAACGAGCTTCAAAGCATATCAGTTTACCGCACTAATCTTTCGTCTCAAAAAGACCGCCTGACCGGCAGGGCACAGATTGCAGGAGCCGAGCTTGAAAAGCTATTAACGGAAAAAGCTCAATGTGAGGCCAGGTTAGCTGATATACAAAATGTTTTATCCGAGCTAACTTCGAATCTGGATACTAAGCGTAAAGAATCCGATAATTGTGTCGCGCGTGCCGAAGGGGACAAAAAACGCCTTGCCAACAGTAAAGAAGCAAGAAGCGCGCTGGCAAGCGAGCTTGCGGTCTTAACAGATATGGAAAACCGCAGGGAAGGCGTAAAGGCCGGTGCAAAACGCATCCTTGAAAACCAGAAACAATTCGATTATGTCGAAGGGATACTTGCGGATATTGTCACTGCTCATATTGATTATGCCGCGGCAGTTGAAGCCGCTTTGGAAGACAAGACCGATGCCGTAGTTATATCTTCTACTGAGAAGCTGCTGGCTGATAAGGCATCTGTAGATAAGTTCGACGGCAGGGTGCATTTCATTTGCGGAGACAAGATTGAGCCATTTGTAAATACAGATGACCTGTCTGGAATTTACGGTATCAAAGGCCGCCTTGTGGAATTTGTAAATTACGACCCCAAACACGCCTCTCTTATCTGGTCTTTACTGGGCAAGACCTTAATTGTTGAATCAATTGATAAAGTAAATGAATTATCCCGAACGCTTGGGCCGGATTATAAATTCGTTACACTCAAAGGTGAGTTTGCAGCAGCTGACGGATTCATTAAACTTGGCCCTCTTGGCAGGGCGGCAGGGCTTATTTCACGCAAAAGCCGTCTGCGTCAGCTTCAGGATACCATTATAAATTTAAATAATGAAATCTCTGCTCTGGACAGACAGATAGATGAAGCAATCCGCACCGGCGACCACCTCACCAAACTCTGCAAAGATTTGCGGACGGCAGTTTACGAGGCCAATACCGAAAAAACACAGATTAATTCGAAATTGTTTGCACTCGAAGAAAGCATAAAACGGCTGCGTGAAGAACAGCCCCTTATCACAGGTGAAATCGACCTGCTTGAAAAGCAAATCGCGGAATCTGTTCAGAAGGAATATCAATCAAAGCAGAAGCTGCAGGAGCTTGAAACAGTAAACAACCAGCGAAATGCGAGAATCAATCAACTTCAAACAGACTATTCAAGTTTAAAAATCAATCAACAGACGTTCACGGATAAATTGACAGACCTGAAGGTTTCACTTGGTCAGATTTCCGAACATCGCCAGTCGCTGATTGCTACGATTGGGTCTCTTGAGACCCAGCTTGGGGCCAATGCCGAGGCTGTTTTGACTACAGATAACGAAATTAAAACTTGTGCCGAACAGGCATCCGGCGCACAGACTGATATCCTAAACTGTGAATCAACCGTATCAGAGTTATTCAGCGAAAAAGACATTAAGCAGCAAAATAGCCTGGAACTGCATAAGCAGATTGAAGAGCTTCTTTCTCAGCAAAAGAACAATGAACAGGTACTGCGTGAGAAAAGAAGCGGTCAAAGCCAGATCGAGCATCAGATAAATGAAATTAAAATCGAGCTTGGCCAGCTTGATGTCAGGCAGCAGGACCTTATCGCAAGGGTCCGTGATGAATTGCAGCTTGATTTAATGCAGTCTTATCAGAATTATCAGGATACCTCTGTTGACTGGGAAAAGGTTCGTGAGGAGATTGCGGAACTTCGTGGCAAAATCGATCGGCTTGGCAATGTCAATCTCGACGCTATTCAGGAGCAGCAGGACCTCGAACAAAGGCACACGTTCCTTTCAACACAGGTTGAGGACCTCAATTCCAGTAAGGGACAATTGCAGCAGTTAATCAATCGTCTTAATAAAGTAAGCAGGGAAAAATTCATCGAGACTTTCGAGCTTGTCCGCGGCCATTTCCAGCAGATTTTCCGCAAGCTCTTTGGCGGCGGAAAGGCGGATATCATCCTCGAAGCAGGACCGGATATCGATGTCTTAGATGCCGGTATCGAAGTAATCGCCAAACCCCCGGGAAAAGAAACACGCAGCATTTCGTTATTAAGCGGCGGTGAAAAGGCAATGACCGCTATCGCGCTATTATTCTCAGTATTTAAGGCAAAGCCGTCGCCGTTCTGCTTCCTCGACGAGGTTGATGCAGCATTAGATGAGGCCAATAACGAACGCTTTGATGCCATTGTTAGAGAATTCCAGAAGGAATCTCAGTTTATAGTAATTACGCACTCCAAACGGACGATGAGTGTTACTGATATGCTCTATGGTGTTACAATGCAGACACAGGGCATAAGCAAGAAAATATCGGTTAATTTCGACCATTACAGCTCTGAGCCCGCAGCAGCATAATTCAATAACCCATTACCTTTGACGAAAATCCCGCCAATCTTTATAATACTGCGTCTATGGAAACGGTTCTGCTGATAATAACAGGTGCGGTAATTGGCGCTGCAACAGGCGCATTAATTGTTTTTTATTTTTACCGGCAGCAAGGCAGGAAACTATCGAGCGAAACTGAAAAAAGGATAGCTGCAGAGACCAGGATTATAGAAATCCCAAAGTTTGAAGCCGCGATAAACGAAAAAGAAAAGGAAATTTTAAGACTGCGTCAGGAAAGCACTTCTTTTCAAACCCAATTGGCGGAACTTCGCACAAAATTAAACGAGCAAATGAAGGCGGCAGATGAAAAGCTTAATTTGCTAAATGATGCCAAGCAAAAACTTTCTGATGCCTTTAAGGCCTTATCAGCGGAGGCATTGAAAAGCAATAACAGCCAATTCTTAGAGCTTGCTAAAACCAATCTTGAAACATTCCAAACCGATGCAAAAAAAGAGCTGGAAGCAAGGCAAAAAGCCGTTGATCATCTTGTGCAGCCCTTAAAAGATTCCCTTGCGAGTGTCGATACGACGTTGAAAGAGCTTGAAAAAAATCGCATTGGGGATTACTGCTCGCTCAAAACGCAGATTCAGGCAATCTCGATTACTGAAAATAATCTCAAGGCGGAAACCGCAAAATTAGTTAATGCGCTTCGCTCATCCCCGATTACAAGGGGCCGCTGGGGCGAGATTCAACTCCATCGAGTCGTTGAACTTGCGGGTATGCTGCAATACTGTGACTTTATGGAACAGCAGTCTGGAAATACGGAGTCCGGCCGGGTTCGTCCCGATATGATTATCAAGCTGCCTAATAATAGAAGTATTCTTGTGGACTCGAAAGTCTCTTTGCAGGCATATCTTGAGGCAATCGAAATCGAAGATGAAATCGCAAAAACAGCAAAGCTCAAAGAGCACGCACGCCAGGTCCGCACTCACATTACAAATCTTTCTGCTAAAAGTTACTGGGAACATTTTCAGCCTGCCCCCGAACTGGTTATATTATTTTTGCCGGGTGAGCCGTTCTTTAGCGCCGCATTGCAGCATGACCCCACATTAATTGAAATTGGCGCAGAAGGAAAGGTGATGATTGCGACGCCGACCACCTTGATTTCACTTTTAAGGGCAGTGGCTTATGGCTGGAGGCAGGAGCAAATCGCGGAAAACGCTTTACGTATCAGTGAACTGGGTAAATCTCTTTACAACAGGATAAGTGTTTTTGCGGAGCATTTTTCGTCACTGCAAAAAAATCTCGATGGCGCAGTTGACGCGTATAACAAGGCAGTGGGTTCATTAGAAAGCAGGGTGCTGGTCACGGCACGTCAATTTAAGGAGCTTGGCGCCGCGACAGGCGAAGAAATCAAGACATTGCCTGCGATAGATATAACTACACGAACGCTTCAGGTGCAAGGAGAACAGGAAGATGCCTCTGGAAAAATCAAGAGAATATAAATTTATCGAACCGTCGTATTATTTTTTTATTTTACTTTTTTCATTAATTTTTTCATTTTTTGCTGCCCCCGTTTTTTCTGCCGACAATCTATATGACGGATTTAAGAATCCGCCTGTGTCGGCAAGACCAATCGGCAGGTGGTGCTGGGATGGAAATAATCCTGATGAAAAGGCAATCACTCGCGAGCTCGAGAGTTTCAAAAAAGCGGGCTTCGGCGGCATCGAAATAGTTATTCGAGAAGATGTAAATGCTGCTTTGATTAAATTTGCCGCAGATAAAGCAAAAGAAGCAGGATTAGCTTTCGATTTACAAATTCATCCATCTTCAAAAAGCTCGTTTAATTCAAAATCCGGACACAGCTGGAAAATCATATTGTTTAAAAAGTCCTTTACCGGCCCAACAAACACTGCAATTAATGTTAGAGAATTAATTAATGAATCTGTGGACGCAAATGGCAGGTTGATGTTTTTGCGTTTAGCTCCGGCAAATATGAAAAAATTCTCCCCGGGCGAGGAATTGAGAAAGAAAATACGGCCGGATGGCACAATTCCTATTGATATTAACGACAGCAATGACTACATTCTTTATACGGGCGCCATTGTGCCGAATGCTCAGGTTCCTGATATGCTCAACCTGGATGGCTCATCAGCATACTTCAGCTATCTTTTGGAAAAATTTAGGAACGTTTACGGAGGTAAGCTCGAAAATATCCGCACGATTACATTTCCCGAAATCGATTTATCAGTTTCAAACTGGACAGAAGGTTTCGGCGAGAGATTTTTTAAAAAATATGATTATAAAATTCTGGAATATCTTCCGTTTATTCTCGACAGCAATATCACCGGCTTGAAGAATCCTTTCACCGATACTATCCGCAGGACGCGTTTCGATTATTATCAGTTTCTTGCGGAAATTTATCGCGAAAATTTCACAAAGACATTTCAGAAATTCTGCCGGGATAACGGTGTTCAATCCTGTGTCCCGGCAGGTCCTGTTTATATCCTCGACAGCTGCTCTGTGCCAACCGATGTAATCAGGGCTTATTCACTGGAAGAAGGTGATAATCAATATCAAATCTGGAATAAAATTGCCTCTTCTGAATCGCATTTGCCCGGCAAATCTGTAATTGAAGGTTTGATAAACCATTCAAATGAGAAATTACCGAACGATAGTGACATTCTTTTTGCTTGCGGGCTAAACCGACTAATCGCACGATGCGGATTAAATTTTGCCTCAACAAAAATGCAGGATTGGACCGGCCGCACTGCGCGTTTATCAAATCTTTTCCAAAATGCCGAATACCAGGCCAGAATCGCAATTTTATATCCTGCAGCGGACCTCTGGAGTGATTGCGGACCATCGCAAGCAAATATGGCTAATAATTTCTGGTATTTGTACCCGCTGTGGCAGGCTTTGAATCAAAATGGCTATACGTCTGACATTATTAATGACCAGGATTTAGCAAAGGCAAGCTATGAAGACGGCAAACTGCATTGCGGCAGCAAAACATTCGATGCCGTAATTGTCCCTGATGTATTCTCAATCGAATTTCCTGCTGTTAAAGCACTTCGCTTCTTTGCTGAAAAAGGCGGTAAGGTTGCTTTCATTGGGAAATCTCCTTTAACATCTACGGGTTACAAAGACATGATTCGCCGCAGTGTTTCTGTTGATGTAACTATGCGTCATCTCGAGGGAAATGAGGTGAACAGCGTCTTGTTTGTCCCTGCTCCGGAAAAAAACAAGGATAAACTCGTCCCATGGGCGTCCGATTTGATGAAGAAAATTTCAGTCCCTCCAAACGTTAAAATATCTCCATTGAATGACAATCTTATCTTTGCACAATACAAGGCAGAAGAAAGGGACATATTTTATTTTGTGAACACTGATGAAAAAAGCGCTATTTCTTTCAATCTAAAGAATATTTCAGGTAAAACGCCATGGATATGGAATTTTGAGAATGGGCAGCGGCAAAAATTTACAAATAGAAATAAATCTGGTGATTTGAATATTAAAATAAATCCAACAGATTCATTATTAATCGTTTTTGAACCAAAGTAAAATTAAAAATGATTTACGAAGATTTAAAAGGCAAAAAAGTTCTTGTCACTGGCTCAAGCTCAGGCATCGGGCAGGCGGCAGCCATAGATTTTGCAAAACAGGGCTGTTTTGTCGGCATTCATTATTTCAGGACAAAACAGGGCGGCCAAGAAACACTAAATGAAGTGAAAAAATACAGCGACGGCATATTGCTCAAGGCCGATGTTAGAAATCAAAGGCAGGTCAATAAAATGGTTGAGCGGTTTGCCAAAGCGGCAGGGGGGATTGATATCGTTGTAAATAATGCCGGTGACCTCATTGAACGTCAGCCGTTTGAAAAAGCTACTGCTGCTTATCACGATAATATATACGAGACTAATATCCGTTCAATTTTCTTTGTCACCCAGCAAGCGCTTCCGTTTTTAAAAAAATCCAAAGGCTGTATTGTAAATGTTGGCTCTGTGGCAGGGCATCACGGCGGAGGAGAAGGTGCGGGTATATACGCCGGGGCAAAGGCGGCGGTAGCCACCGAGACAATTGCTATGGCTAAAGAATTTGGAAAATATGGAATACGCGTCAATACCGTAGTTCCCGGCTTCATTGTAACCCGTTTTCATAAAAGATACAGCGATTTGGCACGCATAAAAGCAACTATCGGGCAAACACCGCTTGGCAGAAACGGCACGGCAGAAGATATTTCAAAGGCGATTTTATTTCTGGCAAGCAGCGTTGCCGCCGGATTTATAACTGGCGAATACATTGCAGTTAACGGCGGGCTTTATATGCGAGCCTGATTAAAAGTAGTTTTTCTGAAAGGAAGAATAAAATGGATCGGAGAACCTTCATTAAGACAACGGGAGCAGGTCTTGCGGCAATAGCGGCCCAGCCGATAACCTCCGGTCTGGCACAGGATACAAGCCATAAAAAAACAAAGCTTGCCATAATTGGAACCGGAATGCGCGCAAGCGATATGTGGGGCAAACACATCATCAGAGATTATGGTGATAAATTCGAATTTGTCGGGCTATGCGATATCAATCCCGGCCGTGCTGAATTTGCGAAAAAATACATGGACGTAAATTGCCCGACCTTTACTGATTTCGATAAGATGATAAACGAAACAAAACCTGACACAGTTATTGTCACCACGGTGGATGCATTTCATCACGAATATATAATCAAAGGTATGCAGGCCGGCTGCGACATTATTACTGAAAAACCGTTAACTATTGATGAATTTAAATGCCAGGCAATCAGAGATGCCGAAAAAAAAACAGGCCGAAAATGCACAGTAGGTTTTAATTATCGCCACTCTCCCCATCGCATAAAATTAAAGGAGCTTCTTGCCGCCGGAGAAATCGGTAAGATTACCAGCGTCGATTTCCACTGGTATCTAAATACCAGCCATGGCGCCGATTATTTCCGCCGATGGCACCGCCTGCGGAATCGAAGCGGGTCACTTCTTTGCCATAAGGCCACTCACCATTTTGACCTTTTGAACTGGTGGCTTGATAGCGACCCAGTTGAGGTCTTTGCATACGGCTCACTGGAATTTTACGGTAAAAATCACGAGTTTCGTCACACAAATTGCCGAGGCTGCCCGCATAAAGAAAAATGCAAATTCTTCTTCGATATGACCAAAGATGAAAAACTAATGCATCTATACGCGGATAACGAGAAATACGATGGCTACCAGCGTGACGGCTGTGTCTGGAAAGAGGATATCGATATATTTGATAAAATGGCCGTGCAGATTAAATATGCCAATAACGTCCAGGTCAGCTATTCACTTACGACATATTCACCATACGAAGGTTATCGTATTGCCTTGAACGGAACCAAAGGACGCCTTGAGACATGGGTAAAAGAAATGCAGCCCTGGAAAGAACCTGAAAATGACGAGCTGCGTCTGACGAAAAATTTTGGTGATTCGCAGATAATTACTATCCCGCACGCACAAGGCGGCCATAATGGCGGCGACAACGGCCTAAAGTCAAGAATTTTCAAAAATCCAACTGCTGCCGACCCATTGAAAATAATGGCCGGCACCCGCGATGGTGTGATGTCGGTCCTCATCGGCGCAGCGGCCAGAAACAGCATTGATACTGGAAAACCAATCAGGATAGCCGATTTGACTGATATAAAACCAGAAGCTATCCGCCCGGTTTAGCGTTTAAATTGACTTTCGAATAATATTTTGTTATAAGATATTATTCGTTAGAAAAATCGCTCTAAAAGGATTGCCATGCGAACAGCTGCAAGGACGCAAAAAAAATCATCAAGCCAACCGCTTCATAAAAGTAACCGGTCGCGCTCAAGAGATAAAATCTGGACTATAGCACCGGCTGACCCGCGCGCAGACCAGTTCGCAAAATCATTAAAGGTATCCGGCCTTCTTGCCCAATTGCTTATCAATCGTGGAGTAAAAGATGTAGAAGCCGCCTCGGCATTTCTTAGACCGAGACTGACCGACCTTATCAGCCCCGATATGCTTTCAGGCATAAAAGATGCTGCTAAAAGAATTCAATCAGCAATACTTCAAAAACAAAAAATTACGCTTTACGGCGATTACGATGTGGATGGAATTACAGGTGTCGCAATCCTCTGGCAAATCCTTAACCTGCTCGGCGCAAATGTTGATTATTATATTCCTCATCGTATTGATGAGGGCTACGGACTCAATACCGAGGCAGTTGAATCGATTGCCAAGAGCGGCACTCATCTGCTCGTTACCATCGATTGCGGCATCACGGCTCATATCGCTTCTGAACAAGCGAAAAAACTCGGTCTCGATTTGATTATCACAGACCATCATCGGTTTGCGGAAACTCTGCCGCAGGCTTTCGCTATTATCCATCCCGCGATTGATAAATCTTATCCAAATCCGGATTCCTGCGGGGCGCTTGTTGCCTTCAAACTGGGCTGGGCCGTTGCAGACCTTTTTAAGACCGGTCCAAAGCTTAGTCCTGAAATTCGTGATTTTATGCTCAACGCAACTTCTCTGGCCTCGATGGGAACCATTGCTGACGTTATGGAACTTCGCGGCGAGAACAGAACATTGACGAGTTTCGGGCTTAGCCTGCTTTCAGAGCCCAAATTAACAGGCCTCCAGGCATTAATCGAGTCAGCCGAGCTTACAGGCAAAGGCCTCGACAGCTTCCATATAGGCTTTAAATTGGCTCCTATGCTAAACGCCGCGGGAAGAATTGGTCATGCCCGGCTTGCCGTTGAGCTTCTCACTTCCAAAAATATTTCCCATGCGGCCCAGATTGCCGAATATCTTAAAAGTCAAAACGCACAGCGTCAGCGCTTCGAGCGAAAAATCTATAATCATGCCTGCCAGCTCATTGCTGATAAAGACCTCGATAATTCCAAAAGGAAGACCTTTGTCCTGGCTGATTCTTCCTGGCATACCGGTGTTGTAGGCATAGTCGCATCACGGATTGTCGATAAATTTTTCCGTCCGGCGATTATGATAAATTGCGGCTCTAATCCTGCGCAAGGGTCCGCACGTTCTGTCCCCGGGTTTGATATCCTGGCCGCGATATCCGCCTGCTCGAATCATCTGGCTGCCTTCGGCGGCCACAAAATGGCTGCAGGTATTACCATAGAGCACCAAAATATCCCGAAATTTGCCGATGCACTCGAGGATTATGCACAAAAGCATATGACAGAAGAACATTCTATAAGCAGGCTCAATATCGATGCCTTTACATCTTTATCAGAGTTTAATTATGAAAAGATTCGTGAAATGCAGATGCTTGGCCCGTTCGGCCAGGGTAACCCCGAACCGCTTTTTGCCACTAAAGGCGTTCGCCTGTGTTCACCTCCCCGCAGGGTGGGGACAAATGCCGACCATCTGCAGTTTGCCGTTACCGACAATACAAATTCAATCCGCTGCATAGGATTCAGGTTTGGCGAGTTGGAAAAAAAGCTGCTCGAAATCGATTCATTCGATATCGCTTACCACGTCAATATTGATTCGTTCAATGGCAGTCAGAATGTCCAGCTTGTAATCGAAGACATACGGCTCGAATAGACACTGACTGACACAGACGAAGACACGGACTGGCACGGAAAGAAATAAATCTCGACCCGCGGATTGTTCCGGCTCGAATAAATTAATTCGCCGGTTCAACAGTCAATTTTTCAATCTTGAATTTGCCTAAAATTGTGGCCAGGTTGAAAAAGTTGACAGGCTCGCCGTCGCCCGATGCAAAGGCGATATGTCCCGCATCGAATTTTCCAAGCGCACCCGCTTTAAAGGCAGAATCAAGTCCGACCCATTTGTCACCTATATAGGCTTCAGTCCAGGCATGTCCCCCGAAACCGGTTTTGCCTTCGAAGTCATTAACATAAGCAACACCAACTGTGACCCTTGCCGGTATACCGACTGCCCTGCACAAAGCGGCACAGAGCACCGCAAATTCCGAGCAGTCGCCCCTCTTGCTTGAAGCAACCTCGGTCGCCGATGCATAACCAACTGAGAAGCTGACGTTTTTTATGTATTTGGCAACGAAATCCTCAATCCTTTGCACCGCTTGGGCGGAATCTTTTGCATCGCCAATGGCCTGTTTTGCCAATGCAATTATGCCTGCGTCATCGGATTGTAAGAATCTATTCGGCTTAATCGCGGCCGAAATATTCACATCTGTTCCCTTGTATGGAAATGTGCCGCCTGCCGGCATAGTTAACGGCTCGACCTTGACAGAGACAGTTCCATCTGCAAGCCTTTCTACCTTCTGATTGTCACTTGAGGGAATTGTTAAATTCGTATTTGGAGCAGTTGGCCTGAGGTAATATGTAATTGATTTTGCCGCACCTGCGTCTTCAATCGGCACAGGACTTGCCAAAAACATTTTATCTATTATTTCAGTCGGCTGATTATTGCTCATCGCAAATTCCTTTGTGCAGGCGACCAGCTCCACATTCATTCCTGCCATAGGCATTATGCTTTTTAAAGCATTTAATTGCTCGTCTACAAAACTGGTTGTAACAATCTGGCCGGTTCCCGGCATACTCATCGTTATCTCGACTTTAGTAAGCTTTACGAGCCTGCCTAATAAATCTACATCCTGCTTTGCACCAATCTTGATATTCGTATTTACGGCAGCCATCAGAGCCGGGCTAAATAACTTCACATCATAACTTGTGCCCTCATTTAACTTTTTCTCCAGCTCTAAAAGCCGCAATCCCTCTGCCATTAATGCGCCACTGGGCCACTGGATTGTATTTTCCTGAACAGCTCCCCCGATTCCTGTTGTTTTTATTTTGACTGTTCCGTCTTTATTTACTTTTCCTTCCGTTTTTGTCACAACTATTCCCATATCCTGTTCGGCGGCGAATGAAATCGGCTCTCCCTTTAATGTCTCAACACAGACTTCTTTTGTCTTTAGCGAGACCGATTGCCCCATTCTATTCAATGTAATATTGGTCGTATCAGTTGTTGTAACCTGCTGGCCCGACGCTATCCTGCTGTGAATAGCGTGCCCGGACTTCGAGCCGTCTACAAATACCGCGTAATATTCGAAATCCTCCGGCCGCGCAAATACTATTGCGGTTAATTGAAGAATGATAAATCCTGCAGTTAAAATTCTTGACTTC
Organism: uncultured Pirellulales bacterium; assembly: GCA_964431645.1. Taxonomy (GTDB): domain Bacteria; phylum Planctomycetota; class Phycisphaerae; order Sedimentisphaerales; family Anaerobacaceae; genus Fen-1362. The sequence goes on from CAYSKP010000220.1 coordinate 28,206, forward strand.
ATACTCAGCTCCAATTTTTTTTCATCAAATTTTCAAATAACTTGCAATTAGTATAAACCATTCATTGCATCCGGCAAGTTATCATTTAAAATACTAATTAAATTATGAATTTTGACGCTTTGCTCAATCTTGTTCGTTCATCAGATGCTCCGCAGGTTTTTGATGATTCGCGTCTGATTAAAGCCGGTGATATTTTTGTCGCAGTCAAAGGCCCCGATGTTGATGGTCATCAATTTATTCCGCAAGTTATCTCAAAAGGCGCAAAATACGTTGTTTGTCAGTCCTCTTGTGTCATTGCCGCGAAAGCGGGAGTCCAATTAATTTCTGTTGCCGATTCTTCACTGGCATTAGCCATTCTTGCTCAAGCGGCCAATGGCAATCCTGCAGACAAACTCACAAATCTCGCTGTTACCGGCACAAAAGGTAAAACTACAGTAACATTCCTTGTGCGCTGCTGTTTTAAAACCGCCGGTCAAAAATGCGGGCTTATAGGAACTGTTATTTATGATACTGGAATCGAAGTAGAAAACGCACCTCTTACAACACCGGATTGCCTGACAATAGCCCAAAAGCAGGCACAAATGCTAAAAGCAGGTGCAAAGTATATGGTCATTGAGACGAGTTCACATGCCCTTGACCAGAATCGTGCCGCCGCTATTAATTTCAGGGCGGCCGCATTTACTAATCTTACAGGCGACCACCTCGATTATCATAAAACACCCGAAAATTATCTCGCCGCCAAGGCAAAACTCTTCGAAAAACTCTCATCTGATTCAACGGCAGTGCTAAATAAACAATCTCCTTACTCTAAACAGATAGCCAAATACACCAAAGCTAAAATTCTCTGGTTTGCAGTGGATGAAAAAGCTGATTTATCAGCCCAGGTCCATTCTATTGGAGATTGCGGCACGGAATTCACCATTAAATATCAGGGCCAAAGTATTAAAATAAAGACCCCTTTGCTCGGCAAATTCAATGTCGCCAATCATCTTGCCGCGGCAGGCCTCTGTCTGGCGGCAGGTCTCGACCTCGAAACTATCGCAAAAGGATTATCTGCGCTCGATGCAATACCCGGCCGGCTTGAAAGAGTAAAATCAGATGCTCCATTTAGTGTTCTTGTAGATTTTGCCCATACCGATGATGCGCTTGATAACGTTCTTTCAACTTTAAAGCCGTTATGCAAGTCGCGACTAATTGTGGTATTCGGCTGCGGCGGCGACAGGGACAAGACAAAGCGGCCGCGCATGGCAAAGGTAGTGGAAAAATTCGCTGACATTGCCATTGTAACAAGTGATAATCCCAGGACCGAAAATCCAGATGATATAATCAGCCAAATCGTCACCGGTTTTAAAGAACCAGACTCTTCGAAGATAAAAGTTGAATCAGACAGAAAAAAAGCGATAGCTCTTGCGATTGAATCAGCGAAAAAAGATGATGTTGTCATTATAGCAGGCAAAGGCCACGAAAATTATCAAATCATCGGCAAACAAAAATTTCCCTTCAGCGACCAGCAAATCGCTCTTGATAACCTCAGTAATTTGAATTCTAAAGATTTATAGATTTTTAAGAAATTTCTAATATAATTGCATTAGCAGTCATGCTGTTCGCCAAATGTTTAGTCGAAGCATTAGGAAAAAAGATGTTTTGTATATTATTAAACATGGCGATGTTATAATGGAATACCATGATGATAAACCGTATCCGAGTCAACTAATTCTCGGATTTATAAAAGGAATTCCGCTGCATGTAGTTTTTGCAGTCGATAATGAACAAAATAGAGGAATAGTTGTAACAACGTATATTCCAGATCCCAGATTGTGGTCTGATGATTTTAAATCAAGGAGAAGCAAATGAAATGCGTCATTTGCAAAGAAGGACAAACAGAAAAAGGATTAACAACTGTAACTTTAGAACGAGGACAAACAACTTTAGTCATTAAAGATGTGCCCGCTGAAATTTGTGAAAATTGCGGTGAATACTATCTCAGTGATGAAGTTACAGACAAAATCCAAAAGATGGCTGAACAGGCAGTTCGCCAGGGTGCAGAAATCGAAATCCTGCGTTATGCCGCCTAGCATATTTTGCACAAAACCGTGAAATATGCTTGCAGTTGTACAGCTATTATCGCGGGCAAGGGGCACGAAAATTATCAAATCATCGGCAAACAAAAATTTCCCTTCAGTGACCGCCAGATAGCGTTCGATATACTTAAGAATAAATGAAATCAATTACAATTGAAAATTTAGCCAAAATAATAAAGGCACAGGCCTCAATGCATGCTGATGGCAGCAGCGTTACGGATATCTGCACTGACTCCCGGACAGTAAAGCCAGGAGACTGCTTTTTTGCTATCTCAGGTGAGAATTTCGATGGACATAACTTCATCGAGGATGTCTTTGCCAAAGGCGCTGCCTGTGCAGTTGTCAGTAAAGAAATTCCATCTCAAAAATTTAACGGCAGACCGATTCTAAAAGTGCCTGACACAATAAAGGCACTGGGCGAGCTTGCAGGATGGTATCGCAAAGATGGAAAATTCAAGGTTGTCGCAATCACCGGCTCAGCAGGTAAAACAACAACACGGCAAATTGCTTATCATGCTCTGGCCAATCATTTCAAGGTGCATCAGTCACCTAAAAGTTTCAATAATTTTATAGGTTTGCCGTTAACTTTGCTTGGGGCACGGCCTGATGATGATATTGTAATTGTTGAACTGGGCACAAATCATCCAGGCGAAATCGAGTACCTGGCCAAAATCGCCTCACCATATGTTGCACTGATTACAAATGTTTATCCTGCCCATCTTGCAGGTTTTGGCACTATTGGGAAAATTGCCGAAGAGAAATTAGCTGTAATCAAAGGTTTGGATTCCAGAGGCACTCTTATTATAAATGCCGACTGCCAGACGCTTCTCGATACCGCACGAAGACTAAAACTTCCTTTCGAGAAATTTTCCTGCTTCAATGATGATGCCGATTACTATATTGATAATCTTGTTATTGGTCCTTTGGCCAGTAATTTCAATATCGACAGGTCTTTTGTCGAAATCCCTCTTGCCGGAAGGGGCAATATAGAAAATGCCCTTGCCGCATGGGCAATATGCTCGAGGCTCGGTATTAGAGCTGCCTACTTTGCGGATGCCGTAAAAACTATAAATCCTGTTTCAATGCGGGCCGAGGTTCTGCAGGCAGGTTCCGTTACAATTATATCTGACTGTTACAACGCAAATCCTGCCTCAATGAAAAATGCTCTTGATATCCTCACAAATTTTGCCAACAGTCAAAAACGAAGGGCTGTTTTTATTTGCGGAGATATGGCAGAGCTCGGCGATTCGGAAGAAAATTTTCATATCACCCTTGGCGAGCAAATAGCAAAGGCAGGAGTAAATCTTTTGATTACAGTTGGCCCTCTTTCGGCCATAACAGCCAAATCCGCCCGCGAAAAATCAGGAGATATTGAAATAAAAACCTTTACGAATAATACAGACGTATGCAATAATTTACATAATATAATAAAAGATTTTGATATAATACTCGTCAAAGGGTCACGAATTAATAAGCTCGAGCTTGTTGTTAATAAATTGAAAGAAATCATCAATTGACTGTGTAATTCTTGCGGCCGGTTTATTGCCGGTAAGCATAATGTCATGGAAGACTAAATAAAATGATTTATCATTTTCTCTGGTTCTTTCGCAATGCCATAACTCATCCGCTGGGTTTCTATGCATATCAGGAAGTCATATTCCGTGCGTTTGCGGCCTTGCTGACTGGCCTGATAATTGCAATTGTGCTTGGTCCTCCTTTAATTCGCTGGCTTATGCGGAAAAAAATCGGCGATCGCCCCGAATTTTATCATGCTACATTAAACGAGCTTACCAAACAGAAGGCCAATACGCCTACTATGGGAGGGCTCATTATCATTGCTGCAGTACTTGTTTCCACTATACTTTGGGCCAAGCTCAATAACCCTTTTATCCAGAAGGCCATTGTCCTTGTTCTTTGGTTCGGAACCCTTGGTGCCGTCGATGACTGGCTCAAGCTTACGGCTCAAACAAGTCATCGCAGCCGTGACGGCCTCAAACCATGGGAAAAAATTTTATTTCAGTTCGGCGGTGCTGTCCTAATTGCTTCTTTCCTGTATTTCGATTTTACAAATATTGAAGACGGCCGAAAATTCTGGCTTCCCTTCTATAAACATGGCATTCCCCTTGCAAACTGGGTTTTTATTATAATCGCAATTCTTTATCTTTCCGCAACCAGCAATGCCGTCAATTTAACCGATGGAATGGATGGCCTTGCCGCCGGCTGCACAGGAATCGCATCGTTTACCTTGGCGGTTCTATGCTATGTTGCCTCTGAACCTATGAGCAGGACTTCTACGGCGACATGGTCAAGTTACCTGCTTTTGCCTGCCATACCCCAGGCAGGTGAGCTTGCCATATTTTTTTGTGCAATTCTCGGGGCAGTCCTTGGATTTCTCTGGTTTAATTGCCATCCCGCACAGGTTTTTATGGGCGATATCGGTTCACTGCCGCTTGGTGCCGCTATGGGATACGGGGCACTTGCCACGCGCAATGAAATTTTGCTTCTGGTTGTAGGCGGTGTTTTTATGATAGAACTTTTCAGCGTTATACTTCAGGTTTCATATTTTAAATATACAGGGGGCAAGCGGCTGCTGCGCTGTGCCCCGATTCACCACCATTTTCATCTTGCCGGCTGGTCAGAACCTCAGGTTGTTGTCCGTTTCTGGCTTATTGCCGCCGCTTTTGCAGCCTTGGCCTTGGCTACCCTCAAAATCCGCTAAGCAAATCACATTACTAATAAATAGCAAATACAAAAAATATCGTTATAATACCATTCCATTGAAGGGGATATATGCTGGATGAACAAGCTGCATCTGAATCACAAATAGAACCGCCAAAGCCGCGAGTGGGCATCATCGCGTCCCGCTGCACCATTTCTGAATATCCTTCATATCTAAAGCATCTGCTGGTCGGATTGGCTGATGAGTCGGTCCCGGCTATTCTTGTTGGTCCCACGATGAGCAATGCCGATTCCATTGTGCCTCCTTCTATAGAAGTCATCAGGCATCCGGCTATCGATATGCCTTTTATGCAGCATTATAACCTTCATCAACTGCTTAATAAGCTCATCGAGTTCAAACCCGAGGTGCTTCATTGTTTAGACGAGACATCAGCGGCCCTGGTTCGATGGCTTGCGCGTAATCTTAATATCCCTTATCTTCTTAATGTAAATTCAATTTCCGCCCGCCTGCCTATTAACAGTTTTTCTGTAACAAGATGTGCAAATATCATCACGCCGTCGAAAGCAATAGCCGACCATATCGCTAAATCCTACCCTAAATTTTCTGACCGTATCCGCCAGATTAATGTAGGGACATTCGTTAACGAATCACCTGCGTGTTTTGCTCATCCCCAGCGCCTGCCGGGCATTGTAGTCGCACCAAATATTGATAATCCATCCAATCTCGATAATCTTTTTCAATCCCTTCACCGGCTTACAATTGACGGGTATCAGTTCATTGTTGCGATAATAGCTTGCGGCCGTATTGAAAGGCAGCTTTGGAAACAGCTTCGTTCCTTTGACCTGCTGCATGCAGTGACAATAGTCCCTAATGCACTGGGTCTTTATTCCGCGGGTTTTGCCGCCGATATTTTCATTGTCCCCCGTCCTTCAGGCAAATTCAATATGCTGCTTTTGACTGCAATGAGCGCCGGCTCTGCTGTCGCCTCATCAAAAGAAGGCGGTATTGATGATTTGATTATCGATAATCAAACTGCGTATATTTTCAATCCGGATGACCAGCTTAGCGTTTATAATTGCCTTAAGAGCATCTTCGACAGGCCTGATGAAGCAAGACGTCTTGCCGAATCCGCTCAGGAATACCTTCGAAAAAATCATCAGGTCAGCAATATGGTCTCTTCAACTATCTCTCTTTACAGGCAGGCTGTTATTCTGAAAGAGCCAGTAAATGCATGATATTTATTAAAAAGGAAAAAATAAAGAAGGGGGCAATAAAAACTGATGATGCGGCGTCTTATTTAAAGTTAATGTTTTTTTTGCATTTTATTATTTTTTTTGGAGAATAGAATTATGAATAAGAAGATAGCAATAGGTGTAATGCTGGTGTGTGTTGCACTGGCGCCGATTCTAATTGCGGCCCAAGCGCCTTCAAAAGATTCGAG
>CAYSKP010000221.1:0-9940 GCA_964431645.1 uncultured Pirellulales bacterium
TGACAGGCCTTCGAGGTATTTCAATTGCTTACAATTGTGCAGCCTGATAACCTTTTTCTTCCAGTATACCCAATAATCCGGGTTCTTCACCATTGCCGCTGACAGATAAAATCTGATCCAGTGTCCATGGAGTATCTTCGCCGTTGCTGCCGTTTACAAACTTCGTTGCCGCATTCCAAAGTGTCATTGAGGCGTTTGCTGTTCCCCAAACTTCCTGGCCTGCCGGACCAAGCAGGACGCTGCCTGTTACCTGAATGTTGCCTTTCAAACTCGGCGGAAGTTCTTCGTCTTCGCTGGTTCCAACATTTTTTGAAACCAATTTGCCCGATACAAGAATTGAAAAATCAAATGGGTCATTGCCTTCAAACCCGAGGAAAACAATATTGTCTCCGATATCTTCTACTGTCCCTTCAACGTCAACCTGAACATATACTTTCTCTTTTGGAGTGCTGGCATCTTTTCCGTATAAAATCAGGTTCGCATCGGTAATCTCATCAGTTGCATCATCAAGGGTCAATATCATATAACCTTTCATCGGCACTGTCGTCTTTAAACCTGTATCGTCATCAGCGCCTTTCACTGTGGTGGACACATTGTAAATAAGGAAATAGCCAAACGATGTCGAACATACTGCCAGCATCACCAAAACCACTAACATTGTTCCCAATCTTTTCATTTGTTTTCTCCTAAATTACATTATTGTTTATAATACTGAGTCACAGTGACTCATCTCTTCAGACCTTTTCCTGTATTTCCCGGGGGCTATTGCAGATTCTATCCACTGTTTGTTTACTCCAAAAAAAGATGTTTTTTCCATCCGAAATTTAATATCCCAAATTCTCTGTCGGGATTATGCGCCTGAAGGCGGCGATTGTCAATAAAAAAAATAATTATTCGGCCTGTCTTTCGCTTCCGCTCAGCAATCCGTTTTGAGCAAAGATTAATCGAGGTTGACGTTAACTGTCTCGTCGAAATCAACGAAGCCCATGACAAACGGCACTATTCCTGAATTATCATCAATCATTGCGTTGTTTATCTTTATCTTAAATGTGCATTTATCCAGGTTTATATTCGCCGTTATTAAGCCATTTTTGTCCTTAGCGGGGGTTTTGCTGCACGTATACGAATGCCCGGTCCTTGCAGCCCTCAAGCTGCCGGAGGGGATTGTGAAAAGCTGATCTCCCCAGATAATATCAACATCCTGTGTGGCCAGGTTCGAATCGGCAAAGTCTTTTACTGCAATCTCGCCTTTCACGGATAGTGAATCAGACCATTGCCTGCTTGTGCAGTTGGTGACCCTGGCCATGGTGACAATTAGCGTATTTTTATATCGGCTCATAAGGCAGGTTGGTATAGACTTGCGGCGGTTGACTATCGACTCACTGGCCATGCCTGACAATTTATGGTCTCCGGTGACAGGACCGCTCAAAGTTAATTCCAGCCGCAGCGGACAGCCAAGACCTCTGAGGTAAATCTTTTTCGCTTTTATTGAAAAAGTATTTTTTATGGAATCGACTGCCAATGAAGAAATTGCCCCATTCCTTTCAAGATTACTTGGAATCTTATATGCATATTTGAACTTGCCTTTCACGACGCTGGAGAAAACAGTCTCTCTGTAAACAGAAGCGCCATCACTCAGCGAGATAATATTTACGTCGATTTGCTCGACGTTGTTAAAGTCAAGCTCCTGCGGCAGTGCAATATCTCCCGATATGGAAAAGGCATTGTAAAACATTGGGAATTTGCCGCCGGTAACTGTGCACCTGCTAATAACAATACTGGACTTGAGTCCAAGCGAATGATTATTTCCAGCCGCAATGGCAATAAAATCTTTGTTGGGGAACGGCACGTTGTATTCTCCGAACCTGTTCTCTCCCCAGGCGACAATCGAGCCATCTTGTTTAAGGCCAAGCGAGCGAAAACCACCAGTCGCGATTGCTGTAAAACTTTTATTTGGTGGTGGAACATTGCATTGTCCGTATTCGTTATATCCCCAGGCGATAATCGAGCCGTCGGCCTTCAGTCCAAGCGAGTAAGCTTCGCTGGTCGCGATTGCTATAAAATCTGTATTGGGCGACGGAATATTACATTCACCGAATTCGTTCCTTCCCCATGCAGCAATCGAGCCATCCTCTTTAAGACCAAGCGAGTGATACGCGCCAGCCGCAATGGCCTTAAAACCTGTATTAGGCTCCGGAACAATGCATTGACCATAGTTAGGGTGGATTCCCATTGAACCCAGTCCCCAAGCCACAATCGAGCCGTCAGCCTTCAGACCAAGCGAGTGCCACCAGCCCGCAGCGATGGCCCTAAAATCTGTATTAGGTAACGGCACGGGATTGTAGTATTCCCACACCACAATCGAGCCATCTTGTTTAAGACCAAGCGAATTGCCATAGCCGGCCGCAATTGCCGTAAAACCAGTATTGGGCTCTGGCACGTCGCATTGACCGGAATAGTTAGCTCCCCATGCCACAATCGAGCCATCCGCCTTCAGGCCAAGTGAATGATCATGGCCGGCCGTGATTGAACTAAAACCAATATTAGGCGGCGGCACATTGCATTCACCGCGATAGTTCTGTCCCCAAGCCACAATTTTCCCACCTTCGGATGATGAAACAGGAATGACCACGGCAGTAAAATTGCAGTCATATCCAAAACCATCGTATGCGCATTGGCTCATACCGGCACGCAGAAACGCTGTGCTGCCGTCGAAAGTTCCTGATAAATAATGATCACAGGTACTGCAGAGATTACAGGGGCTGGACAGATTAATATTACCGGAATCGAATGTCCCATTGAGGGCGTTCCAGTCTAAATAACTTGGTTTATTGTTGAATGAAATATTAATATTTTCCAAATTCACCGAGCCGGCGTCATAGTCGATAATCAGTTTAAACCTGCCCGATAGCGTCAGATATCCGCATCCGCCTCCGCCAAACCCTCCGCTCGTATTTGCCCCTCCTGAAGTAATATACATTGTATATGAAACAACCTCAGCCTTCGAAGATGCCTGCAGAATGATAATAATCGCCAGAATTGTCGCAATTTTAGCCGCTATTCGCATCTCTATTGTCTCCTGTTTTTTCTTCAATTCTCTGCCTTTTGCCCCCAGACAAAAGCAAGTTTATTATACCCTTTAGGAGACAATAATCAAAGAAAATAGATTAATTTTGTTTCCGCCTTACCGTTCGAATTTAATAGAAAAAAGAGAAATAGCAGCGTATTATAAGCAAAGTAAAATCTGGAGAAACATATGAGCAACACACGGCTGCACAGAAGCTGGCATGATATTTTGATGGAGATGCGAACGCTCTCAAGCAGGGCATTTTCGCGCGCTGCCGGTGCGCCGCTGGTCGAAGGCAACTATATTCGTCTCCTCAAAGACGCCGGCGAAAATTACCCTGCCTGGCTCGAGGCAATCAGTGCGGCCAAAGAAAAAATCTATTTTGAAAGTTATATTATCCATAAAGACAGCGCCGGGCAGATGTTCGCCGATGCCTTAATTGCAAAAGCTAAACAGGGCGTGCGTGTGCGGCTGATTTACGACTGGTTCGGCAACCTGGGCAACAACTCAAAGACCTTCTGGAATATTCTGCGCGCACGCGGAGTAGAGGTCCGCTGCTATAACCCGCCTCGCTTTGACTCGCCTCTTGGCTGGCTAAGCCGTGACCATCGAAAAACATTGGTCGTTGATGGAAAAATAGGCTTCATTTCAGGCCTGTGCGTTGGCCGAATGTGGGAGGGTTTGCCCGAAAAGAAAATCCCGCCGTGGCGTGACACCGGTGTCGAGGTTCGCGGGCCCGCCGTTATCGATATCGAAAAGGCATTCGCTCAAATATGGGCCATGACCGGTGAACCGATTGACGAACAGGAACTTAGCATCAAAAATGATTCTTCTGATGCAGGCAGCGTGGCCTTGCGCGTTGTGGCAAGTGTTCCCGTAACATCGGGCCTGTTTAGGGTTGATCAGCTTGTCGCCGCAATTGCCAAAAATCGCCTGTGGTTGACCGATGCTTATTTTGCGGGGACAAACGCGTTCCTGCAGTCACTTAAGGCCGCCGCCATAGATGGAGTTGACGTGCGGCTGCTTGTGCCTAACGCAACCGATTTGCCTGTATTGAAGCCGTTATCAAGAGCGGGATACAGAACTCTGCTCGAAGCAGGCGTCCGGATATTCGAATGGAATGGTCCCATGCTGCATGCCAAGACCGCCGTTGCCGACAGCAGCTGGGCACGCGTCGGCTCGACAAACCTCAATTTCGCAAGCTGGTTTGGCAACTGCGAACTGGATGTCATAATCGAGAACAAAAATTTCGCGCTGGAAATGGAAGAAATGTATCTTCAGGATTTGACAAATTCAACCGAAATCGTCCTCGATGCCAGACAGAAGGTTCGCTCATTGGGCCAGCCCCAGCGTCGTTTCCGCATTCGGCAAAAACGGAGGGGAAGTATGGGCCGGGCCGCCGCAGGCGCAATCCGTATCGGTCACACCGTCGGTGCGGCTTTTACGGGACGCCGCGTGCTTGAACCGATTGAAGCACGCCTGATGGCCGCTGCAGGTTTATTGTTGTTTGTTCTTGCGATTTTTTTCGCCCTGTTCCCGCGAGTAGTAGCATACATAATTTTGTTTATTCTTCTTTGGCTCGGCGTAACCTTGCTTTATAGAAGCTTCAAACTGCATCGCCAGGGCAAACACGGTAAAAACCTGCCTTAACAAAATCTTTATAAATTCTATTCTAAATTCTAAATTTATTTCTGCCATTTTCTGCTATAATCTAACCATTATCAAAGTATGGCACATATGAAAAGTAAACTTATTCTTTTGTTTTGTCTATTAACGGTAATACCCGCTGTCGCAGAGCCGCTCCTGATCTGCGACTTTAACGGCACCGAGCCGTCACTGCATACACCGTGGATGCACACTTCTTACCTTGACCCGAATATCTCTTATTCCGGCTGGCGGCTCGGAGAAGGGTCACTTCCAACTGCCGGCATTAACAATGCCTTTGCATTCAGCTTTAATGCCCCCGCTGTTGACAGTAATCTCGAAAATGCACTCGCAGATAACGAATATATTTATTTCTCGATTGCTCCATCTGCAGCAACGCTGAATCTTTCAGGTAAAAAACTAAATTTCGATATACAGCGAATCGACTGGTTCGCACCCAGAACATATGCCGTCTTTACAAGCATTTCAGGCTTTAATAATGGCAATCAAATCTTCACCACTGCCTCACTTGATAATGGCGATTATTCTAACCACCACTTCAGCTTTATCATTCCTCCTTCCGGTTATGATGGCCTTACCGGCCCTGTCGAATTTCGAATCTATGGGTATCAGGCAATGTACGGCGGCCATGATACCGCCTTAACAGCATTCTCAATCGAGCATGCCTTGCCACTTTGCACTCTCTCATTAAATTCAGCTCCCGGCGGAACCGCCTCATCCAACCCGCAGGGAATATATTTTGAGCAGGGAACACCAATACAGCTTATTGTCTCGCCCAATGAAGGTTTCCATTTCACGGGCTGGTCCGGCGATATAAACGGTTTGGGCAATCCTCGAACAATAATTCTCGATACAAACATAAGCGTTACAGCTAATTTCGCTGCTAATCCTCCCGCTCAAATGACAATAGGTATGAATCTCGGCGGCATCGTTGACTGGGCAACTGACTGGGTCTTCGTCGACCAGTTTAAAATGGCAAGAACCTGGCTGACACGGGCAGTCGCAAGTTACAACTGGGAAAGTAATAAGCAGGATGAAATCCCCATCGATTCCAACGGCTGGCCCCTATATGTCCCATTTGCCGCCTCTGATGGCAATCAGCACTACGTCCACACAATTAGTCCTGTGTATGTCGCCGGCACTTACACAGTTATTGTCGAAGGCTCAGGCCGAATTGAATTTAAAAATGCCGCCTCTGCCGTATTTAATCCCGCAGGCGGCATAAATACCTATACGATAAACGTCGCTTCCGGCCGGCAGGGACCAACATCGTTATTTATAGAAATCCAGCAGTCCTCAATCTCAGACCCCATCCGCAATCTGCGCATCATAATGCCCGGCTTTCAGTCAACTTACCAGGCACAGCCCTTCCATCCCTTATATTTAGACCGACTCGGGCCTTTTACAATGCTGCGTTTCATGGACTGGGAAAAAACAAACGCCTCGCCCCTTGTCTCGTGGTCCGACCGCACAACAGATAAATCCTACACCCAGACCCGCCCTCAGGGTACCGCCCTCGAATATATAGTTCAGCTTGCCAATACCCTCAAAAAAGATATATGGTTTTGCATCCCCCATCAGGCGGATGATAACTTTATTAGGCAGTCCGCCCGCCTGCTGCGAGACACAGCCGACCCGAATTTGAAAATCTATATCGAATACTCAAACGAAACATGGAACGGCGGCTTCCAGCAGACAACTTACGTCCAGGATATGGGCCAATCACTCGGCCTCGACCCCGACCGCTGGATCGCAGGTCAAAAATACTGCTCGCTTCGCTCAATTCAGATTTGGGAAATCTTCAAAGATGAGTTCACAAATGATTCGCGTCTGATAAAAGTAATGGCAACGCAGTCATCCTGGACTGCGATTACAGATTTACGTTTTAGCGCCCTTAACGACCCTGCTATTAATCCCAATTACCTCATGCCCGATTCTTTAGCCATTGCGCCTTACTTCGGCAAAATATATTCACCAGCCGATATCCCTCCTGCCGTGCCGGGTTATCCGACTGTAAACGATATCCTAAATACAATTGCTCCCGCTGAAATCAACAATGTCAAAGTTGCCGTATTAGCACAAAAAGTAATTGCAGATACTCAGGGCTGTTCACTTATCTGCTATGAGGCAGGCCAGCATTTTGTAGGCCTTTACCAGGCCGTAGATGATGTGAATCTCACAAACATTCTCATCTCTGCCAATCGCGACAGCAGGATGTATTCCCGTTATATAGAATATCTAAATATGCTCAAAGCCAATGGCGTCGAGATGTGCGGCAATTTCAGTTTCATATACTCTCCGGGTAAATGGGGTTCATGGGGCGTGCTCGAATATCAAGACCAGCCAATCAGCCAGGCGCCAAAGTATCGCGCAGTTATTAATTGGATAAACGCAAAAAATAGAGGCGATTTTGATTCAGATGGATTTATAAATCTCATTGACCTCAAAACTTTTTCTAACCAGTGGCTTACTATCGGACCCGTTGGCGACCTCGATGCCAATGGTAAAGTTAATTTCCTCGATTTGACTTTTTTAGGGCACAACTGGCGCAACTAAATAACCCAACTTCCTATAAAAAGCCCTTTTTTTCCATTTAAAACCCTGTTTTTGGCCTAATTTAAGGGCATAGGTAAAATCCTTAATCAAAAAATCACATATTTTTATTGCTTGTCCCCGAAAAAGGTATATCATTTTCAAACTGTCTGGGCCGTTTCAGGCTAAACTTTAATAAGATTTTTAAGGATGAAGGAGAATGAATACAAGAACATTACTAACATTAGTTGCAGTTGCGGCTGTCGCATTGTATGCGAGTAACTGCTTCGCGGCAAAGGCTGACGTCAATGACGCTAATAAGGCCGAGCCGAACAAGACAACCATTATCAGTGCCAGTGATTTCGGCACGTTGGCAAAAGATGTCAACAAGCCGGATGCAAATAAACCGGCAGAGCCGAATAAATTAGCGGCTTCTGAGAAAGGTCAGGAAAAAGGCAAAGCCAAGGCAAAAGGCCATGCAAAAAAAGATGCCAACGAACCAAATGAGCCGAAAAAGGATAAGGAAACCATTATCAGCGCATCAGATTTCGGCCCTTTAGCCAAAGATGTAAACGATGTAAACAAACCAGCTGAGCCGAATAATAGCAAGCTCTGCGCGGTTTCAGAAAATGCGGGCAAAGGCTGCGACAAAGATGCAAATAAGCCCGCTGACCCGAATACCAAGAATTAATTAATTTTACCAAAAGTGGCTAAAACACAGGCCTGGAGTCAAACTCCCGGCCTTTTTTTTTTGATTTAATCCCGCTTGTCTTGTATTATCCAGTCTGAAATTTGCAGGAAACCAAATTTTGTCGACGAATTCAGAACATTTTGAGAATCCTTTAATCCTCGCTGTCGAGACAAGCGGCCGCTTAGGTTCGGTTGCTCTTGCACAAGGCGATAAATTGCTGGCTGAAAAACAATTCTCCGGTCCAATGCGCCATAGCGCCGAGATTTTTCCCGCAATTATCGAATTATTGAGCAAATTCAATAAAAAGCCCGGCCAGATTGAGCATGTCTATATCTCCGCAGGGCCCGGCAGCTTCACAGGCCTTCGAATCGCCGTAACATTCGCCAAGACAATGGCCTTAGCAAATCAAACCAAAATCGTTGCTGTCGATACCCTGGATGTCATCGCTGCCAATGTGATAAACTTAACATCAGGCTCTCCGTCTTCTGTCATCGGTCCTCCGTCCTCTGATTTGGGTGTTATTCTCGATGCCAAACGCGGCCAGTTCTTCATCGCCGTTTACAACAAAACGCAGGACACAGGACGCAGTCCGCAGGACGCGATCTGGAATAAGATTTTACCCGATTCACTTATGACTGCTGAGGCTTTTCTCGCCCAACTTTCAAATCAGCCCATCTCCCTCATCGGTGAAGGTCTTGTCTTCTATAAAGATAAATTCTCCAACGCAAGCGTCCGCATCCTCGATGAAAAATTCTGGAACCCCTCAGCAGCAAATGTTTACAGACTCGGCTGGGAAAAAGCCAAACTCGGCGATTTTGCCGACCCGCTTACCCTCACCCCCAATTACATCCGCGGGCCCGACGTAAAAATCAAGCAGATGTAAAGGTGGTCACAATTTGTGACCTCAAATTAAATAATCAACTTGCCTTCAGCCAGCGGAAAATCTCTCTAAACGACGGCCGCTTGCCGTACATCAGTATGCCTGTCCTGAAAATCTTGCCCGCAAGCCACATCATAAACAGCACCGCCAATACAAGAAGCCCAACCGATGCGGCAATTTCTAATCCGCCGACATTCGAGCCTGCCGATATCCTCAGCGGCATCACCAATGGCGACACCGGCGGCAATATCGATAATGTCCTGGCAAAAACTCCATCAGGGCTTTGAACGAGTTTGAACCACGCAATCATCGGCATAATGAGAATCAATACCACAGGCATCATGAGCTCCTGTGTCTCTTTGAGCGTATTGCACATCGAGCCAATCGCCGCCAATAGAGCACCGAAAAGCAGAAAGCCCAGAATATAATAAACTACAAAGAAAAACAGCAGCTTGCCGCTCAAATCGACATTGATACCCTGCGACGCAACCGACCCGTATGATACGGCCGTCCACAGCGCGATGATTGTAAAGC
The DNA here is from genome assembly GCA_964431645.1 of uncultured Pirellulales bacterium. Taxonomy (GTDB): domain Bacteria; phylum Planctomycetota; class Phycisphaerae; order Sedimentisphaerales; family Anaerobacaceae; genus Fen-1362. The sequence goes on from CAYSKP010000221.1 coordinate 9,370, forward strand.
CAATCGAACACAAGCCCAGAATCTTTCCCGCCATAAGCTCAAACGGGCTCACCGCCGAAAGCAGCATCTCGATAATCCTCGAATTTTTCTCCTCGATTACGCTGCTTAGCATCTGCTGGCCTATGCCGATGATTCCCATATAAATCATAAACATAAAAAAGAACGGCACCATCATCTTGACCATACTTTGATTCTGGCTTTGCACCCGCTGCTCGTTTGTGGCGCCAATCTCAACGTGCTCGAGCGGCACATTGCGAATCTCATTGAGCAGTTTCATCGAGATATTCTGCACCTTGCATCTCTGCTCGACTACTGCATTACGGATAAATTCCTCAAATGCCCATACCGCGTCCATCGTCGTGGGCCTGGAATTATATGTAAAGATATGCGCCTTGCCCGCCCCTTCTATAACATTTGCGTCGATAACGATATAAGCTTCAGCTCTTCCCGAGCGTAATTGTTCTGTCCCAAGCTCCTCTGCCTTGTTTGCATCATCGGCAGTCACAGATTCTAAAAATATTTGTCTCCTGGGATTTGCCTTATTATGCTCACTCAATGCCGTCTCTATCGA
>CAYSKP010000222.1:0-5335 GCA_964431645.1 uncultured Pirellulales bacterium
AGCATCATTGGTGTGGAAGGTGCTTAAAACTAAGTGACCTGTCAATGATGCCTTTATAGCTATTTCAACTGTTTCCTTGTCTCGAATTTCTCCGATGAGCACTATATCAGGGTCTTGTCTCAATATTGACCTCAGGCAGGAAGCAAACGTCAAATCAATTTCCGGTTTGACCTGGACCTGATTGATACCCCCGAGACGGTATTCGACGGGGTCTTCAACTGTCGTAATGTTCACAGTAGGGTCTTTAAGGTGATTTAGACAGGCATAAAGTGTCGTGCTTTTACCGCTTCCTGTCGGTCCTGTCACAATCATAATGCCATGCGGCTGGTTCAACGCGTTTTTCAGCACATTTAAAAGATTTGGCTCAATGCCGAGCTTGTTAAGGTCATGCGATGCCGAAGCTGAATCAAGAATACGCATAACTATCTTTTCACCGTATATGGTGGGAAGAGTTGATACACGGACATCGATATCCCTGGTAGCTGTTTTAATTTTAAGACGGCCGTCCTGAGGAAGACGCCGTTCGGCTATATTAAGATTTGATAGAATTTTAATTCTCGCAAGGACCGCTCCCTGCATGTTTCTTGCGGGAGGCACCATGTCTCTCAATATGCCGTCGATTCTCATGCGAATCATCATTGATTTTTCCTGCGGTTCGATGTGAACATCGCTTGCCCTGCTTTTTACTGCCTGGCTTAGCAGTAAATCTACAAAACGAATGACAGGCGCTTTGGCTGCGGCTTCTTCATTGGCGCTGTCCCCATCTGCTGCCTCTTCGAGAATAGACTCAACTTTTTCATCATCTTCCCTGTCCGACCTGTCACCTTCAGTCTGAACAAGCTCTCTTAATCGCTGCTCCTCGACATCAGAGCCGTGATAGATTATTTCAATGGCCTTCCTGATTTCCGGTGCAGACCCGATAACGACCTTAATCGGCCGTTTTATTTTCAATGTGATTGTATCGATTGCTATCACGTTTAACGGGTCAGCCATCGCCACTACTATCCTGCCGTCGACTTCCCCTATTCCTACAAGACAAAATCTTTTCGAAATGCTCTCGTCGAACATCCTGGCTATATTCATATTTATCTTGGAAATGTCATCGAAATGAACATATTCCATTGAAAGATGTTCAGCCAGGCCCTGAGTCACCTGTTCCTCGGTCAACATATTTAAACGAACAATAGCTTCACCGAGCCTGCCCCCGCAGCGCCGCTGGTCATCAAGCGCTTTGCCTAACTGAACTCGGGTAAGCACCCCCTTGGAAACCAAAAACTCGCCAAACAAGTGCGTTGTTTTCGGTTTTTGTGCCTCGTGCGTTTCAGGGGTTTCTACTGGCGCCTTCATTCCACTGCCTCAGTCCATATAATTTTTTTCGCGAGAAACATTTTTTTCAACTGCCCGAAATCCGCGGTTTTATTATTAAAAAAATTTTCAAACACCGGGATTAACCTCCTCCGAGAAAAAATGCAGGCAGTTGCCTAAATGTCATTTAAAGTATAATGAAAAAAGCAAAATTTCCAAAAATCGTTCAAAACAAATCCTTCTGAAAACATCAGGCTTGATTCATCTCCTCTTTTATCGGACCAGATAACTTAAATTCCAGATGTTTATTAACTAACCTTTTGTTTATTCTCACTGGAAGATTTAATTGTCGCCAGCGCTGCGAATTTATCATCAGCAAATTCAAAAACTTCATCGAGTCCCACAACGCTGAATACACTGCGGGTAGCTGTCGGCACATTGCAGAATATCAAACGATGTCCGCAGTCAGTCAGCAGCTTACGAAGCCTCAGCAGGCCCGATATGCTTGTAGATGTCATTATGTCAACGCTGGAAAAATCAACAACAACATCACAATCTCCCCTGTCGCGGACGATTTCAACGATTGTCTTAAGCTCACTCCTCATGCGAGGTTCGCGAGAGAGGTCGACCAGAATTATATCATCAGACCAGTTTTGAAAGCCCATTCCCATATCTCCTTAAATCTTTTTATCCGGGTATTTGAATTCAATTGAGGTATCGGCATACTAAATTAGAGAGTTAATTAAAAGGTATTTAGATGAACTGAAATTTTTGAGACTAGCCGATAATAAATGCGATTAATTAATTTAGCAGATACAAAAAACATGGCTTCTATCTGAGTTTTTAAAAACTCAATTCAAAACGAGTTTACAGGACTTCCAGCCCCAGAGTAGTAATGTCATCAACTTCCGATGGATCAATATTCTGGTTTTGTGCCATCATGTTAAACTGGTCCATCATCTCTGAAATATGCAAATCCTTGAGATTTACAAATTCTTTCATGAAATGAAAACCTGTCAAATCATCGTAGTTGCCGATAAACGGTTCGGCACCATCGGAATAAAGCAATATTTTATCGCCCTTCTGAAGCTGTATTTTATCCTCAGAGTATTCGGCTTCCTTGAAAACGCCCAGTAATGACCCCCGGACCTCGAGCTGCTTAGGTTCCTGCCCGGGCCTTATAAGAACCGGATAAGGATGACCTGCTCGGGCAAACGTCATTTCAAGTGTATCCGTATTTAAAAGGCAATAGCAGCAAGTGGCGAACTGATAGCCTGATAATTTCTGTGTTGCCATCCTCTTGTTAAGATTCATCATGACTTCGCCGGGCGAGAAAATATGATATGTATTATCCACAGTTGTTCTCATAATCAGCGCCTGTTTTAAAAATATAGTCAATAGCGCCGCCGGCATCCCGTGACCGACTACATCAGCAACATAGTAACCGATATGCTTTTCATCTATTCTAACTGCATTGTATATGTCTCCGGATACCCATTCTGCGGGCAAAAATACCGATGCCCATTTTATTTTTTCAGAATTAGGCAATTGCGTCGGCAGAAAATCCTGCTGAACAAGACCGGCCAATCTAAGCTGTTCTGTCAAGTTGTCCACCATTGCCCCGGTCATGCTTAGCTGTTCGGCAAGTTTATTTTTATAAATCGTTTGTATCTGTTTTGGCGGAATAGCCGGTTTTACAGCCATACCTTCGCTTTTCTTGCGATACGCGAGATTGACACTTACCCTTGTCCAGAGCTCGTCAACTGAAACAGCCTCTGTAGTTCCGTTGATGCTGAAACTGCTTTTTGATGGGGCAAGTGAAAAGCTTTTAACAGGGACTTTAACACGGTCAGTAATTAGAATGACGCCTATGTTTTCCATTTCAAGGGTTTCAATTATCCTTGCAAGCTTTTGCTGCTGATCTGTTTCTGAGTCCTGGGCATCAACAATGACTGTCCCCACATTTCCAAGCTTGTCCCTAATTTCCCCGAATTTATCAATACGCAGGTGTTGATGTGTAAGATTTCTTTCCTTAAGCAGACGCTTTATTTCTAATGGTATCTGTTTTTCATTGGTCAGATACAGCACATCAATAAAGGTCTTCGTTAGCTCTATTGCGCTTAATAATTCATTGACCATTTTTTTATCCTTTAAATTGGATAGCCCTGCAAAATATATTTCATTGCACATCAATACAAAGAATAATAACTAAATCATAAAGAAGAATTTCGTCTCGTTTAAGGTGTTACTTTCTTAATTTTTTGTTTTTTATTCTTTAATTCGTTTCTGATGAAACGGCATCTGCCGATTAATCGTCCGATAAAATAGTTTCTTTAAAGTGCGCCTGAATGGTCCGAAAATAAAGACTTTAACGGTATGATGAAAATATTGATTTGCTATGTGCCTGAGAAAATTGCTGAACCTATTCGTAAAATAGTTGCCCCATGCTCGACGGCTATTTCATAATCTGAACTCATCCCCATACTTAATTCTTTAAAATTTTGCCCTACAATTCTTTCGCCTTTCATTTCAATAAAAAGCTCGTGAGCACGTGTAAAACACTTACGGATTACATCTTTATTATGGGTCAAAGGACCCATTGTCATAAGACCTGTCATCTTAAGATTAGGTAAAGTATCAATCTGCTCGGCCAAATGAGCTGCCGCTCCCACAGGAACACCGTATTTTTGGGACTCTTCAGATGTATTTACCTGCAAAAGAACATTGGAAACGATATCCATCTTTGCGGCGGCGGCATTTATTTCCTCCGCTAATCTAAGTGTATCAACAGAGTGAATAAGAGTCACCATTGGCAGGACCTGCCTGACTTTGTTTCGCTGAAGGTGTCCTATCATATGCCAGTAAATATTTTTAGGTATGCCGGGCTGGTCAGCATGTTTTTTAATAAATTCATCAGTGTCAGTTACGACCTTTTTTAGCTGCTGGACCCTGTTTTCGCCCAGTTCATTAAATCCAAGCCGGACTACTTCTTCGATAGCCTCCTGAGTCGCTGATTTTGTAACAATAACGACTTTTATTTCAGCAGGGTCTCTTCCCGTCCTGGCACAAACCGAGGATATATTCTCTTTTAAGCGCTTTACACGTTCAGCAATCTTTAACATAAATATTAATTATAAATGCTCTATTTTTAATCATAACCATCTTTTCTGAATTTACTAATTTACGCAAATAATTCTTATGTTGCAAGTAGATTTGGCAATATTTGTAATCTCCCTGATTATTAAAGGAATATAGGTATTTTAAGCTTGCTTTTTGCATCAAATGGGTATATAATTAATATTGTTCGGGCAAATTGTTGTGAACAGGCCCATTTCTGAAAGAGCGGGGCGGTTATACTTACTTTTTGTTTGATGGTCATTCAGGGGCGGCTTAGACTTCAACTTTTGCCATTGCTATTTTATATCGAAAATTACTGCGTTTAGCAGTTTTCCCAATCCTCGGCGAGGCAGCGTGGTTTACCGGTTTCCCCCCCAGCCGGCCCCACCACCTCGCCTTTATTTTTATCCTAATGTCTTTTTTCGATTCTAAAATAAGGGCTGAAAATTATAAAAACCGCAATAGCTGTAATTGCAGTTACACCGCCGTAAATAAAAGTATAGACGGGTGTCTTATCCCATAAAAATCCCGCAATGATACCGGCCGGCAAAGCCGCAAGCCCCGTTACGGTGGAATAAGTCCCAAGCGCTGTCGCCCTCGAGTCACTGGCCGCAAGGTCAGATACAAGGGCCCTCTCCGTGCCGTCGACGGCTGCCAATACTATACCATAAAGAGCAAACAATATAATGTATAGCAGCAATGAACTGCTAAACGCGAAAGCAAAGGACACAAATCCGAACAAGCCAAATCCAAAAATCAGAACTTTTTGTCTGCCAATCTTATCTGAAAGCATTCCTAAGGGGAAAGCTAAGGCGCTTTGAAAAATATTAAAAAGAACATATAAAAGAATTGGCGCAGTAATCGACCATTTACCTGAGAATAAATGCTGCGCCCGCAGGACAAAAAACATATA
>CAYSKP010000223.1:0-26254 GCA_964431645.1 uncultured Pirellulales bacterium
AAAAAAATCCCGGATAGCCTGCTCGTTACAATTGGGTATTACAGGATTATGGCAGGCTGGGCACTCATCGGGATTATTTTATTCGGGCTGTTTATCAAAACTCTAAATCTCAAAATGATATATTATGAGATTACGCCCGACAGAATCGAATGGAGCAGGGGGATTCTCGACCGGAAAGTGGATAATATAGATATGTTCCGCATCGTTGATATCCGGCTTCGCAGGAATTTTATCGACTGCATGGTAGGTGTAGGAACAGTGATTTTGACTACAAATGACAAAAACCAGCCTGAGTTTGAGTTCAAAAAGATCAAAGATTCCCGCGAGCTTTATGACGTTATCAAAAAAGCCAGCCTCACCGCCGACCGCAGAACTAACGTCATACATATGGAATAGTTTTTCATTTATTATTTCTAATTTTTTATTTATTATTTTAAACAGCTTTGTCATTCCCGTGAAAACGGGAATCCATTTTTTTAATTATGGATACCTGCCTGTGCAATTATGGCAAATAAAAGTTAATGGAGAATTTTTATGAAACGCATTGGATTTCTTTTTTTCTTAATCATTTCAAATATGGCTTTGGCGGGGCAGGGATGGTGGATGACCGAACCGGTGTCTTTAATCCAGACCAATCTGCGGGAGACCGACTCCAATCTCGACGCAAAGGCGCTGGTTAAAGAGCTAAAAGATTTTCCGGCCAATACGCTGCTATTCAGCTTCGGCGGTATCGTCGCCCATTATCCCACAAAAGTCCAGTATCACTATCCAAGTGAATATCTGCCCGCAGGCAAAGACCTTGCGGGCGATGTCCTCAGAGAAGCGCATAAAAACGGTATCCGCATCATCGGCCGTTTCGATTTTAGCAGGGCACGAAAGCAAGTTTTCGATGCTCATCCGGAATGGTTTTATAAGCAAAAATCGGGCCAGCCGGTTTTCGATGATAATAAATTATATAACACCTGTATCAATGGCGACTATTATCGCCAAAAGGGTATTGAGATTTTGACGGAGGCCCTGGACCGCTATGAAGTTGACGGCCTGTTTTTCAACTGGTTCGGCAATATAAATATGGATTATCGGGGACAAATGATCGGATTATGTCATTGTGATATATGCGAAAATAAATTCAAAGAAAAATACAACAGGCCGGTTCCTGATGCCGCGGATGACCGGTACAGGGATTTTATCTTTCAAAGCGCTGTCGAAGTCGCGAAAATGTATGAGGATTTAATTCACACAAAACGTCCCGGCGCACTATTTATGACTTATATCGACCAGCACACAGATGCGCTTGTGTCGGAGGCGGACTTTTATAAGTGGCGTCCATTGCCGCAATGGATTTATACCGCAAGCGAGCAGGTCAATAGCGCACTCAATATCAGGCCTGACAAAATGTCTTTCGATTTGGTGATGCCGTATCAGGAAATGAAATACCGATTTGCCTCAACGGCAGGAGCCGGATTGCGTGCCTTGTTGTATCAAAATATGGCGCAGGGGGCATTTCCAGCGTTTGTCTGCTTGGGGACATTTGACCAGCCCGACAAAACCGCGCTCAAGGCCGTCCGGCCGGTGTTTAAGTTTTATGATAAATATAAAAAAGATTACGTGGGCCAAAAGAATGCCTCACGCGTTATTCTATACGCTGGCTCCGGACAGGCATCACACCGCTGGTCAAACGATTATCGCGGTTTCTTCCGCCTGCTCAGCGAATTGCATGTCCCTTTCAAAGTCACCGATAATATAGCCGATCTCAATTCATTAGATATCGACCTTGTCATCGTATCGCAGGGAGCAGTTCCCGATGAATTAGTCCCCTATATCAAGGTGGGCGGCAAAGTTTTGCTCGCGGGCGCTGCTCACCCGGGTTTGGATTTCGCCAAAAAGGTCAAGCTCTGGGACAATACGACCACATCTTATATGAGAATTGCTGACCATTCGATTTTTCCATCCTTGAAGGATACGGACGTTTTGTTCTGCGAGGGAAATTACCTTGAACTGGAACCGGCGCAAACGCCCTTAACATTCATTCCTCCAAGCCAGTTTGGCCCGCCGGATAAAGTCTCAGCGCTTACGGAAAAGACGGATAAGCCGGGATTGATTATTAAAACAGTTGATAAGGGCGAGATCGCTTTTATTCCTTGGAATATCGGCGACCTGTATTATCGGTTCAGCAACGATAAGCACAGGATGTTCGTCGGCGACCTCATCGATTATCTTTTACCAAAGCACGAGCGCCAGTTAAAAACCAATGCCCATCCATCCGTTGAGATAACAGTAATGAAGCAGGAAAAACCAAAACGGACGATTGTTCATCTTATAAATCTCATCGGTCACTCCGGCACGACATTTTTCGATGCCGTCGAAATGAAAGATATTTCAATCGAGCTTAAAGGCAGATTCAAAAAAGCCTCAACAATTGACGGCCAGAGTATCCCCGTCAAAATTACCGAGGGCTTTACCCGTTTCACTGTCCCATCGTTGAACGAGTATCGCGCCATTTGCCTTTATGAGTAAAAACGAATGATGACGCAAAAGACCTATATATTAAAGTGGTATCATGGTTATAATCCAAAGTATCTGTGGTTCTTGAGAGGGATTAAACCTGACGGTTCTTTTTATGGAGAGATCAGGAAAGATTTGTTGCAAGGAGGGGGTACTTGGATTTTTGTAGAAGGAAAATTGTCTACTGATGATTTTGATAAGTTTCATAAATTGGCTAATGAGATTCGAAAAACAGAATTTATTCCATCAATGCATTGGACTGGACTTTTAGCAGAAGGGCCAATTGGCGAACCAAATCATCCTATCCTTTATCATTATTCAGAAAATAATCAAAAAACGAATGACAAAATTTTTGAAGCAGTTATAAATCTATTGAAACCGTATATGAAAAAATTCTATGACAAACTATAACAATGATGGAGAAATTATGAAAACTGTATTAACGATTTGTTTAGCAATGATTTTATCAAGTGCTTGTTTTGCATCTGAAACTCTAATGACAAAAGATCAGGCGAATGAATGGTATAAGGAAGTCGGCTGGTCTGTCGGGTGCAATTTTACACCGAGCACGGCCATAAATCAGCTTGAGATGTGGCAGAAAGAAACCTATGACCCCAATACTATCGATCGCGAGCTTGGCTGGGCAGAAGATATCGGCTTCAATACCATTCGCGTATATCTGCATTACCTTGTCTGGCAGCAAGACCCAAATGGATTCAAAGACAGGATGAAAGATTTTCTCGGTATCTGCGAAAAGCACAAAATCAAAGTGATGTTTGTTTTGTTCGATGACTGCTGGAATGACAACGCCAAACTCGGCAAGCAGCCCGCGCCGAAGCCCGGCGTGCATAACTCAGGCTGGGTGCAGTGTCCCCGGTTTAACGAAGTCAATGATGTATCGAAGTATCCTGTTTTTGAGGGATACGTTACCGATTTATTAAAATCATTCAGCAATGATAAAAGGGTTATCATTTGGGACTTATATAATGAGCCGGGAAATAGGCACACACCGCAGCAGCAGCTGCCGTTTTTGAAAAAGGTTGTCGAATGGGCAAGAAAGGCAAACCCGCAGCAGCCGATGACTATGGCCGTCTGGACTGGCGGCGATAAATACGAAGAGATTAATAAATTCCAGTTGGATAATTCCGATGTCATCAGTTTCCATAATTACTCCGGCTTGGAGCAAATGAAAAATGATATCAATAAATATAAAGCTTACGGCAGACCCGTTATTTGCACTGAATATATCGCCCGCGGCGCCGGCAGTAAATTCCAAACGCACCTGCCCGTTATGAAAGAAGCAAACGTCGGCGCGATTAACTGGGGACTTGTTTGGGGAAAAACCAATACGATTTTCTCCTGGGGCTCAAAGCTCAACTCCCCTGAGCCAGCTCTCTGGCACCACGACATCTTTCGCAAAGACGGCACGCCTTTTGATGCAAATGAGATTGAGGTGATAAAGAAAGTGACAGGCAGGTAGTAGCACGGGCTTCCAGCCCGTGTAAATACGGCCCAAGCCTGCCCTGCCTGCCCCTCGAAATCCGTTATCGGGGGTAGCGAAGCCGAAGGGATGGCCGTGCCACAATCTATAGACAAAGTCGCCTCTTTGATTTATAATATCGCCATGTTTCTATTAACGAGAGAATAAAAAAAAAGAAAGAAGGAGGTTAGAGCAATGAACAAAATAAGAATTATCGGTTTGGTAATCTTAGTGACAACAATCGGCCTGGCCGGGATAAGCTGCGGCGATACAGTAATAGGCAACTGGGAGGACAGCAATGATGAATGGACAGTGCATTCTGAGGCCCCCGAAGGGACGACTATGCACCCGTTTAAAGGGAATGCCACACTTGGTAATTACAGCTTGAAGCTTAATGTCCCTACCGGCTGGCAAAAGGTGATTCAGTGCGACTTATCGAATGAGACAAAGTATCTTGAGGCTCTTGGAAAGGCCAAGCAGTTCTCAATCGATGTAACATTAGTTGCAAAAGAGTGGACCCTCGGCTCCGGTTGGATAAAGCCTCTCGAATGCATCGTCGTACAGGATGATATGGGCGACTGGCAGCAGCTTGAACCCACCGCCGATAGTGATAATTCATGGAATGGAACAGAAGATAAAAAAACCACAATAACGTTCGATATTCCGCCGCAGACACCGCCGGATTTGACACGCGGAGTCATCATAATTGTTACTCAATACGATGCCGTGGAAAAGGCCGGCAGCTTCTATTATGACAATGCCAGATTGATTGTCCCCGGCGCCGAGCCCAATAAACCGGCCGCACCTAAAGCCGCTGAACCAAATAAACCCGCCGAAGCAAAGCCGGCAGCCGAACCCAAAAAGGCCGCCGAGCCGAATAAAACGAAATAAAAGCTGAATACAGAATACAGAAGACACAATAAATACGAAAGCCCCCAGATTTATTCTGGGGGTTTTTGTTTTGCAAAAAATGATTATTATTTTTCGAGTTCAAGCAATTTCTTTTTTGTGTTTGTGCCGCCGGAAACGTTTATATCTTTGATAGAATTTTTTGTAAATCGGGCAAATCGGCGTGGATAATTTGCCAGATAATTTTAAGATCAATCCCGAAATAATCATGGATTATTCTGTTTCTCAAACCGACAACTTTATGCCATTCAATTTCGGGATGTTTTTTCTTGAATTCATCTGGCAGGCGATTTGCGGCTTCGGCTATAATTTCAAAATTTCTGACAACGCATCAATTGATTTACGGTCATTTGAAAAATCTTCGAAGGTCAATCCTTTTATATATTGGAAAATTCTTTCGATTGATTCAAGAATATCACTTAGCAGCAGATTTACTGGCCGATTAGACATAAATCAATTCCGGCTCAATATATTTCATTGCCTTTGGAGTGACTGCCCTTGTAGATACGAGATCAACGTGTGTACCGAGCATCTGCTCGATTCTTTCCGCCAGCGTCACAAAATCTAATCCGATAGAAGGGTCAACCTCAACTAAAATGTCAATGTCACTATCCGCTCGCTGGTCACCCCTCGCGTATGAACCGAATAATGCCATTTTGCTGACTTTGAATTGTCTTTGCAGCTCGTTTTTGTCTTTAGCAAGTGTCTTTAAAATTTCTTCTTTTGTAATCATTTCAATTTCATTATAACTTAAAACTTGCTATGGGGTCAAACCACATTCTGCAAAACAAAAGAGACTAAAAGCATTCTTCAAGTTCAAGCAATTTCTTTTTGGTGGTTGTGCCGCCGGGGGCGGAGAAGTTGCCCAGTGAGCCGTCAGCGTGCACGACCCGATGGCAGGGGATAATCAAAGGCACTGGATTTTTAGATAACGCGCTGCCGACAGCCCGGCCGGCGCGGGGGCTGCCAATCGTATTAGCTAATTGGGAATAGCTGACTGTTTTTCCTGCCGGAATTTTGGCGCAGCCCCAAAGCACTTTATGAGTAAAAGGTGAAACGCTGTCAAAGCCAATTGGAGCATCAAATTTAACAGCCTTGCCTTCAAAATATTCAATTATTTGTTTTTGAACATCTCTCAAAAGTTTGGGGTCGTATTGGGCATCTTTTAGGCCGTCGAGGAGTCTTTTTTGAACGTCCGGGCGGCTTTTTAATGGCAAAATCGTCCGTATCAGGCCTTTTTTTGATGCTGCCAAACCAAAGTAACCCCATTTTGTCTTGAAAATCGTATATTTAATTTGATTCATAATCTTACCTAATTTAACATTTTAAATTTTAAGTATTGTCTGTTTTCCGTCAAGGATTACACAATCCAAAGAGTATATACGTAATCGGATGTAACTTATTCATTTTAGCCGCCAAAAACATTGACGCAATGGCCAAATTATGATAGAAATGCGGGTTTGTAATTTTAAACAGGTAAGCAGTTTTGTGCCCGCTTATTTTTAATCGAAAAAGCAGGGGCAGGTGGAAATTTTGTCTTTAGAAGACCTTAGAAAAAAAATAGACGACATTGACAATAAGCTTGTCGAGATTCTAAACGAGCGAGCCAGGATTGTAATTGAAGTCGGCAAGCTCAAGAACCAGACCGGCAAACCTGTTTACGCGCCTGACCGCGAAAAGGAAGTGCTCGAAAAAGTAACAGCTCATAATAAAGGTCCATTGCCGAATAATTGTTTGCAGGCCATATGGCGCGAGCTGATGAGCGGGTCTTTTGTGCTGGAAAGACCTTTACGGGTGGGTTATCTTGGGCCCGCCGGCAGCTACAGTCATACGGCAGCGCTGCTGAAATTCGGGCAAAGCGCTGATTACGAACCTTTGGTCGATATTCGCGGAGTTTTTGACGAGGTCAGCAAGGGACATTGCGATTTAGGTATTGTGCCGATTGAAAATACCTTGGGCGGCGGCGTCGTTGAGACACTCGATGCACTGGTGGATTCAGATGTAAAGGTGTGCTCCGAGATTTTGATGGCGATTCATCATAATCTTTTGGCAAATTGCAGTTTGGAGCAGATTGAAAAGATTTACTCGAAGCCCGAGGTTTTTACGCAGTGCCGCAACTGGCTTGCTTCGACTTTTAAAGAGGCAAAGACTGTTGCTGAGCCATCGACGGCAAAGGCCGCACAAAAGGCAGCCAAGGAAGCAAAATCGGCGGCAATCGGCTCGGCTATAGCGGCTGAACTATATGGATTGAAAATCGTGTGTGAAAATATTGAAGATAATCCCAATAATGTCACCAGATTTTTTGTTGTAGGACGTGAAGACGCAAAGCCGACCGGCGAGGACAAAACCGCGGCGATATTCAGCACGGCCCATAAGGCAGGGGCGCTTGTCGATGTGCTGGAAGTATTTAAAAAATATGATGTGAACCTTACTAATATAGAATCGAGGCCCAGCAAAAAAAGAGAATGGGAATATTATTTCTTTGTGGATTTTATGGGCCATCACGATGATGAAAAAGTTCAGAAGGCCTTCGATGAGGCACGAAAACACTGCCTGCAGCTATCTGTGCTGGGCAGCTTTCCGAAGGCAACAGAAATTTTAGGATAATATAGGAGAAAAGGATGCGTAAATCATTTGTAGCAGGCAACTGGAAGATGAATACAGATGTTAACAGCGGCGTAAAACTTGCTGAAGGCGTAGTTTCGGGCTGTAATGACTTGGCAGGTAAAATCGATATAGCTGTTTGCCCGCCATTTGTTTATCTGCAGCAGGTCGGCAAGGCACTTCAAACATCGCATATCGCCCTTGGCTCACAGGATATTTATTTCGAGCAGAAAGGCGCATTTACCGGAGAGATTAGCGCCAGCATGCTCAAGGATGTCGGCTGTACCTATGCGATTTGCGGCCATTCGGAAAGAAGACATGTTATAGGTGAAACCGATGACCTGATAAATAAAAAGGTTCAGGCGGCGATAACTGGCGGGATTTTGCCGATTTTTTGCGTAGGTGAATTGTTAGATGAGCGTAAAGCGAATAAGACTGCAGAAGTGGTGACACGGCAGATGAAAAAAGGGCTTGCAGGATTGACGGAAGAAAAAATGGCAGCAGTAACGGTTGCTTATGAACCAGTATGGGCGATAGGGACAGGGCTTACCGCGACTCCGCAGCAGGCGCAGGAAGTGCATGCTTTGATTCGTAAATTACTGGCAGAGATGTTTGACAGAAAAATAGCGGATACTATCCGCATTCAATATGGCGGTTCGGTGAAGCCGGATAACGCCCGTGAGCTGATGAACCAGGAAGATGTTGACGGGTTACTCGTCGGCGGTGCAAGTTTGAAAGCAGATGATTTTGTGGCGATTGTTAAAGCCTCAGTTTGATTGTAAAAAGTTTAACGAAATAGGGGACATATTATGATATTAAATGGAGTATTGGCGGCAAACATAGTAATGAGCATTCTGGCGGTACTTTTTGTGGTTGGCTCAGCGGTGCTTATTCTTGTTGTATTAATTCAAAAAGGCAAGGGAGGCGGACTTAGCGGCGCTTTCGCCGGCGGTATGGCAAGCAATATTCTGGGCAGCAAAACCGGTGATATACTCACATGGGTAACCATCAGCTTAGCCAGTTTATTTGTTGTTCTTGCTCTTGTGCTTGACAAGTGGTGGCGCCCGTCAAGGAGCGGTCCTGAGTCAACGCCTGCACCTATAACCAGCACTGATACCGGGCAGGGCACAGGCCAAAATGGCGGGCAACAAGAGGCCCCCGAGACACCCAGTCAGGAACAGCCCGCACAGAATTAATTTGTAATAAATTTAAACTGCGGCAGGTTAATTAGAAGGCTGAAAATATGATAAACAGTATGACCGGATATGGTAATGCGGAAGGCCGAATTGGCGGCACGACTTATATTGTTGAAATCAGCACGGTGAACAACCGTTATTTTAAACCGACAATCAGACTGCCGGAGACGCTCAGTTTTCTTGAAAGCGATATTGAAAAAGAGCTTCGAAAAGACGTATCCCGAGGCACTGTTAATTATATGCTCAGGCAAAAAGGCGCCCCGGCAGAATCGCTATTTGAGATAAATGAAAAGGCATTAACGACCATCCTTAAGCGTTTAGGAAAGATAGCGCCATCGGGCGGGCTGCAGCGAGAGCTTGATATGAGCGGATTACTGGCCTTGCCGGGCATTTTGTCGCCGGCTGTTCCCAGCGGCAAAGAAGCCCAGCGTATACAGCAAAAAGTGCTTATGGTTACTAAACAGGCACTTAAAGGCCTTAAATCAATGCGTGCCGCGGAAGGAGAAGCGCTCTCGAAAGACCTTGAAAAGCACTGTACGGCGATAAAGAGCGCACTTAAGCAGATACAGACTCGAAGCACGGCCGGTCCCAAGCAATACGCGGAAAAACTTAGAAGACGAGTTGAAGAGCTGCTTTCGGTCGCGAAACTAAAATTGAATGATGAGACTGTGGCACGTGAAGTAGCGATTTTTGCCGACAGGGCCGATATATCCGAGGAAATCGCCCGGCTCGATTCACATCTTGTGCAGTTTGCAAAGGGATTAAAAGGGACAGGCATGCAGGGCGAAGGACGAAAGCTCGATTTTATCTGCCAGGAGATGCTTAGAGAGGCCAATACAATCGGCAGCAAGGCGGCTGATTCTGATATTGTGCACCTGGTAGTGGATATAAAATGCCGCATAGACCGAATCAAGGAACAGGTCCAAAACGTGGAATAGCGATTTCGGATGAGCAGGTCAAAAGGAATTATAGTAGTAATAAGCGGGCCCAGCGGCGTCGGTAAAGGGACGATTTGCAGGCAACTTGTTAAAAAGATAGATGATGCGTCTCTTAGCGTTTCAGTAACTACCCGGCCGAGAACGCCAAAAGAGGTAGACGGCAAAGATTACTGGTTTGTCAGTAAAGAAGAATTTGGGCAGCGAATTGAAAATGGGCTATTGCTGGAGCACGCCGAGGTATTCGGCAATTTTTACGGCACGCCTAAGGACAAGGTTGAAGAGGCGGTTGCCAATGGCAAAGTTGTAATTTTGGAAATAGATGTCCAGGGCGGGTTACAGATTAAAAAACTGTATCCGGACACTGTAATGATATTTATACTTGCCCCGACGGATAAAGAGCTTGCAGGCAGGCTTCACGGCAGGGGCAGGGATGATAAAGAAGCGGCAAAGCGGCGGCTCGGACAGGCATCGAATGAAATTGCGGTCGCAAAGCAGAATTATGAGCATTTGGTTGTGAACGATATGCTCGATATTGCGGTAAATGAAATAATAGGAATAATCGAAAAGGCAAGGAAGAATAATAGAGAATAATAACAAATTTGGAGCCAATGAATGATTGAAGACCTGAAAGATATCGAATTAGTAAAAAAAGTGGGCGGAAGATTCAAATTGACCGCGCTTATACAGAAACGTTTGATGGAATTGATGCAGGGGTCAAGGCCTTTGATTGAAGATACCGAAGGCATGAACCAGCTCCAGATAGTCATCGAGGAAATCAAGCGGGATAAGATTACGATTGACTACGAGCACAGCGATATCGATAAGCCCGGCAGTGTCGTATAACTATAACGAAAGCTATGGCCAAACAAGACACAAAACTTGATGGCATAAAAATTGTGCTGGGGGTAAGCGGAGGTATTGCCGCATACAAGGCAATTGACCTCGCCAGTAAAATGACTGCTTGCAAAGCTGAAGTAAGGACTGTTTTAACCGACAGCGCCGTTAAACTTGTAAGCGCCAAGAGCTTCGAGGCAGTTACAAATGGGCCGGCCCATACCAGCATGTGGGAGCAGCAGGAATTTAAAATAGGACATGTTAATCTGGCTGACTGGGCGGATATTATTATAGTTGCCCCTGCTACAGCCAACATCATAGGCAAATTCGCCAATGGCGTCTGCGATGACCTTCTCAGCACGATGCTTTGTGCCTGCTGGGCAAGGCCGATGCTTTTTGCCCCGGCAATGAACGATAAAATGTGGTCAAATCCGGCAGTGCAGGAAAATGTTAAATTTGCCCAGAAAAACGGAGTGAAAATTATTGGGCCGATGGAGGGCAGGCTTGCCTGCGGATCCGAAGGCGTAGGCAGGATGGCTGAACCGCTGGAGATTTTAGAAGCGGTTTCCAAAATTGCAGAAGAAATTAAAAACAAAAATCAATAGGTTATCTCAGAATGTATTCTCGAAGGCGGCGGCGCAAACTTCAGTTTTTAATTACGGCCGGGGGGACGCGAGAATATATTGACCCCGTTCGGTTCATTTCAAATGCCTCTAGCGGCAAAATGGGTTATGAACTCGCACAAGCCGCACTTTCAGCAGGACACGAAGTTATATTGATTACAGCACCAACAAATCTAAAGCCGCCCGGAAGAGCCAAATTAATCAATGTCGAATCGGCAGGCGATATGTTTGAAGCTGTTAAAAATAATTTTGGAAAATGCGACTGCCTGATTATGAATGCGGCGGTATCTGATTATACTCCCGCAAAATTTTCCCCGAAAAAAATAAAAAAAAGCAGCCTAATAATTAATCTCAAGTTGAAAGCAACTCCAGATATTTTGAAATGGACCGGCAATCACAAGAAAAAAAATCAAATGGTAATTGGTTTTGCCCTGGAAGACAGAAATATAAAATCAAACGCCGAAGAAAAAATGCTCGATAAAAAAATCGATTTGATTGTTGTAAATAAGCCGGAAGTAATCGGAAGTGAAAACTCTAAAATTTGGGTCAAAAAACCAAAAGAAAAATGGCTGGAATTTCCCGTAATGTCAAAAAAACAGCTTGCCCGCGGGCTGATAAGAATAATTGAACAATCATTTCAGCTGGATTAAGTAGAATTAATCCAATCCGAGAAATAATAATAGTTAAACTTTTATCCCGAAAACTGTTTTGAGCCAGGTTTTGGCCATAAGGTGCGTGCCTGCAACAGTTGGGTGAACGCCGTCGGTAGCCCAGTAGTTAGGAGGGGCATTTTTGACGGCCTCGTCAAAGGCCGACTGGAAGGAGACGAAAACAGTTTTAAATTCGCCGGCAATTTTTTTAGCCGCGGTGCGATAGCCGTCAAAGGCAGGGAACCATTTTTCATTTACTGAGCCGCACTTTAAAACAAATGGCTCACAGATTACAATCGTGACAGATGGCAATGCCTTTTTTGTTCTTTCAAGCAAATCGCGATAATCGTTATGATATGTCTCCTGTGTCCCCTTGTACCCTCCTTCTAATGTATGCCAAAAATCATTAACGCCGACGAGGATACTTAGTAAATCCGGCTTTAGCTCGATGCAGTCCTTGTCCCATCTTTGAGCAAGCTGAAAGACTTTGTTTGCGCTGATTCCGCGATTATAGATAATCGGCCTTATACTTGAGAATTCATCCAGCAAGACTCCGGCCGTAAGCAGCACATAACCAGAGCCGAGGCATTGCGAATCATTGGGGGCATTTTCTCTGCTTCGGCTTCTTCCCCAGTCTGTAATTGAATCGCCCTGAAAAAGTATGGTTTTGTTTGATTCCGTTAAATCATAAACTCGTTTTGCTTGGGCCTCTTTGGCTGTACAGCCCGAATATGAGAGAAATGTTGCGGCAAGTGCTGTCTTTTTAAAAAAGTCTCTACGATTCACATTTCGAGTTGTATCAGCCATTTCAATTTTGCTTAATCTTTGATACCGAGGTCGTATTTGGTTAAAAGCGACTCAAATTTATAACCTGCGGCCGTAATATTTTCGCCTGCACCTTGTTTACGGTCGATGACAGCGACTATTTTTTTGACCTTTGCCCCGGCTTCGGTAATAACCTTTGCGGCTTCGAGCACTTGTCCTCCTGTGGTGGCGATATCTTCAACAAGCAGGACAACATCGCCTTTTTTCAGGACGCCTTCAACGAGCTTGCCTGTGCCGTAACCCTTTTTGCTGTTTCGAATGATAACCCAGTTTTTGCCGGTTTCCATAGCTACAGCGGCCGCTAGCGCCACTCCGCCCAGTTCCGCTCCGGCTATAAGAGTGACATCATCACCCGCATGTTTGGCAAATTCTTTTCCTAACGCCTTTAAGATATCAGGACAGGTCTCGAAAAGATATTTATCAAGGTAATACTTGCTTTTTTTCCCGCTTCGCAATGTAAAATCACCTTCGAGATACGCCGTTTCTTTTACGCGCCTGATTAATTCTTCTCTTGTCATAGTTTTCTCCACAGCAAATTGTCATTTCGACCGAAGTGATGCGAAGCATCACGAAGCGGAGAAATCGATTTCCCTTCGGGGCTCGTCGCTTTGCTCCGTGTCTCGACTCGCCTTCGGCTCGCTCGAAATGACTAAGTTACACATGTAAAACAACTTTTCGGTTTAATTGCTGTTTATATTTTCTTATTGCAGGCAATGCGATTTCGCGAATGAATCTATCAACCTGGTGAGGAGCAAGGCCTACGTAATCTTTTGGATTAAGGACCTTCGCGAAATCCAGCTTCGCAAAAGCCGCGTCTGCCTTGAGCCGGTCGATTAAGTCATTTGGCTGGCCTAAATTTTTTACCTGAGCAGCGGCCTGATGTGAGTGTTGTCTTATTTTTTCATGGATTAACTGTCTGCTGCCTCCAGCTTTTACGGCCGCCATAAGGATGTTTTCTGTTGCCATAAAGGGCAGTTCCGCGGCAACATGCGAGGCGATGACCCTCGGATAGACTACCAGGCCATCTAGGACGTTTGTTAGTATTTCCAAAATTCCATCAACAGCGAGAAACGTCTCTGGAATAACAAGTCTGCGATTGGCGGAATCATCCAGTGTCCTTTCGAACCATTGCTGAGAGGCCGTCATTGCAGGACTTGTGGCAAGCGACAGGACAAATCTGGACAACGCTGTAATCCTTTCGCTTCGCATCGGGTTTCGTTTGTAAGCCATAGCGGAGGAACCGACCTGATTTTTTTCAAAAGGCTCCTCGATTTCCTTGAGATTTGCCAAAAGGCGCAGGTCTGTGCAGAGTTTCTGGGCAGACTGCGCAATTGAAGCAAGGGCGTTTACAACCAGCATATCGATTTTACGCTGATAAGTTTGCCCAGTGACAGCGCAGATATTTTTGAAGCCGAATGACGATGCGACCATTCTATCCAAACGGTCAACTTTTTTTCCATTTCCGTCGAATAACGCCAGAAATGACGCCTGTGTCCCTGTGGTGCCTTTAATTCCTCTGAACGGCAGGGTATTTATTCTGTGCTCCAGCTCTTTTAAGTCCATAACGAATTCATAGCACCAAAGCGCCGACCGCTTCCCCACGGTGGTCAATTGGGCGGGCTGATAATGAGTGAAGCCGAGCGTCGGCATTGATTTGTATTTTTTAGCGAATCTCACAAGAAGATTTAACACCGCGGCTAATTTTGGAGCAACGATTTGCATTGCCTCCCTGATGATAATCAAATCCGCGTTATCCGCTATTTCGCAGCTTGTTGCGCCGAGATGGATAATAGGTGCTGCCTTGGGTGCCGCTTCGCCGAATGTATGGATGTGGGCCATAACATCGTGGCGGAATTTTTTCTCGTATTCGGCGGCTTTTTTGAAATCGATATCATCTAAGTGCCGTGACATTTCTGCGATTTGCGCCTGGCTGATTTTAATCCCAAGTTTTCTTTCAGCCTTTGCCAATTCGAGCCAAATCCGCCGCCATGTGCTGAACTTTTTTTGCGGTCCGAATAGTTCAGCCATCTCCTTCGATGCGTTTCTCTCCACAAGAGGACTTGTATAGATGCTTGTGTCTGCCATTTTAAATCCCTTTATCATTTCTGTTTTTCACTGAGGAAAAGCTCAAAGCATCTGCTTTTATAAAGCGAGATCCTTCGCTTTGCTCAGGATGACAATGGCATTGCCATTATCAATTTATCAATCTCTGCTGTGTCTTTTTTAGAAAGTTTCCAGTCGCCTGCGGGTGCGGTTTCGATAATTTGCGATGGTTTTCGTGCCCCAACTATTGCTGAAGTTATTTCAGGTTTGCGCAGGACCCAGGCAATTGCCAGTTGAGCAGTTGTTTTGCCATTTCTTTGAGCTATTGGTTTTAATTTTTCAACTAATTCGATATTGGTGGAAAACTGAGGTTCCCCAAATTCAGGGCTTTTTAATCTGTGGTCATCGGGGGCAAGGGTCTTTAGATAATCTTTATTGAATTTGCCTGTAAGAAGTCCCCTTGCCATCGGGCTGTATGAAACGATTCCGATATTATTTTTTTTGCAGTAGCCAAGCAGTTCTTTTTCAACATCTCTTCTGAGCATATTATATGGCGGCTGCAAAGATGCCGGCTTTGCAATTTTAGAAATTATATCTAACTGTGTTATATTGAAATTTGAAGCACCTATATATCTTACCTTGCCCTCTTTTTTCAACCTGGCCATTTCACCCCAGCCTTCTTCGAGGTCATTTTGAGGTTCCGGCCAGTGCATCTGATAAAGATCGATTACATCAATACCGAACCGTTTTAAACTATCTTCACATTCCTTGCGTATGCTTGAAGCTTTAAGACAACTTACTTTTTCTCTTTTCTCATTCCACAGCAGGCTGCATTTAGTTGCAATGATGGGTCTAATTCTGGTTTTTTTTAGTGCTATGCCGAGCAATTCTTCGGAATGGCCGCAACCGTAAATGGCGGCCGTATCAATCCAGTTTATGCCAAGATCAATGGCTTTTAAAATCGCGTCAACAGCTTCATCATCGTCCTGGGGCCCCCAGCCATATTGCCATGGTCCGCCAATGGCCCACGTGCCTAAGCCGATAACGGTCAACTCTAAATCTGTATCGCCCAGCTTGCGTTTAAGCATCCCAAACTCCAAAATCTGAATATTCCAGCCCATAGGATATTGCCCCAAGGCCGGTTTATCAACATTATTGCTTTAGTTTTTTGATTAATGTTGGATTAGTTCTTGACTGGAATTAGCTGTAAAATCGGTTATACTTATAACCTTTTAAGGTCATCGTTCGGCAAAATTTTAAAAAAACAGGAAAGTTTGATGAATCAGCAACCAAACATCCAGCAAAAATTAAAAGACTTGTTTATCGGCAAGTCCCGAAGCCCAAGGGATAAGCATGTATTCCATAAGCTTACGCTAATAGCGTTTTTTGCCTGGGTGGGGCTCGGTGCAGATGGCCTTTCATCTTCATGTTATGGCCCTCAGGAAGCGTTCCTGGCTCTTGGACATCATCATTATCTCGGTATTTTTGTGGCAATAGCCAGCGCCGTTACAATTTTAGTTATTAGCGCCAGCTATTCACAAATCGTTGAACTTTTCCCAACCGGCGGCGGCGGCTATCTTGTCGCGAGCAAATTGCTATCACCCGGACTGGGGATGCTCTCAGGCTGTGCCCTTCTTATCGATTATGTTTTGACAATCGCGGTTTCCATAGCCAGCGGCACTGATGCTATCTGCAGCATGCTTCCTTTAAAGTTTCAGCAATTTCGTTTATGGATTGCTATTTTTATAGTTTTAATAATGACCCTGCTGAATATGAGGGGCGTTAAAGAATCGATACTGCCACTGGTGCCGATTTTTCTGGCATTTCTCCTGACACATATCTTTGTAATCCTCTATGCTGTTTTCACACATCTTTCTAATTTTAATCAACTAGTGGATTCAACTCGCGGTGATATCCACAGCAGCATTTCCGAGATCGGTTTCTGGGGAGCGATTTTTCTCATAATCCGCGCATATAGTATGGGTGCAGGGACATTCACAGGTATAGAAGCCGTCAGCAACGGAATCGCAGTTTTAAGAGAGCCCCGGGTGGAGACGGCTCGGCATACTATGCGTTATATGGCAGTTTCTCTGGCCTTTATGGTCATAGGTTTAACACTTGGATATCTGCTTTATGGTGTTACATCTATTCCGGGAAAAACGCTAAATGCCGTTTTGTTTGAGAAGGCAACAGAGGGCTGGAATACAAATTTAGCTGTTATTCTCATTATTGTCGCACTTGTTTCGGAGGCCACTCTTCTCTTTGTTGCCGCCCAGACAGGGTTTATCGGAGGTCCCGGCGTTTTGGCGAATATGGCCCTCGACAGATGGTTTCCCACGAGATTTTCATCTCTTAGCGACCGGCTTGTAATCCAGAATGGAATCATGATTATGGGAGGTCTGTCCCTGATTATTATGATTTTATCTAAAGGTAATGTCAGAATCCTTGTTGTTTTATATAGTATTAACGTATTTATAACGTTCGTCCTCTCGCAGCTCGGTATGGTTCGTCACTGGTGGACAAACCGTTCGATCGTAAAAGGCTGGTATCGCAAACTCTTTATTAACGGTTTCGGCCTGCTATTGTCTGCTGCAATTCTTATTCTGATGGTTGTCTTTAAGTTTTTCGAGGGCGGCTGGGTCACACTGATTATTACAGGAGCCCTCATTGTATTGGCTCTCCTGATTAAAAGGCATTACAACAGTGTTAGAATGCTCCTGGGCCGTCTTGATAATCTTGTTACAAGACCTGAGTTTTCCAACCTGGGTCTGCCATCACAGCAGACTGAATCTGTGCCGGAGCCGAAATTTGACCCAAACGGCAGGACGGCCGTATTGCTTGTCAGCGGCTTTAATGGAATGGGTTTGCATACATTATTCAACCTTATAAGATTATTCGGCGGAGTATTTAAAAATTTCATATTTGTCGAAGTAGGTGTCATCGATGTCGGTAATTTCAAGGGTGTGCAGGAAGTTGGTCACCTCGAATCCCAGTCAAAAAGCGAGATTGACAAATATGTCAATCTAATGAAAAGAAATGGATTTTATGCCGAAGGGATTTCTGAAATAGGAGTCGATATTATCGATGAGATAATGAGACTGACTCCGAAAATTATCGAGCGTTTTCCATCGGCTATATTTTTCGGCGGACAGCTTGTCTTTGAAAGAGATTCGTTATTCCTGCGCTTGCTTCATAACCACATTGTATTTAATCTTCAAAGAAGATTATATAACCGCGGCGTCCCGTTTGTAATATTGCCGATACGTGTATACTAAATCTTTTTTAATGAGGGTATACTAATGTTCTTGAGAATTTCTTTTCTGTTTATAATTCTAAACGCGGGTTTAACTATGGGGCAAACTTCAAATTCGCAAAATATGATTTCAGTTAACCAAGGCTGGAAATTTATAAGAGCAGATGTAAACGGCGCGGAGTCGCCTTCTTTTGACGATTCTAAATGGTTACAGGTGACAATCCCTCATACATGGAATGATAAAGATACAATCACGGGAGGCAATTATTACCGGGGTCCCGGCTGGTATAGAATCAAATTAGATATTCCGCAAAGTGCAAAAGAAAAAAGAGTTTTCATTAAATATGAGGCAGCAAGCTTAGTTGCTGATGTTTATTTTAATGGTGTTCATCTTGGTCAGCATCGCGGCGGCTTTACCGCTTTTTGTTATGAGCTGACTTCAGGGATTAATTGGAATGACGACAATATTCTTGCCGTTCGTGTTGATAATTCCAATTTTCAGGATATTCCCCCTCTAAGCGGCGACTTCAATATCTTCGGCGGCATTTACCGCCCAGTCTGGCTGATTATTAAAGAGCAGGTATGCATCAGTCCATTGGATTACGGCTCAGATGGAGTCTATATAAAGCAAACCTCAGTTACAAAGGAAGAGGCAATCATTGATGTCACTGCAAAGGTTTCCAATGGGCTTGATAAAACGGTTACAGCTAGTTTTATAGCTGCCTGTAGCAACATAGATGGTTCTTTTGAAATTGCAAAACTCGCGGAAAGAGTAAAAATTGAAAAACATACTACGGTGACTCTGAAGAATCGTGTAGTGATTAAAAAACCACGATTATGGAACGGCAAAAAAGATCCGTTTATGTATAAGATATTGGCTAATTTAATTGCCGATGCGAATATGTGTGAATCTATAACAATACCATTCGGTTTTCATTTTTATAACGTTGACCCGAATAAAGGATTTTTCTTAAATGGTGAATCGTATCCGCTGCATGGAGTCAATCGTCATCAGGATAGACCCGGCAAGGGCTGGGCAATCAGTTATGAAGACCAGGATGAGGATTCAAATATAATCGAAGAACTTGGGGCCACATGCGTTAGATGCGCGCATTATCCGCATTCTGATTATTTTTACTCGCTTTGTGACAAGAAGGGATTTGTCGTCTGGGCGGAACTGCCGATGGTCAATCAAGTATTGAATACACCTGAATTCGCCGCAAACGCCAAACAGCAGTTAATCGAATTAATCCGCCAGAGATACAATCATCCCTCGATTTGTTTCTGGAGTTTATATAACGAACTCGGCAATTCCGGCAAATGCGATGACCCGCGAGAGCTAATTACTCAATTGAACGCGATAGCAAAAGAAGAAGACACGACAAGATTAACTACGGCCGCATCGAATGACCCGATTAGAAAATGGCCGGGCGCAAATGCCATAACAGATTTGCAGGCATGGAATACTTATCCCGGCTGGTATAAGCCGAATCCCGCGCAGATGGCCAAAGATATTGACAGGTACAAAAAAGACGCAAATGGCAAGCCCATCGGAATAAGTGAATATGGCGCGGGCGCAAGTATAAACCAGCATGAACAAAATATAAAAAAACCTCCCACTCCCGGCGGCAAATGGCATCCTGAGGAATGGCAGGCGATTGTCCATGAGGAAAATTACGCCGCTATGGAAGCTCGCCCTTATCTTTGGGGTACATATGTGTGGGTGATGTTCGATTTTGCAAGCGCATACCGCCGGGAAGGCGATACCAATGCTGTTAATGATAAAGGCCTTGTCACTGCCGATAGAAAAACAAGAAAAGATGCGTTTTATTTTTATCAGGCGAAATGGAGCAAAGAGCCTTTTGTATATATAACAAGCAGACGTTTCATCGAGCGGACCGACCCGAATACGACTGTTAAGATTTACTCTAATTGCGATTCAGTCGAATTGAAAGTAAACGGCCAGGGCCTGGGTACTGCGACAAGTAAAAATTGTATATTCAAATGGAATGGTATCCGGCTTAGGCAGGGGACAAATACCATAGAGGCTTCGGCAGTGCGCGATGGAAAGACATATTCTGATAAATGCCAATGGTCAGTTGCCGAGCCGAACCAGACCATAGAATAAATCAGCGTGAATCATCCTGTCTTTTTATTGAACGAAACGAGCTTAGCATAAAAATGCCAAGCGTAAAGACCACAATGAGTAAAGATAAAAGCATCAGGCCTTTATGTTTTTCTGTCCAGGGCTGATTAGCTTGAGATTTTTTTGCCGGGGGATTTTCAATTAAAGCCGCTAACGCCGCATCAGCGGTTTTTACCCTGGCTGGATTGGTTAATACTCGAGCAAGGTCATATTGCGGAAAGCCGGCTGATTCGTTACCTGTGTAAAGCTTTGCTGTGCTGCCGGCCGCTAATGGAAAAATAAGTTTGTGCGGTATCAGTTTGGCTGATCCTGAGCGTATTATTAGCGGCTGGTCATCATAATTATTTATTATAATCTTTATGTATCTGTATGTGCCGCTCCATCCTATCGGCAGGCTCAGGCGCTCGCATTTGCGGCCGGAAAAATCAGTATATCTATAAAGCGTATCTGTGGTAATGGTATTCCATGGAACCTCGATTTCATTAAAGCGAAGCCTGTTGTCTTCACTGTCGATCTTAACTTTTTGTGTGGCCGCGTCCCTGCCCTGCACTGATACACATCTAAAGAACGAACCATTATCTATATTGAGCTCAATTTCAGCTATCGGCAGCCGCCGGAATTTCAGGTCGTAGACATAAATGCTGCAGCGGTGATTTACATCTTCAGTTTGCTCCTTTTGAATCATTTCCATTATTTGCTTGTTTACGGTTTTTTTTTCGATTTTAAATGCTTTAATATTTTTTATTGCCGGCCTTGTTTCCTCCACCTGCATTGGTGAAACAGTAATCCTGATATACCTGTAATCGTTATCCGGCATTTCAATTGCGTTGAAACGATGCTGTTTTTTGTCATTTATTGCAAAAATATACGCTTTTTCAACAATTGTGAAGAATGTCACGTTATCATTTGAGCCTTCCACCTTAACAGCGCGTCTGAAATTATCTCCCGTTGTCTCCACCTCAATACAATTTTTTACTGTCTGGCTGCCGAAATCCAGAGTGGCCAATAAATTACCTTCTACATCAGTTGAGCGGTTGAGAATTGAAGGATTAAAATTTACGGTTTCAGTGCGGTCCTGGTCTCTTGTAAAGATATAGGGTATCTGGTTTCCATCTTTGTTAATTAGCCGAATATCCGCTAAGTCAATTTTAGAGACATTGTAAATCTCCGGCGTCAGCATCAATACGCAATATTCCTGCGACTTTTCTTCGATAACTATCGGAGCTGTATATTGCCACTTGGATAAATCTATGGATGCGCCGCTGCAAATTACTGTTAATAAAAGATTAAAAACCAAAATCATTTTTAAGATATTCATTTTGAATCTCCTGAGATATCAGTATGCTGGCCTGTTGCGGAAAGCGTTTCAAAAAATCCGCGGTTCTTTAGGAATTGATACAAATACGAGACCGCTACAAGCGTCAGGCCTGTCGCTAAAAATCCAGCAATCCTGTAAACGCTTTTTACCGTGCTCATATCCATAATAAAAACTTTCAAGAGCAGGATAGCGAATAAGCCAAGCGCCGCAAAGCGGAGTGTCTTGATTTTTTTCCAAAAGCCAACAATCATAAGGGCTATGCCGTAAACTGCCCATGCTATCGATGTATACATATTAGCCAAAAACCTCCAGTTGGGTGTCTCTATCCCATAGCGATTCAGACAATACCAGTAAGCATAAATCTCTTCAGTGATAAGGACCCACAAGGTGAAAATGCCGGCGACAGCGAAGATTATCGCAAATGTAATTGCGTTTTCATCTTCCTCTATCCTCTGCTTAATCAAGATTGCCGATGCGAACAGCACGATGACCAAAACGACAGCAGCGGCGAATTCAAGATTAATGAATATTGTGAATCGTTTGTCGTAAATTTCATTAAAAGCTATCATCGTGAAAATTGCCGATGCAATAGCAAAAACTGCCGCCAAAGCTCTCGATTTTAGTCCTTTTGGCGAAAGCGGCCGCAGGGTCAATAAAATAGTAAATGACGATAGAATCAATATCGCGCCTTTTATGAAAAGGGATTCCTGTAAAAATGGTTTGACTGTGAAGTTGAACATGCAATGCCAATACCATTCCATCATAATTGCGGCGAAAAGAAGCAGGCCGGCCGCCCCATAAGTTAATTCTGAGATATCGGAATATTTTTCTTTATCAGTGATTTTTCTGTAGATAATGTGGCAGACGAAAATCGCCGCCGCAAGGAAACACCAGCTGCCAAACGCGGGATTGAAAACCGGCTCAAATGCCGCCTTGTGCATCGGCAGTTCCAAAACGAGCTGAATCAGGCTCAATACAAGCGCACCCGCAGCGCCCAATACTGTCCAGATGCTTTTATATCGCAGGCCTATTATTGTCAGGATTACGCCTTCTGCAGCCCAGGCGATTGCTACGGCATACATTTTAAAATAAAGCGGTATGGCAATCGTCAGGAAAAATAATCCTATTGTCAGCAGAGATAATCGAAGCGATATGTCGTCCCTGCATCGCTTTGTCGCGATGGCCATCAAAATTAAATGAGCTATGCACAGGCCAACTGCGCAAAAAGCAAGCTCGATGCGGAACTTATCATAGAGAATATTCCACAAATAAAAAAATGTGACCGCGGCATTAGACAGCACCAGCCCAACATCTTCCCTTTTTGCATTTACTTTTTTTACTAAAGAAAAAATTACCGGCATTAAAAGGTAAACCGCAAAAAAAACGGTAAGCCAGCCCAGCGCTATGCTGATTTGTGCGGGCGTTTCGGCAGAGCTCATTGTATGGCGATAAAATTTTTCAAACCAGCCGGTATAAAGAATGTATGTCCCTATGAATGAAAGGACGTTTATTGCTCGCCATTTTCGATAGGCCGAGCATAATATCGCTCCTATACTTAGCACAAGGACATAGGCGAAAAGTTCCTTTGGCCGGTTTTCACCCGTTGAAAGGAGAATTGGCGTAAGAAAGCCGCCCAATAATGATAAAAACGCGATGATGATTTCATCGAGTGCTACGGCATAAAGCATTGCTGCTGCGGTAATGAGTATCGCAAGTGCAAAGGCAGGCCCTGTCTCGATTAGTTCATAAAATCTATAAGCGGAAAAGACAGAGGCATAAAGAATTGCAAAACCCATCGCAGTCAGGCCTTTTGCGACAATTCCAAATCCTCTGCGGCGGGTCGTCTCGCCGATAATCAGAGCAATCAATCCTGCGATAGTTGTAATAACAACTCTGCCCAACGGCCCAATCAAATCATTATCATATGCATATTTGAGGAAAAATCCGACTCCGACAATCGAGGTGATAATGCCGGCAACGAGAATCCAGCGGGTGCCGATTTTTTGCTCTAATGAGCCTGCCTGCTTAACCGTTTTTAAAGGTTCAGCGAAAGTGAATGTCTTGAATGCGGGTTCAGGCTCTTTCGAGGGGACAGGTTCCGGTTTGGGGGGCGGCTCAGGTGCAGGTTTTTCTTTAATCGGTTCCGGCGGCTTTTGCGGCCAAAGCGGAGAAACAACAGGAGGTGATAGGGGTTTTTGAATTTCACTGCGCGGCTGCTCGGCTTTTCTCACGAGCAGGGACTTAAGTTCTTTTATTTTGTTTAAGGCAACTATGCTGATTATCAAAGCTATAGGGCCGCTAAAAACGATAACTATAATTAATGGAATTAAAAAGCACATTATTTCCTGTTCGTGCATGATTACTCTCCTTTAACAGGTAATCTAAAACCTATCCTTCAAATCACCAACAGAATACGTTGTCCCGTCCTTTTTATCAACATAGTTTAGTGTTTGGCTATTCTCGGCCGTCCAATTGTTCACCTAAACGGCTTTGTGTTTTATTTCATACGCTCGGACGATGACATAAGCCACAAGTGCAAAAACAAAGAAAACCAGGAGCATCCACGCAATACCCTGAAGCGTTCCGATTATCGTTCGATAAACCTCCAAAACCCAGCGCTCGGTGGTCAATTCGATAATCTCGCTGCCCTTAAATTGCGGCCTGGTGATGTATTTCTCGAGGTCCCATATCCTTACGCCGCTCGAAATACCGGTGACGTATATAGCGAACTTCAGATACTTTGACCACGCCCTGCTTATCTGCTCTGATATAATGCGGTCTAGAATTTTATCTAACGGCCGGGTAAAAAGCAAAACCACGATTGTTGAAACGATAAATGAAATAACAAAAGTTGCAGCTAAAAGCGTGATAAACATTTTTTTTCTCCTTTCTAAGTTTTAGGATGCTGATTATCGTAATTTAATATTTTCATTTCCTTTTTTTACCCCATCAAAATAGATATTACATAAACTATTCACATATGAACTAATTATTAATAAAATTACAATTAATTTTCTTTCTATTCTTTATTTCAGTTTGCTACGTATTTTTTCGAGAGTTTCGGTCAGATGTTTCATTTCGATGTTGTTGAGAGATGACATTACAGCATTTACCTTTTCTAAATAATGAGGCTCAACTTTTGTATAGAGGTTCTTTCCTTTGCTGGTCAGTTTTATGATATTGTATCTGCGGTCATTTGCATGAGAGGTGCGGGTGACAAGTTCAGCCTTTTCCATCCTGTCTACCAGTGATGTAATATTCGCTCGATTGACTAACATCATCTCGCTTATTTTTGCCTGGCTAAGCCCGCCGTCTTTACCGCTTTCATAATAAAGCAGGTTCATTAAATTAAATTGCACATCAGTTAAGCCGAATTGCCCAAAGAAACCATCGGCCTTTTTTTTCATCATGGATGCAGTATAGTAAATGTTCAAAAGGGCCTCATGCGCCAGTGAGGCAAAATCTTTTTTTACACCGAGCTCTTCCTTTAATCCCATTGGTATTCCTTTTCAATCAAATAGTATATATATTAACTATACATACTCAAACAATAAGGTCAATAGGTATTTTTCAAATTTTTATGATTATTTTCTTTATAATAATCTCTGGATAAGGCTCTTTGTATTGACTAAATTTAAGAAATCTGCTAAAATAAAAAGTACATTCATACAACAGCTTATAAAAAAAGAAGTTACATATCGAAAAATCGATTTTTGGGAGGAGTTCCAACGCCAGGGATGGCCAATTGCTTTTCTCTGAAATGATATTTTCGGAGGAAAAGTTGAGGAGAGTGGATGTCTGCTCATAAAGGTTTAAAGCTAATTCTTTCTTTTTCTGTTTTTATCCTTTTATCAACAAATCAGGCGATTGCGGCCATTAATTTCGATAATGCAAGCTCAATGTCAAGTTCGACAGACGGCACTACTTTAAGCTGGACGCATACCATAGGTTCGGGTGGTAACCGGATGCTGATAGTCGGCGTAGGTGCAGAAGACAGCAGCGGTTCGGCCGATCTTCCCATAACAAGTGTCAAATACAACAACGTTAATATGACCCTCGTTGCCGGTTCCAACATTGTCAGCTCAAGGCGACAAACAGAACTTTATTATATGCTTAATTCCAATCTGCCTTCCGCGGGCACATATACCGTGACTGTCACTTACGCCGGTAATGTAGCTAACAGAAACGCCGGCGCTATTTCACTGACGGGTGTTGCCCAGACAGCCAGGGAAGCGGCGGCAGCAGATTCGAATACTGAACAAAACACTATTTCGACAAACATTACCACGTTGACGGATAATGCCTGGGTAGTTGACGTAATACTTTCAGGCAATTCAGGGACATTTACAACAACAGGCAGCGCAATGACGGAAAGATGGGACGTATCAGCCGCCTCATCCTCCGCAGCCGCAAACACAAGACCTGTTGCGACTGCGGGACAAGCGGCTATCAGTTGGCAGCACAGCACCGCCGGCAGCGGTAATCGTCTTCTCCATTCAGTCGCGGCATTTGCGGCCGCTGAAGAGCCTGCATATCCGACAGGGGATTTGAATTTTGATTTCAAAGTTGATTTTTTTGACTTCGATTTATTTGTAAATCAATGGCTTGCTCCCGCAGGCTGCCCAGGTCCGAGTTGTGCCGATTTCAGCGGTGATGGGGATGTCGATTTCACTGATTTTGTCATGCTTGTCCAAAACTGGACAGTAATTCCTGCTTTGCCCAATCCCGTTATCAATGAAGTTATGGCCGCAAATGATTCCGTGATAACCGACAATCGCGGAGATTATGAAGACTGGATTGAGATTTACAATCCCGGGTCTGAAGCCATAAACATTGGCGGTATGTACATTACAGACGACCTCAATAGCCCCGGCAAATGGCAAATTCCGACAAATGCACCGGCCCAGACCACAATACCCGCCCACAGTTA
>CAYSKP010000224.1:0-8313 GCA_964431645.1 uncultured Pirellulales bacterium
AAGTTCCCCCAGGTGCTACTGTGCTTATCCGCTCTCATGGTGCGGCTTCGGATGAGATAATTCATTTAAAGCAGAAAAATGTGGAAATTATCGATGGCACGTGTGTTCTGGTCAAAAGAATGCAGCAAATTGCAATGCAAATGGAAGAGCAGGGGTACAAAGTAGTAATAGTAGGGGACCAGAATCACCCTGAAGTTCGTGCCGTAGCAGGATGCGTAAAGTATGCGGTTGTTGTGGGTAATGAATCAGATATACCGATGATTGGAGATGGCAGGATTGGTATCGTTTGTCAAACCACTCAAAGCCCTGAATTTTTCAGCAAAATGCTTTCTGCGATAGCAAAAGGCGGATTTAATGAAATGAAGGTTGTGAATACACTTTGCAAAGAGGCAATTAAAAGGCAGCAGGCGGCTGTCGAATTGTGCAAGAAAGTAGATATCATGTTCGTTTTAGGGGGCTTGGAAAGCGCAAATACCCGAAAATTGGCAGAATTATGCAAAAATTATAATAAAAAAACATTTCATTTGCAAAATTGGAATGAATTTGATAAAAAGTTGGTTTTCGGCTGTCAGACCGCAGGTGTTACAGCAGGGGCATCAACGCCCCAATGGATTATCGACGATTTCGTAAAAAATCTGACGAGTGTAGAAACAGAAACGTAAAACGTTTGCTGTGTGGGCAAATGTTTTTTTATTATTAACTTTTTAGCCGCTGCGATGCAGCACGGCTGCGTGTGTGCGTAAATGTGGGGCGCATACGCGGGTAAAACCAGACGCCACAGGAGATAAGCATATTTATGGTAGATAGAAACATAATCAGCAAATTAGGTTTGTCCCCGGAGCAAATCGACAAGCAGGTCGGTGAGATGTTTGGGGAAAAAGAAAATGAATTATTCCAGGAGGCCCTGCAGGCCAAAGTCGATTCGCACCAGCCCGGGACGATTCTCAAGGGCAAAATTGTGACACAAATCGGCAATGATGTTATTATAGAAGTTGGATTAAAGAGCGAGGGAATGGTAGATGCGGCAGAGTTCGAAGATGCATCTGAAATAGCAGAAGGCAGGGATATAGAGGTGCTGCTCGAAGATACAGATTCAGAGACCGGGCTATTGCTTTTGAGCAAGCACAAAGCCGATAGAATCAGGGGTTGGGAAAACCTGATTTCTACCAAGAAGGAAGGCGATACGGTGAAAGGAAAAGTTGTCCGCAGGATTAAAGGCGGACTGCTTGTCGATATTGGTGTGCCGGTATTTTTGCCTGCATCACAGGTCGATATTCGCAGACCCGGCGATATCAGCAGGTTTATCGGCAAGGAAGTTGAATGCGTAATTTTGAAAATAGATGTCGAAGGCCGGAACATCGTTATATCTAGACGCAAGCTCATAGAAGACGAGCGTAAGCAAAGCAAGGAAAAGATTCTTTCGGAAATCGAAATAGGCCAGATACGAAAAGGCATTGTCAAGAACATCGCAGATTTCGGCGTATTCGTGGATTTGGGCGGCGTAGATGGATTGCTGCATATTTCTGACCTGAGCTGGGGAAGAGTAAGCCACCCATCAGAAGTTGTTCAGCTCGACCAGGAAATCGAATGCGTAGTCATTGGAGTTGATAAGCCAAATGAAAAGATTTCACTTGGTTTAAAGCAGAAGACACCAAGTCCGTGGGAAAATGTGGAACGTGATTATCCGGTTGGCTCACGAGTCAAAGGCAAAGTCGTTAATATTATGAATTACGGCGTGTTTGTCCGGCTTGAAGACGGTATTGAGGGACTTGTTCATATCAGCGAAATGAGCTGGACCAAGCGGCTCAATCACCCAAGTGAGATGCTGAATCTCGGTGATGAGGTCGAGGTAATGGTCCTCAATGTCAATAAAGACAAACAGGAGATTTCACTTGGACTAAAGCAGACAGAGACCAACCCCTGGTCCGTGGCTGCACAGAAATATCCCCCGGGGACGATTGTCAATGCGACAGTCCGCGGAGTAACAAATTACGGTGCTTTCGTCGAGGTTGAAGAAGGCATTGACGGGATGATTCATATCTCGGACCTTAGCTGGACAAGAAAATTCAGCCATCCAAATGAAGCCCTGCAGAAAGGCGACAAGGTTAAATGTGTCGTTCTCGATATAGACCCCGATAAGCAAAGGGTATCACTTGGCGTCAAACAATTGAGTGAGGACCCGTGGGTCCATGCCATTCCGGAAAAATATATTCCGGGACATATTGTAAGAGGTAAAGTGACAAAGCTAACCAATTTTGGAGCTTTTGTGCAGCTTGAATCAGATCTTGAAGGATTGCTGCATATTTCAGAATTGTCAGACCAGAAAATAAAGAAACCTCAGGACATTGTCAAGGTAGGCGATGAGCTTGAGGTCAAGATATTGAAGGTTGACAGCGAAGCCAGGAAAATCGGTCTAAGCCTGCGAAGAGCACAATGGGCTGCCGAAGGTCAGGCTCCTGAAGGTGCGGAAGGTGCTGAGATGCCATCGGAAACACCAAAAGAATCCGAACAATTACCAGCTTCGGATGAGCCGACGCCGGAACAGACAAATACATAAATTTTAAAACAAGAATATGACCTATAATGAAGGGTCAGGACATAGTAAAAAATGGCCTGACCTTTTTTCTTTCATCTAAACCACCTGTCAATACAAGCCGATACATAAATCGTAATTTCTTTTTCATATAAGATAAGGTGGAGGTCTTTATGGCTTTTGATGTAACAATAAAAGAATACCTAAAGGAAATTGATGAGGCAACGCTTCTTTCGGCTCAGCAGGAACATGAGCTTGCCCTCCTTGTATCACAGAATAATGACCCTGAGGCACGCGAACTGCTTGTTCGAAGCAACCTGCGACTTGTTGTCAATATTGCTAAAAAATATGCAAACAGGGGCAATATGTCCATGGGTGATTTAATCGAGGAAGGCAATCTCGGTTTAATCAGGGCAGTTGATTACTTTGACCCTGATCGCGGAACCAGATTCAGCACATATGCAGCATGGTGGATAAAACAGGCAATAAAAAGTGCACAATCCGGTGATGTCAGGCCGGTGCATGTCCCCGGGTACATGATTGGACTGATTAATCAATGGCGTCATATGATGATAGAAGTTGAGAACAAGCTTGGCAGAAAACCTACAATAGAAGAGATGGCTGATGTCCTTGATATGCCGGTCAAAAAGGCTAAGATAATCAATGAAACAGTAAAAGTTCTCGGCACGGTAAAAGATAATCAGCAGCCGGAAAACGGTGAGGAAAGTCAGATTTTCGAGGCAAATATCAGTAATCAAAGCGTCGGGAAACCTGAAGATGAACTGGTAGAAGATGAAGAAAAAGCTAAAGCTGTTGAGCTTTTAAAACAGATGGACCCAAGAGATGCAGAAGTTCTCCGCCTGCATTATGGATTGGACGGAAATCCTCCCATGGCCTTCAAGGAAATCGGCGAGAAACTCGGATTAACTCGCGAAAGAATCCGGCAGATTCAGCATGAGGCTTTAACAAAACTATACGAGTTTATGGAAGAGCAGTGATTAAATCTGATTTTTAAAATCTGTGAATAGCTTACAAATCGTCCAAAACCTCTTGAGTATTGCCGGTAATCTGCTAAATTAAAAATGCAGGCAAAAGAATCCCGGAGTTTTGATGAGCAAAGAAAAAATCGAATTAAAGAACTTTATTCGTGATGTGCCGAACTGGCCTAAAAGGGGAGTTTTATTTCGCGATATTACACCTTTGATAGGCAATGCCGAGGCCTTCAGGTCCGCAGTAGATGCAATGGCCGGAGAATTTATTGGAACAGGAATTCAATATGTTGCCGCGCCTGAGGCAAGAGGATTTATTTTTGGCTCAGCAATAGCTTCAAAATTAAACGCCGGATTTGTCCCCGTGCGGAAAAAAGGCAAGCTGCCTTTCAAAACGATGAGCGTCGCATATGACCTGGAATATGGGACAAGCATAGTTGAGGTGCACAAGGATGCTGTGCCTGCCGGGGCCAAAGTTTTAATGGTTGATGATTTACTTGCGACAGGCGGCACAATAAAAGCATCATGTGAACTTATCGAACAGCTTGGAGCCAAAATAGCCGGGGTGGCTTTTTTAATAGAATTGACTGAACTCGGGGGAATTAAAAAGCTCGCCGGATACAGAGTCAAGTCACTCATACGTTATTAATCCATATGGCCAAATTGACAGTCAAAGTGCCAGAATCTAAAAGCTGGGAATACGAGATAGAAATCGGGAATAATATTCTAAACTCGGTTTGCCAAAAAATCGAATCCCGGTTTGGTCTTTCACAAAAATTTATCGTAACAGATGAAAATGTTCTCAAAGCCGGACATCTCTTTGAATTTTTAGGCAATCACAGTATTCCACATTATGTTATTAAGCCGGGAGAGTCATCCAAAAACATCGAAACCTTTACCGGGATTCTCGACCAGATGGAACGTTCATACCTGGGCCGAGATACGATTGTAATTGCTTTAGGCGGAGGGGTCGTTGGCGATATTGCAGGTTTTGCCGCGGCAGTTTTCAAAAGAGGAGTCATAGTGATTCAGATTCCTACTACAACAATTGCACAGGCAGATTCTGCGATTGGCGGCAAGACCGGAGTCGATTCATCTTTCAGTAAAAATGCTTATGGCTGCTTTTGGCATCCTTCAGCAGTTTTTATCGATGTTGCTGTTCTAAAGACATTAGACCAAAGGCAATACAGGGCTGGTCTTGTCGAATCAGTAAAGCACGCGCTCATAGCGGATGAAAAGTATTTCGAATTTCTTGAAAATAATCTTGAGAGTATATTGAACAGAAAGACTGATATATTAGAAAAAATTGCATATTACAATTGTCAAATAAAAGCAGAGATTGTGGAGGCGGACCCGCTGGAGAAAAATCAGCGCAGAGTTCTTAATTACGGGCATACAATCGGTCATGCCGTTGAAAAGGCCAGCGGATTCGAATTGCTTCACGGCGAAGCCGTGGCTATAGGGATTATCGCTGCAGAAATGATTGAAATTGAACTGGGATTAGGAGATGAGAAACGGCTGAAAAGAATCAAAAATATTCTTATAAATCTTAAACTTCCGACAGCTATTTCACCAAAAATTGATAAGAAAGAGCTGATTGATCTGCTAAAACATGACAAAAAAGCGATAAATAAATGGCCAAAATTCGTTTTAATTGATAAAATAGGTAATGTCCATCGCAGGGAAGGACAATGGGCTGTCGAAGTAAAACAAGAATTGATAGAAAAGATATTAGGGAAATTATAGTTTTAACTGAGGATTACAGTGTACAGAGAAAGAATAAAAATATTGGATTGCACCATAAGAGACGGCGGATTGATGAACAATCATTATTTCACGGACCAGTTTGTCCGCGAGGTTTACAGGGCATTATCTCAAAGCAGTATTGATTATATGGAGATAGGTTATAGAAGCAGCAGGGAGCTTTGCCCGCCAAAAGATTTCGGTACATGGAAATACTGCGATGATGAAAAGATAAAAGAAATCACTGATGGAATAGAATCAAAAATGAAGCTCTGCATCATGGTCGATTCCCATCGTGTAAAAGAGCAGCAGTTTGCTCCTGTTGACAAAAGCCCGATACGTATGATTCGCGTTGCTACATATGTCAAGGACATGGATAAGGCCATTGAAATGGTCAATCGCTGTCATGACCTGGGATATGAAACCACCGTCAATATTATGGCAGTATCAAAGGAAATTGAGCCGGATTTGGTGGAGGCGCTGGACCAGCTTGCCAAGTGTCCCGTTGATGTAGTTTATGTTGTCGACAGTTTTGGCGCAATGTATTGCGAGCAGATTGAATATCTTGTGAAGCTGTTCAAGAAGCATTTGCCCGAGAACAAAGAAATCGGCATGCATTGTCACAATAATCAGCAGCTCGCTTTTGCTAATACAATTGAAGGTATTATTCACAATGCCAATTTCCTCGATGCCTCTTTATACGGCATCGGCAGAGGCCCTGGCAATTGCCCCCTCGAATTACTTGTAGGTTTCCTGAAAAATCCAAAATTCAAATTGAGTCCTATTTTAAAGGTTATAGAAGAGCAGATGCTCCCAATGCAAAAAGATATCGAATGGGGGTATCTTATTCCTTATATGATTACAGGCATATTGAATGAGCACCCCAGAGCGGCAATCGAGGTGCGTAAAACAAAAAATAAGGATAAATATTCTAATTTCTATGAAGAAATAAGGGACATTGCGGGCTAATAGTGAAATTTATTTCAATCAAATAAAAAAGCTCAAGCAAATTTGCGTGAGCTTTTTGTTTGCTTGCTTCAAGAAAGGCCGCGATATTTAACTTCTTTTCCGTATAACAGACATCGCACCCAATCCGAGCAATAATATTGTAGTCGGTTCCGGTGTCGGAACCTGCGCTGTCCAGAAATTCACAGTTCCAAGGAATGAAAACTTAAAACCGAAATCGCCAAACTCGCCAATATTAATTGGTGCACCTGTATTGTTCACGAAATTAACGGTTCCAACCCAGCCGATGCCTGGTGATATATCACCAGGTAATGGCTGATCGCCAATGGGCTGAATAATTGATACATCCCACCCATCAGGTGCCACAATACCGCTGGTAGTGGAAATAGAAAAATTTTTATCCATACCAATGGTGATATGGTAATCTGTCCATGCGAAATCGGTGTCGTTTGTTATCTGCTGAATTAACCATACAGTTGGGTCAAGCTCGGTATCAGTTTGGAAGTCACCCTGAACGTGTGCCGGGTAGAAATATTGTGTACCGCCCATATTGAGTTTATATTCACCATCAAGCGGCGTCCATGTCCCTGGTCCCATCACGATACCGCCATCACCATCATCAGCACAGTTCCAATTGACAATAGAAGCATTTACTGTCTGCGCAGCAATTATTAATAGAAGAACACATAGAATTGAACTGAGGATTTTTCCCATACCCACTCTCCTTCTTAAAAAATCACATTTTCAACACATTCTTCACACATCGGGCGCTGTGTGACCTTTTAAGCACCTTGAGTTTACCATAAATAAACGTTGCAAAATAATTTTTTCATTATTATTTTGTATTAAGATTTGTAAGTTCTTGATTTTATTGTTCTTACATATATAAAAAAATTAAATAAAAAATTCAGAATACGTATTTTTTTTTGTGTATCAATTGTTTAATTCGAGCAAATCACTATGTTTTTTGGATCTCAGTTTCGATCGAAAGTCTTTCTCAACCATTTTTTGCCTGGGCAATAGCCAAACGGTCTAAGTTCGAGCAGTCTTTTTCAATTTTTATGCTTTCAAAGCATCCAGCTTTTTCAAGCAGATCGTAAACTTTTTGTCCTTGTTCATTACCGATTTCGAGCATAAGTTTCCCCCCCGTTTTTAAATGCTCATTAGTTTCCTTTATAATTTTCCTGATGATATCTAAACCATCTGCCCCGGCCGTCAGTGCAGCTTTAGGCTCAAAATCTTTTACATTTGTGAGCAGCTTTTTGTATTCGGGTTCGCTGACGTATGGAGGGTTGCAGACAATAAGATCAAATTTAGCAGGGCCAATCCCGGTGATAATGGGTTCAAATAAGTCGCCCTGCAATAATTTTACCCTGTTCATTAAACTGTATTTTGCAATATTTTTTTCTGCGATTGCCAAAGCAGCATCGCTAATATCTGTCGCTACTATACGAGCATTGGCAAAATTTTTAGCAATAGCCACAGCCACGCAGCCGCAGCCGGTGCATAAATCACAAACGAATTGCTCGCCTGTTCTTGTTCGAAGAAATTCAATTGCGTGTTCGACAAGCAATTCTGTTTCGGGTCTCGGAATAAGACATGCTTTTGTGACCTCGAATTCAATGGAATAGAATTCTTTCTTGCCGGTCAGATATGCTATTGGTTCGTGATTGGCAGCTCTTTTTACAAGCTCATGAAGCTGAGTTAATTGTTCCTGACCCACGACTTTGTTAAATTGAGTATACAATTCAATACGTTTAAGGCCAAGGACATGAGATAACAGCCATTCTGCGCTTAATCGAGGTGAATCGATACCTTTTCCGGCGAAATAATCTGTTAGCCAGTTCAGCAGTTTTTGTATCTTCCAAGATTCCATTAATCTAAAAATTTATAGTTTAAAATTCAAAGCCAAAGCTTAAAATTAATAACTTTTTGTTAGAAGGTTTTGGTTTTACGTTTTGCATTTTAGATTTTAAGTTAAATATAAACCTTGTCCATCATACGAGGGAATGGGATGCACTGACGAATGTGCGGTTCACCAGTAATCCATGCAACTGTTCTTTCGACACCGAGGCCGAAGCC
>CAYSKP010000225.1:0-32811 GCA_964431645.1 uncultured Pirellulales bacterium
TGATCTAAATATTCCGTCATAATCTTATCGGCGTTTGACAATCATACACTGGTATTTTGCAGTGATCACGGGAACCTCAGGTTTACCCGCGAGAAATTCAGTAATTGCTTTTTTAGCTCCCGGACATGCCTTCCATTCATAACCCTCCAAAACGATGATACCCGACGGTAACATCCTTTCGTAAAAAAAGCGAAGACTATCCATAATAGATCGATAGAGACCGACGTCGATATGCACGAAACTGAAAAATTTATCTTTAATAACATCGCACGTATCGTATGGGAATATACCGGGAAAAAGTTTCACGTTGCTGCGGTCCCGGCAAAATTCACGAACAAATTCGAGAGAGGTATCGGCAAGGTCTCCTTTTTTGTGAAAATCAATTTCCGGATTTTCGGCAGGCTCTCCTGAAAAAGTATCAAACAGAAAAACAGTTTTATCGGGACAGGTTTTTGCCAACAGTTTCCCGGTGCCTCCTTTGTAAACGCCGACTTCAGCTACATCTCCTTTATACGTATTTGTACTCCGCGAGAGTTGGTACAGCATAAAACAACGGTCCTCGTCCACGACAGTATGGTCTTTTATCTCCTTATAAAGCAACTGGAATTCCGGGATCCTGCTCCATAATTCGGGGAAAGTTCTGTCACACTGTTTCACTTTCAGCCCTACAAGCATAAAAACTTTTTTCAGCGATGGTTTGAAAAATGTTCTGATTTTTTTATCTATCATAAAAACTCTATTTCCAGCCGCAGTAACATTGATAGTGATGATAATAATCGCTAAAGCTTATCCCGACTTTTAATCATCGCTTTCCTTTGGCTACTAATAAAGCCTAAACATTGTCAATTTCAATAGGAAAAATGCTTATTTATCAGGTGTAATGCTTTGGCAAGCGATGCCAGAAAGTTAAGCTGCTGGTAAGTCGTGTTTGAAAAAGGAAATATAAAGATTATGCAATTATTGAAATGGTATAAGAGGTTTCCGGCTTATGCTATTTACAAATAGAGCCGTTTCTTTCATTGCTTTGATTTTTTATGTGTAAATTTTTTGCGTCCTTCGGAGTAGTCGGCGACGATTTGGCCGGAGCCGCAAAGTTTCCATTTATAACAAGGCCTTCGAGGCCGACGGGGGCGCTGATGTAATCATAAATTCATGCCAGCTGCTTTGGCTTTTTGACGAAGAGTCGTGGCGGCCGGAGTCATCGATGTTTTTAAATCTTTGAGCAGGCGCGGATACTGCTTCAATGCCTCTAACGCATCGTTCCACTGTTTGGGGTGCTCTTTTTGATAAAAAGAGGCAAAATCAAGGCAGATGGCCAAATACGCGGCGCGTGCTCT
The DNA here is from genome assembly GCA_964431645.1 of uncultured Pirellulales bacterium. Taxonomy (GTDB): domain Bacteria; phylum Planctomycetota; class Phycisphaerae; order Sedimentisphaerales; family Anaerobacaceae; genus Fen-1362. The sequence goes on from CAYSKP010000225.1 coordinate 1,338, forward strand.
TTGCTGTTGGCTTGTGGATCGTAAGATTGCCTCTTCAACCTCGGATTTCATAGCTTCACGCAGCCCGGCAAACTCCAGAGACCGGTCAGGCAGCAGCTCGATACTTGCCGGCTGTTCAAGCTTAATCCGGTAAAATATTTTTCCGTCTTTTTCAATCTTTGCTCCGCCGTGATCGGTGATGTTTCGCTGGGCCAGCATAATCAGCCGGTCGCCGAAGCTGGTAATGGTTTCATCGGCAGGCATATTATCGCGGGTCTTATTTCGATATACATCATTGATGTCCCAGCCCTGCGACATCATCCATTTGCAGCCGTGTTGCACACCGGCAATGGTGCAGGCGGTGGCCGCATCGCAGTCGGCGTCCCAGCCGAAATTAAAAGCAATTATTGATGTTTTGATATAGTCGCCGCCGCCATAGAGCAATGCGCTTATAACTGATGCCGTGTTTAGTTCGAAACCGTTGCGGTCCCGCATTTCACCTTTAAAGCGGGAATATTTCTCCTTGACGAGCCGGCGAGTGGCACGCCAGTCATCGGGATTCTGCTTATGCCATGCGCGAACATCGCGTACCACCTGGCCAACGACGCAGTTGGGATCAACCGCAGCCAAACCCGCATCGATAATCTTGTCTGTATCGCTGGTCACAAACGCAGCGGCGATCATTGTGTCGAACAATTGTGTCGTTTGTGCAGGCTCACCGCTGATGGCGACCCTGGTGTAATTTAAGCCAATGCGTGCGGCTGTTACAGGCATGCCGGGTGAAATTAAGCCCCATGATTCCGAAATGAATTGGCCGGAGATATTGAAATCAGCCCATGGATTCAATGGCAGCGAGCCGGTATCGGGCGGAAATATCTCCAAATCCATCAAGGCCCGGGCGTATTCATTGGCACACCAGATATCGTGATTGATATGTGCCAGCCAGAGCTGGTAAATCTGTTGGGGACGCAGGAATAATGAGCCATTTTCCTGCATTGCGATTACATAGACCCATTCGAAATCCGTGTCATCATCGGCCCATGCGCCGTTCGGTAAAGCGGGGACATATTCAGTGATATTACCTGGTTCGGCGATATATTTATTCTCGTGTTTTAGTCCGTTGAGATCGCCGAGCAGATGGCCGAGCAGGCCGCCGCGAATTTTATCCTCCAGTTGGTCCGCTGAGATTTCGAAATACTGTCCCTCCTGCGCTGTGATAATCCCGGGAACAGATTCTATCATGATCAAAACAACAATCAGCCAATTAAATTTATTTTTCATTTTTACACTCATCAGAATAAATTGATGGGCTGCCTTTTGACAAACTCAGGATAGGCAAGCCCCACTCTACAAAAATTGATTATATCAGAATAAATCGATGGGCTGAAGCCCATCCTACGAAATCTGGATTCCCGCCTGCGCGGGAATGACAAAAGGATACGTGGTTAAAGTTTTTTATGGGTGAAATTTTTGCGGCCGTCGGAGTAGTCGGAGACGATTTGGCCGGAGCCGAGTAGTTTCCATTTATAAATAACGAGGCCTTCGAGGCCAACTGGGCCGCGGGAGTGAATCTTGGTTGTGCTGATACCAACTTCAGCGCCTAAGCCATAACGGAAGCCATCGGCGAAACGCGTGCTGCAATTCCAATAGACACCTGCCGAATCAACTAAATTCATGAATTTCTCAGCATTCTCTTTATTTTGCGTGACTATCGAATCGGTATGGCGAGAACCGTATTTATTGATGTGGTTAATTGCCTCATCGATACCATCAACGACTTTTATGGAAAGGATATAATCGAGATATTCTGTCCGCCAATCCTTTTCAGTAGCGGCTTTGGTCTTGATAATCGCGCGGGTTTTGTTATCGCCTCTAAGCTCGACATTTTTTTCATCAAAGGCAGCCTTAATTTTCGGCAGAAATTCTTTTGCGATTTTGCTATCGACCAGAAGCGTTTCAGTAGCATTGCAGACCGCCACATACTGGCATTTGGAATCCAGGGAGATTTTCGCCGCCATATCGATATCTGCATCGCCATCGACATAGACATGGCAGATGCCTTCGGCGTGACCGAGGACAGGGATATTCGTATGATTCATTATATAGCGGACAAATTCATTCGAGCCGCGTGGAATGATAAGGTCGATGAAATCATCCTGCTTGAGCATTTCGGCTACGTGCTGGCGGGTTTCTAATAATTGAATCCAGCCGGAGGGGATACCTGCACTCACAGAAGCATTAGCAATTATTTTTGTGAGAATTTTATTTGTATTGGCTGCTTCGGAGCCGCCTTTGAGAAGAACGGCATTTCCGCTTTTCAAACACAAAGTTGAAATCTGGACGAGGGCATCCGGCCGTGATTCGAATACGACACCAATGACTCCGATGGGGCAGCTTACTTTATAAAGGTTAAGGCCTTCATCGAGTTCGGTCGCTGATAAAGTTTTTCCTACGGGATCATCGAGTTTAATCAGGCTTTCGATACCCGCGATAGTCTCTGCGATTTTTTTCTCATCGAATTTCAGACGTTTGAGCAGGGGGGCCATAATTTTGCTTTTCTCTGCAATTTTCAAGTCTTTTTGATTAGCGGCGATAATTTCTGCGCTTTTGTTTTTCAGAACCTGGGCTATCTGCGCGAGTGCCGAATTTTTTATATCTGTCTTTACGGCACCTAATAATATCGCCGCCTGTTTAGCCTTTTGTGCTTTTTGTTGTATACTCATAATTTTCTACCACTAAGTCGCAAAGACACGAAAAACGTAAATAATTCGGCGGGGTAAACCCCGCCCTACATTGGTGTGCACAGCACACCCTACAATTTATAAAAAAAACTTTGTGTCTTAGGAGCTTCGTGGTAAAATTATAAATTGAAAATAGTAAATAATAAATAGAAATTCGAGTGTCCGCCGCCCTAAAGGGCGTCGAGACCTTCGGCCCGCCGCAAAAGCGGCGAGGCATGTTGCGGGTGTAGCTTAGTGGTAAAGCTCCAGCCTTCCAAGCTGGTTATGTGGGTCCGATTCCCATCACCCGCTTTAATCCGGAGGACGGATAACAGAAGACCGAGGACAGAGGACCACTGATAAATCGTAGGGACAAAGCACAGAAAATTACGAAAAAATAGAAAATCAGAAAAAATATTTTTTATTTATTACTTGTCGTACCCTCACCTAAATTATTGTCACTGTTGAAGTTAAATCTTAAGAGGGAAGGTCCTATAATAAAAATAAAATATTTTTTAAAAAAATTGGAGTTTTATGTTGACGAAGTGGTGACAAGTGGCAATAATTCCCATTAAATGGTTAACAAGTGGCGATGAGTGTAAGGTAAGTGGAGACAAGTGCATGCTTTTATTAACAGGCGAGTATGAGCATATGGTGGATGAGAAGGGCCGTGTGCTGGTCTCCAACAAACTCCGCAATCAAATCGATACCAAGGAGCACGGAAGCAACTTTTATCTTGTGGTAGGCGCAAACGGAATCTTGTGCCTATATCCGGAAAGATGCTACGAGGAAATGATTTTCACAATGGCACAAAAGCATACAGCCCCGGATGAAATCTTAGCGTTCGAGCGAATGAACTTCGCTTTGGCAGGGAAGGTTGAACTAGACAGCCAGGGACGGCTGTTATTAAATGAAAAACTGCGCAAACGCGCAGGTTTAAAAGATAATGTGACACTGGTAGGGGTGCGGGACCATATCGAATTTTGGAACACGCCGGACTGGGAGCAGTATCTTTCGGACAATATGGCGCAATATCAGAAGCGCGCGGCCCAGGCAAGGCAAGAGGTCCTGCAAAAGCAGAGTCAAAATTTAGAGGGGTGAAAGGAGTCATCTATGTTAGAAATGTATCCAGACCATTGTGAAGTCGTAAAGGCGGGGTTAAGCGGCATAAGGGCAGCCGATGAGCAGACTGTTGCATCATTGGAGGTACTCAATGACCGGCTTGAAAGAGTAAAAAAGCTTGGCGGCAGGTTCTTGAATGTCGGCTTTTCACCGGCCGCTGAACAGATGAGGAAACAATCAGGTAAATTAGCGGTAAGCCAGGGCTAACAGTGAATGGTTCGGCAACGCAGCATATACCAGTTCTAGCAGAAGTGCTTGTTGAACAGATAAAGCTGCCGCAGGATGCGGTGATGGTCGATGCGACCATAGGACATGGAGGTCATAGTTTACTGTTCGGCAAGAGATTGGGCCCCAAGGGAGCTATAATCGGCCTGGACGTTGATATAACTGCTATCCAAAGGGCCCAATCTGTTTTAGAAGGATTATCATGCAGGGTGATTTTGATAAATTCCAATTTCACAGATATAGCGGATGTTGTGCGCGCACAAGGGTATGAGAAGGTTGATTTTATACTTGCGGATTTGGGATTTTGCTCGGCACAAATGGAGGATGACACAATGGGTCTGAGCTTTCAAAGAAATATGCCGCTCGATATGCGTTTGGATAAAAGATTAACGACCACTGCTGCCGATATAATCAATAGAACAGATGAAAAGACGCTGGCCGATTTGATTTATAAATACGGCGAAGAAAGGGCATCGAGAAGGATAGCGAGATTTATAGTCGAACGCCGTCATCGAGAACCGATTACTTCGACTGGTCAGCTTGCTTTGATTGTTTCAAGCGCTCTTGGAAAAGGCGGACAATGGACAAAGATGCATCCGGCGACAAGAACTTTTCAGGCGCTTAGAATCGCTGTTAATAACGAGCTGGACAACCTGGAAAAAATGCTCGGTTCGGCACCTTCGATACTTGGGAAAAATGGTTTTGCGGCAGTTATAAGTTTTCACAGCCTTGAGGACCGGATAGTAAAAACGAATTTCAGGGACAATGAGCAAAAAGGTATATATAAAATAATTACAAAAAAACCGATATCGCCCGGCCGCGAGGAGATATCGAAAAACAGAAGAGCAAGGAGCGCAAAGCTAAGGATAGCGCAAAAAGTTTAAGGCAATATTGAAGGGAGTCATAAAATGACATCGGATGCAAAAATCGGTTTATTGCTTGGGCTTGTTTTCATATTTGTCATTGCGTTCATAATTAACGGCCTGCCGGGACTTCATCAGAAAGATGACAGCAATAAACTTACCACCAATATGGTCGGACTGGAAAATAACCCATCAGGAATAGGCGCAAATGAGCGAAGGATTCAGATGGCCCTGGATCAACCGTCTAATCCCGAAGCAGCGGGCGCTTCCGCTGTTAGCGCCCCTGATGCCGCAGTTACGCCTTTGCCGCAGGGACAGCAGCCGGCTGCGATAGCAGACAATCAATTTAATCCAACACCGGTTCAGCAGACTCCCGGCAGTGTCGGAGTAGCCCCGGCGGATATTGCAGGACCGGCTGTTTCAATTGAGCCGGGCGCTATACCATCAGCTCCGCAAGGGGAAGCCCTGCCGGTTAATCCGCAGCCCGCATCTGCACCTGAAAATGCCAAGACATCGCCAGCTAAGATTTATGTAGTGCAGGAAGGCGACAGCATGACTTCCATTGCAAAAAAAGTTTACGGGCCTAAAGAAGGAGTAAAGCAGAAAAATATAGATGGAATATTTGCTGCCAATCGCAAGATTCTTTCATCAATAGATTCAGTCCAGGTCGGCCAAAAACTTGTAATACCGCAAATAGCCGGTTCTACGGCGGCAGCGACACCCGCCGATGTTTTGCCTGATAAGAATTTCACAAAGGTTGAAACAGTTGGTCAAAAACGCGCGGCCGCAAATACAAAGAATGAAAAACAGGCGCCCCCGGCAAAAGCAGGAAGTATTTATGTCGTAAAAGAAGGCGACAGCCTCTGGAGAATTGCGACCACACAGCTTGGCGACGGCAACCGTTACAGAGAGATAGTTAAAATGAACAGTGATAAATTATCAACTGAAGATGATATAGCGGTCGGAATGCAGTTAAAAATGCCGGCAAAATAATGTCGGCTTTGGTGTTTGATTATGAGGTTGGGGTTTCGTCTTGTTTTTGTTGCTTTGTACTGCACGTTGGTGATGCTGTTAGCCGTATCGCTTCGCAATTCCAATGACAGATTATTTTACCGGATATGTGCTGCGCGGGTGACGCAGAGCCGGCTAAAGCAGCAGCTTGCCACAAAACAGCTTCAACTGGAAAGCATGATTAATCCGGCCAGTGTCTCACAGCAGTTTAAAAAATAAATTTGCTCTGTGAATGTCGTGTCATTTCGACCGAAGCCCCGTTGGGGCTGAGTGGAGAAATCAGATTTCTCGGCTCGCTACGCTCGCTCGATATGACAGTTTTAAGTTTTATAGAGAGTAAAATAAAATTTAAATTATAGGGTTCTTAAAAAATGGAAAAAGGGCATCAATTACCGAGCGGCCGGATTAGTAAATGGCTGTTTACGATTTTGATTTGCGCATTTACCGCCCTGGCTGTGAGATGTCTTTATGTGCAGTATTTCAGGAATGAATATTATTCCGCATTATCCTTAAAACAGCAGCAGACGGTCGCGACTATATCGCCTCAAAGGGGAGCGATTCTTGATTGCAGAGGAAGGGTCCTGGCGGCCAGCGAGCAGATACAGACGATTTTTGCCGAGCCGCGGGTTATGGATGACACAAAGGAAACTTCAAGCCAATTGGCAGATGTTTTGGGTGTCGGCGCCCATAATATTTGTAAAATAATTGCAGAAGGCCAGAACCCCGGCTTTGTAAAAATAAAAGTTGGTGCTGATATTAATGAGGCGATTGCCGCGCGTAAAATTCATGGTGTTGGAATTCAGTCCGATTGGCAGCGGCATTACCCAATGGGGGCGCTAGTTAGCCATGTTATCGGATTTACAAGCGGCGACAACCGCGGCCTTGAGGGGGTGGAACTGGAATATAATAAGGATTTGGCGGGCTCTGAAGGTCGCAATATTTTTATCGCGGATGCTTTCCGGCGGCCCATTCGATTGAAAGAGCATGATGCAGATGTCGTAGATGGTGTTGGGATTATACTGACTATCGACGCGACTATACAGCAGTTTACGCGAGAGGCACTTCTTGAGCAGTTTAAAAATTACCGTGCGGAGTCGGCCATGGCAATAGTGGCCGAACCGAAGACCGGCGCCATTCTCGCAATGGTGTCTTTGCCAGATTATGACCCCGCTAATTTTAATACCGCTGATATGAATTCTCTTCGCAATAGAACAATAACAGACCAGTTCGAGCCGGGCAGTCTTATAAAGCCGATGGTGATGGGGGCCGCAGTAGAAGACGGCGTTGTCAGTACGAAAGAAAAAATATTTTGTGAAAACGGAAACTATTGCGGGCATGGATTCGGCTGCATAAGCGAATATAAAAATGGTTTCGGATTTCTCAGCCCAAGAGAGATACTGGTAAATTCGAGCAATATCGGAATGGCAAAAGTCGGACAGAGGATGGGCAAAGAAAGAATTTACAAGGCACTGACTAATTTTGGATTTGGAAAAGAGACGGGAATTGATTTGCCAGGCGAGATCTCCGGCTTACTGTGGCCCACGCAAAAATGGACGGGCTACAGTGTTACTCGAATACCTTTTGGCCAGGAAATAACAGTTACCGCGATACAGCTTATCAGGGCATTTTGCATAATTGCCAATGGGGGACATCCTGTCAATATGCATGTTGTTAAGGCGGTCGTTGATAATGAAGGAAGTATTGTGAAGCTTACACAGGCCCCGCCGCCGCTTGCGTATTGTATTGACCCGAAGGTCGCTAAATGGCTTGTTACTGAAGCTATGGTCGGCGTGGTCAATGAGGGGACGGGAAAAAAGGCAAAACTGAAAAAATGGCAGGTATTTGGAAAATCAGGAACCGCAAATATCGCCAAGGAAGGTGAACGAGGGTATGCGGAGCACCGGTATATCGCATCATTTATCGCGGGAGCCCCTGCTGAAGACCCGCAGATAATGGTCCTTGTATCGGTCAGAAGGCCGGATATGACTTTGGGAAAAGGTTATACAGGAGGTGCGATTTCAGCCCCTGTGGCAGGCACGATAATTGAAAAAACACTTACATATTTTGAGAATTGCAGGGCGGTCCCAAAAAATTATATAGCGGTAAAATAAAGGCTTCCTATGGGGCCGCTGTCCATTTTAGATTTTTAATTTCATCAGTTTTTATAAAAGACACATGTCCATCACAGAATGCGACATTGCAGCCTTCTTCAAAGTGGTATTCAGTTGTCAAAAGTTCCGGCCCGCCTGACTGGTTCCATCCTGGTTTTGATTCGAACAGCAAAACCGTTTGAGGATCCGTTTTTGTAATATCAATAATGTTTTTATTCATGCTATAACTTGAGGGTCCTTCTTTATCTGACGGACAGCGAAAGCTTTTTGGCGTCAGATTAGCATCGAACTTCATAAGAGTGTCACACCATTGGTCCATAGGGGGGAGCATATTGTTATTATCTTCAGTATATATAAGTATTTCTTTACTGAGTGTTGATAGATTTGTTCCGCAAACCATTCTTTGGGCAACCATTCTTGCCCTGGAAAGAGCAGGCATCATAATTCCCAAAATTAATGCGACAAATGGTATAGCAACAAAGGGAACTACTATACCTGTAATAGCAAATCCCATTCCCTTGAGCTGCCCCTTGCTTTTGGCAATCAGAATCAGCGATATAATTGCTAAAATGAATGCAACGGGGGCAGTTAAAAGACAGGTGCAAAGGCTCAGGATTCCCAATATCATTGATGTTACTGCCAGGGCACTTGTTTTAGCTATTTGGACGGCTGATGCCTGCGGGATTGTCAGCATCTGGCCGCAATTTTGGCATAAATTTGTTCCCTGGGGATTTTCTGTTCCGCATTTTGGACAAAACATAAATTCTCCTTTCAAGATTTATAGTTAATGTCCCAAGTATCCCATTTCATTGCAAAATTGCAAGATATCTCTTGCGATAGGGACAGCATCTGTGGAGCCGGCCTCGCCGCCTTCGACGAGCACTGCCACAGCGATTGCCCGTCCTTTTGAATCCTTTGCAAAGCCGGCAAACCATGCGTGCTCAGGGCCGGTCGTAGAGCCGGTTTTGCCATAGAGCTTTATTGCCTGTGATGAAAAATGATGCAGCGAAGCTGAAAATTCCCTGTGGGCGGTGCCGCTGGATTCTTCGACTACCGCATACATACCATCATATACCGCGGTCAAAGTTGCCTGCGAGATACTCAGATTGATTGGCTCAGATTTGGGCGAACATGGGTCAGCTATGAGCCTGGGAGGCAAATAAATGCCTCCACGAGCCAGGCAGGCCATTGCGTTTGCTACCTGCAGCGGCGTTACCCGCAGATTTCCCTGCCCAATGCCGAACCAGCGTCTTTCATCCGATTCAAGAGGGGGCAACTGCTCAAAACTGTTTATAGTGTCTTTTACGGGAATATTTGCTATTTGGCCCTGAACCTGCCGGAAATCCCGTGCCCCTCCTTCGCTCTGCAAGCTACGGAGGGCAGGCTCGTGACTTGTGTCTCCTCCTTCGTTACCACTACGGAGGACAGGTTGCGGTTCGTTGTATTCAAGCGACGAGTCACCAGCCGCGAGGGACGATTTATGGCCATAGCCGAATCTGTAAAGCCAATTTTGCAAAACGGCGGGCTCTATGCGTTGGGCAAGGTGTGAAAAATAAATATTACAGCTTCCTTTTATGGCATTGCGTGCGAAATTTGGCCATAAAGTATCGTGCCCTACATTGCTTCGTAAATATATAAGACAACTGGGCCAGCCCTGAGGGGCCCTGTGAGAGGGACAACTTATTACGTCATTGGCATTGATTTTACCTGATTCCATACCGGCTACCAAAATCAGCGGCTTGATTACAGAGCCGGGTGGATAATACATATTAATCGCACGATTACGCAATGGCTCACAGGGGTCATTAACAAGGCCGCCGTATATTTGACGGGCAAGATTTAAATCGTAGTGCGGCAGTGATGCGAGTGCAAGTATATCACCTGAGACGGCATCAATGATCACCGCGGCAGTAGGAGACTTGCAGTTTGGATTTTGTGAGCAATCGGTAATGCGCTGCTCAATTTTTTTCTGCAGCTCTATATCTATAGTAACATTAATATCCCGGCCAAACTGAGCTTCTGTCTGACGCACAAGATTTTTATCTATATCGAAAACGACCTCGCCGCGTTTTCCTCTTAGAGTCTGTTCGCATACATATTCTATTCCGTCTTCCCGGCCGCAAAGCTCATCATCAAGATAACTGATTAATTTGTCATCGGCGAAAAGGTCTTTATCTTTCTGGCTTGGAGGGCCTACCCAGCCGATTGTTTGAGATGCAGCCGGACCGAATGGATATATACGCTGGCCTTTTACTGTTACCTCTACACCGGGGACATTTAAAAATTCCACCCTGGCGGCAAACACGGCATCCTCTGTTTTTAATTCGACGATGGGCTGAGATTTTTTAAGTTCGGCTATATCGTCAACTTTATTAATCAATAGCAGACGTTCGCACGGGTCTGGAAATTTTTTCTCAAAATCCGCCATTGCTTCTGAAAGCGGAACATTATTCAGATTCCATTTATATTTTTTCAGTAATTCGGAGTCCGGGCCGTTTCTTGCCCACGCGAAAAAGGTCCGCAGGTTCCATATTTTATCATTTATTTTTTGAATACGTGTGACCGCATCCTGCCGCGGCATACCAAACTGGATACATTTTTCTATCAGCTGCTCTATATCATCCTGGCGGTCTGTAAAATCCTTTTGTAAAGATAAAAAATTTCCATTTGAGTTTTTCGATTTCACGCGCAGAGACATTGCCTGAAGCACGCGTTCATCGAGATACCTGCTTAAATCGTAATTAATGGCCAGCCAGAATTTAGGTTCATCGGTTGCGAGAATCCGGCTTTTCCTATCGAGTATCTTTCCGCGCATGGTTCTGACCTGCTGGAAAGAGCCGCTTTGGATACGAAGCTGCGAGACCTGTTCTCTGTAATAGGATGTGGACAACAGCTGCATATCAATGAGGCGAAAGACGCAAATGCCAAGCAGAAGCAAGCCTGCAATCACCAGGATAGTTATTCTTTTTTTATACATAGCAGCAGGTTAAAAAACGCGGGACAGTTTTTCACGTCGCCGGTTTTTTATACGCATCAGCCAGTCCAGGAGCAGGAATAAAACAGGTCCCAGGACAGCGGAATAAAACGAAGTTCCCGTGATTGCTCCCAGGCCGCCGGGTTTTGTTGTTTGGCCCGCTATGTGCGCCAAAAAAAAGGCGAGGCATCCGGTAATAATTCCGGTGAGAAATATGGTTATTGCCTCATGCGGCACTTTTCGAATAGCAATCAGGCGATGCAGATTTGATAAAGCTGTGCCAAGAAGACCGAAGCTGATAATCTGCGGCCCTAATCCGCTTGACGCAATATCAGCGGCAAACCCTAATAAAAATGAGCTGATAATCGCTTCTTTTACATTGCATCGGATTGCGAAAAAGACCATTCCTATCAGGAGAAGGTCAGGCGTGACCCGCAGGTCAGTTACGGCAATTGTGTCAATCCAGCTTTTCTGCAGAAATGTGGCAATCAGAACAAAAACAGCGAAACGCGGCCAGGGCATTTTATTTCTCCGGAGTCATTTTGATGTAATCTTTTAAGAAATTCGGCCGCATATTATTTTCCGTTTGGAAGATTAGCTGTTTGGGGCTGTTTAAGACCGACATTGGCGACAGGGTTCATGATGATGACGGCTACATTGGCCAGCTTTGAAGCATCACAACTTGGTTTTACAGTTATATCCCAAAGAGCAGGATTTTTGTTATCTCTTTTGCATTGCTGAACCTGGCCGACAATCATTGAGGAATCGAGATACCCTGGTTTTTTACGAATTAAAACCTGCTGGCCTGTTTTAATTTTATATTTAACCGGCACCATTTTTATTTTTGCCGAGTTGCTGCCTGCACCCTGCATGAGCATATTTATCTCTATATCAGGAATATTTACCTGGATTGTCGATGAGGCATCTGTGAATAATCGAACTTTTGCGGTCCGCGGCGAAACTTCTGTTATAATGCCAATGATGCTGTTGTCCCCGAGGACGAACATGTCCTTTGAAAGGCCGTCTTCTTTGCCTCTGTTTATCATAATTTCAGTTCGAAGTCCGGATACCGAGGAGACGATTATTTCAGCAGGCAAAAATCCGGCGCCTTCAAGGCCTCGCAATCTTGTCCGCAAGCCGGTCAACTGCTGAATGGCCAGATTTTTTTGACGCAATTCCTCTTCAAGATTAGTGATATGATTTTGATATTGTGATTCTTTCCGATTTATATCTTCATCATTACTTTTAAGCGGAAGCTCGGTTTTAGCAGCAAGAGGCATCTGCCTGCCTGCCTTTAAGGGCCAATAGAAAAGCCGGCCAATGGCGAATTGGAATTTTCCGGTGATTCCCAGAGGTGAAAAAAGCAGAATAAATCCGCCCAGCATAAACCAGGCAAACAGCATCTTGCTGGAGATTCTGATTCGCTTCCCTGCCATAACTAAATTTTGTAATTCTGGTTTTTACAGCATCCTGTGCCGTTACCAGCCGGAGTCTGAGGAATGCTCCATCGTGTCCTTCCACAGCTCCAGATTTTCCAGGTAAACGCTTGTGCCGCGCGCCACGGCAGTCAGCGGGTCTTCAACTCGTATAACCTTTAGACCCGTAGCGTTTGCCAGAACTGTATCCATACCTCGCAAAAGTGAGCCGCCGCCGCAAATGTGAATTCCATTTTCAATCAAGTCCGCGGCAAGCTCGGGCTCTGCTTTTTCGAGCGTCCTTGTTACTGCATCTATAATAGATGCTACAGGCTCTTTTAAAGCCTCGCGGATTTCTTCGCTTGTAATAACAATTTTACGCGGCAGGCCTGAAATGGTGTCCCTTCCCGAGACTTCCATTGTCAGCTCTTCTTCGAGAGGGGCTGCCGAGCCGATTTGAATTTTAACTTTTTCCGCTCGCGGTTCGCCGACAAGCAGGTTGTATGTCCGTTTGAGGTGATTTATAACCGCCTCATCCATGTCATCGCCGCCGACACGGATTGATTCGCAGGTGGCGATATCGGCTAAGCTCATAATGGCTACTTCGGTTGTTCCGCCGCCCGTATCGCAAATCATCGAGGCGGTCGGATCTGTAATCGGAAGGCCTGCGCCGATGCCTGCGGCCATGGGCTCATCGACGAGGTAAACTTTTCTTGCGCCTGCGCGTTCAGCGCTATCGATGACGGCCCTGCGCTCTACCGCGGTAATCCCGCTGGGGACAGCTATGACAACTCGAGGTCTTATGAGATTGCCTCTGCCGTGGACTTTGCGGATAAAATAATTGAGCATCGCCTCAGTAATTTCAAAATCGCTGATGACGCCATCTTTGAGAGGGCGAATTGCGCTGATTGAGCCGGGGGTTTTACCTAACATTTCGCGGGCAACAAGACCGACAGCCTCGCCATTATTGAGGACTTGATTAGTGCCTTTTCGAACTGCTACTACAGAGGGTTCGTTAAGAACGATGCCTTTGCCGCGAACACAAACCAGCGTGGTACAGGTACCCAGGTCGATACCCATATCCATACTGAATCTGCCCAAAATCGAATCTAAGAACCTCATCGACTCCATTCTCAAATATAAAAAATGCCCCAAACGCCGGGGCATATTTTATCGCATCTTGCTTGTCATCTCAATACTATTTTTATTGAGCCGACCAAAATGTGCCATAATAAAAATAGCATTTATAAGCGACGAAAGCCGCGGTAGCCACAACTACACCGAATGCCACGGCTAATATAACCGTGTAAAGATTGCTAATTGCCTGGGGTTTTGTGCCTTTTATTAGTGCTTCAGGACTCATATTGCATCCTTAATTAATCTCAATAATTACAGTATTGTTGAAGCGTTATCGCCGACTTTTGGTGATTGCTGCACCAGCTCAAGAACGCCGGCCGCCTTATCTGTATCAACATCAACAATCAGCAGGTCACAGATAAACTCATCACCGCGGGTAACGTGGAATTTCATTCCTTCTTTTACGCCATCCGCCTGGCCGATTGATAGCGCGGCCCATGACCTTTTCGCGTCAATTTCGGAAATTAATCCTTTGATATTTGAGCTATCGGTTATGGTCTGGGCTGCTGCTATGGCCTTTCCTCTTTCCTGTGTCACCGGTCCGCCAGCCGCAGCGACTCTGGCGCCGCCCTGCAGCATCTTATCCATACGGTTCTGCAAATCGGCTTTTTCTTCGACCAAACGGCGTTTATCTGCTTCAGCGGCTTCTAATAATGCTGTTTTCTCGACAACGGCCGTGCTTGTCTGCTCAAGCTCTTTTGTCAGCTTTATTTGTTCGGCTTTTAACTGTTTGACCTCTTCTTGAGCGCTAGCTAGCAGCTGCGCCTGCTTTTCTGTTGTTGCCTGGAAATCCTTTGTTGTTGCCGCAAAGCTGTTGGTTCTTTCAATCAGCTCATTAACCTGCCTTGTGGAGGCATTAAGTTTTGCATTCAGCTCATCTGCCTGAATTTTCAATTTGGCTATCTGGTCTTTATCAGATTTCTCGCGCTCGTCATTCTGCTGAATCTTTTCCTTGAGCTGAGTGCTAAGGCTTTCTTTTTCCTGCTGGGCGGAAGCCTGCAGAGAGTTCGTCCTCTCGTATTTTTCCTTGAAATTATCTGCGTTTGCAACGTATGTCACTACAATGCCGCAAAGCATAATGGAAGATAAAGTCAATAAAACGATAAGTATCTTAGTGAGATTACTCAAGATTAGCTCCTTTCACTAGTTTTTTACTATAAATCCAAATATCAAGGGATTATACCTTGCTCCCCTTAACCTAATCAACACCCTTATTTTACGTTTTTTCGGCGTTTAGGTCAAGTTAATTTTGTTAAAATGGGAAGTTTACAGTCTATTCCTATTATCACTGTCCTATATTATTGTTCGTATCACATTGAAAAATCGCCTTTGAGGCGGCAAGCCTTGCAAATGTAGATTCGCTTTTTAACAATTCCGGCAGGAACTTTTTAAGCGCCGGTGTTCGAATCTGGCCTATGGCAAGTGCTGCTAAGGTCTGAATTCGTGCCTTGGTTTCCCGGTCAGGTGCCTTAGAAATGCCTTGTGTGAGTGCGTCAATTACTACTTTTTCACCAGATTTATCGCCCAAGCTGCCGAGCTGTTCTGCGGCAACAAGCCGGACCTCAAGCAATTCATCATTGAGCATCGTCGAGATTGCATCTTTGGCCTGGTTGTTTCTCAGCGAGGCCATGGCCCGAATTCCGAAAACACGGTCATCGGCATAAGCGCTTATGAGCATAGCCCATATTTTTTGATATATTTTGGTATCCCCAAGGCGGGCTATGGCTTCAATGGCATTTAGCCGGGTCCTGTCATCTGAATTTTCATTTCTAAGCGCCTGATAAAATAACGGCAAATCTTTTTTATCCGCGATTTTGCCGAGCAGGAAAATGGAGTTTGCCCTTATTTGCTGATTATCATCGTTTATATTGGCCCGAAGCTGCTGGATGTATGACTTGGAACCGTTTAGCATATAAAAACAATAGCATGCGGCCAAACGAACGTTTTCATCGTTATCTTTCAATAACTCCGAGATATTGTTTTTAGCTGTCGAATATTTTGTATCGCCTATAGCGACTGCCGCGGCAAACTTGATGGGGACAAGATCGTCTTTTGTCAACTTCACGATAGCCGGCATAAACTGCCGATTGGCTGTCCCTGCGGCTGTTTCAATAGCATTTCCCCTGATTTGAGGACTTTCACTGGAAAGCCCATCGAGAATGATTTTCGATGCCTGATGCTTGAGATCGTTATTAGTGTTATTGGAGTCAAATATATTTATCGGGGATATTGCGAAAGTAGCTCCAGAGCAGCTTAAAATAATCAGGGTAGATATAAAACAAATAAGAAAATGTTTATTTTTTACGTGGTACTTCATTTGCATTTAATATACTTCCTTTTATTGATTTAGTTCGGCTTTTAAGGCCGAATCGTTCAAGAATCATCGTTATTATCAATATAATCAGACTCAACCGGCATATAAAATCGAGCCATTGGCCGTGGCTGCTGAAAAACGTAGTTCTCGCGTCAATAGGTATTATATCGGCAAACCAGCCGTTTATACCCTGACGTTGGAAAGCTTTTTTTGGGAGATTTCCTGCTTGAAAGCCGTCTCTGATTCGGCCGGTTGTGTCGATAAGGCAGCTTATGCCGGTATTGACGCTGCGAAGCACGGCTAAGCGGTTTTCTATCGCACGGAATGCACAAATTGCGGTATGCTGTGCAAGTTCTGAGGCGGGAAGCACCTTGCCATTTTCAAATCTGACAAACCAGCCGTCATTGCTTATATTTAAAAACCAGTCAATTTTTTTATTGCCTTTTTCATCAATCGCAAATTTCCGTGCCATATTTGCTACGGCATCTTCGTAGCAAATCATCACACTGAATTTATAGATATTGTTTGTGTCAGGAATTCGCATTTCAAAAACGGTGTATTCGGTGCCTGGGTCAATTGTATAATCAAAATCATAAGGGGACATCGTTAGAAAAAGTTTTCGAATCAAAGGAATATTTGAAAAGGGCAGCATTTCGCCAAAGGGAACAAGATTTATTTTAGAATATTTTTTAGGGGCCTGAGTGCCATCCGGCCTGTAAAGAAAGGCCGAGTTGAACTTCTGTGCCAGGCGGATATCATTTGCATCGAAACGGGGAGTTCCATCATAAGCGCCCAACAGGATATATACACCTTTTTTTGCCTCCTGGCGTATCCTTTCATCGAAGAGTTTATATTGATGTGAGTCAACAAGGACCCGGAGGACCTGTTCATTTAATAAGGCCTGAACCATCGTTTCGGGCCAGACTATTAATTTTGCACCCGCTGAAATACATGGATTATTTAATTTTAACAGCTCCTCGAAAATATCTTCCTCTGCAGCAAAAGATTTTTTTACAGATATGGGGATATTGGTCTGCACGGACGCGGCAAGGGGGCCATCTTTGACGAATTTATTCGACTGTTTTATCCGCCAGTGACCATAGACATGCGCGGCCGCAATGATAACAATGGTTATAAGAATTGAGAATTTAGAGTTTAAAATTGAGGATAAAGGGCTAATCTTTTCAGAATTACCGAATCTCGATTTTAGAGATAAGAATAATTGTGCAATTAACCCGTTTACCATTGCGACAATGAAGGAAACACCCGCTGCTCCGAATATGTCAGCTATCTGGATTAAATTAATATTTGTATATTGGCTATGGGCAAGATAAAACCAGTAAAAGCCGCCAAGGAAAATACCCTGAGTCTGCTCGATGGCGACAACCAGGATGGGGACAGCGATAAAAAGCGGGATCCTTTTTTTAAAACACCAGCGGAGAGAAACCGCCAATATCGGCCATAGAATAGCGGTATACAGGCAAAAAGCAATCCAACCGATTACTGTGACAAAGCTCATCCAGTATATATTGGACAGCCAGTAACAAGTCGAGACCGCGAAGGCAATTAAGTATAACCCTTTAATTCGCGGTTCAGATAAACAGATGAAAATAAACGGCACATATGCCATCCATGCCAGCGGCCACCATCCAATCGGCTCCTGTGCCAATGTCAGCATTACGGCTGTCGCCGCAAAAAAGGCAAAAACCCGCAGGATAGTTTTGAAGTTTTGTTTGCTCAACTGATTATACCTTTCAAAGCAGAGGCAATTTCCGACGATACATATTGTTTTCGATTATTCATACGGACGGCAAATTGACTTGTAAAAAGTTCAAGCAAGTCATTATTCGAGATGACCTGACGCGGTGAATATCCAATATCGGGGATGAGCCGTTTTAATTCGCGTATTTCGAAGATATTTAATTTGTGTTCTTTTTCGATATTTGCGTTTGCGTCTATTTCAATCAATCGCTGATTTGCTTTTTCAACGTAGTCAGGTGATATTTCAATCCCAGTATAGGTTCTATGCAGTTTTTTTGCCGCCGCGGCCGTAGTTGCCGAACCCGCGAAAGGGTCGAGAACGCAGCCGCCCGGATTTGAACTTGCGGCAATAATTCTCATCAGCAGCTGCTCAGGCATCTGACATGGATGCCAGCCGGTTCGTTCCTTGAAAGTTCCGCAGACTCGCGAGTCTTGCCATACGTCATCGGGAATTTTACCTTCAGGATTAGCACGCCTGTCAGAGTAAATCAATTGCCTGTCGGAGGGGACACGAACGGCGAAATCATTAAAAGTGAAATGTTTTTTGTCTTTTACAAAATAAAATATATGCGTATGCGAGCGGGCGAATTTATCTTTTGTCTGCTGGCCAAAGGTGTAATGCCATATAATCCAGTTACGCATAAAAAGGCCGATTTCATCGGCGATAATCTTTATATTTGCTGCGTAATCATCACCTATTGCAATATAAAAAGAGCCGTGGGATTTTAGAACTTTTTTGCATATCTTCATCCAATCCTTTGTCCATGCAATATAGTTATTGCGTTCAATCTTATCATTGTATTTATCGTATTTGTACCCGATATTGAAGGGAGGGTCAGCGAAAATCAAATCGGCAAACGGCTGCTTAATTTTGGTAAGGATTTCGATACAGTCGCCGCAAATTATTTTATTGAGAAGCTCTT
This sequence comes from uncultured Pirellulales bacterium, assembly GCA_964431645.1. Classification (GTDB taxonomy): domain Bacteria; phylum Planctomycetota; class Phycisphaerae; order Sedimentisphaerales; family Anaerobacaceae; genus Fen-1362. The sequence continues at coordinate 19,893 of CAYSKP010000225.1, forward strand.
TCATAGGGGAACATTTTACAGTTTAAAATTAAAAAACTCAAAACTTAAAATACGGCGGCAGAGTTCATTAGCTGTTACTATTTGCCTCAGGATATCTGAAAGGGATGCAAATGTCCGATTACGTGGTTTTTAATTGTTATCTGTTTATCTTTAGGGGCTTGATGATAAAATCTTCGGTGAATGTTGTGCCGGACAGGTAATCAGTAAAACTGACCCTAAGGGTCAACGGTTTATCAAATTGTTCAATAATTGCCGAAACATCGAAACTTAATCTGTAACTGGCCGAAAGTAATCCTCTAAGCCATAATCTTTTCAGTTCGTTGGCCCCAACTTGCCATTGGGCCAGCTTGTTTTCATTTCCTTTTTTGCTCAAATCCCATAGCTGGACCTCAACTTCTCCTGCTGCTTTTATGGTATCGCCGGTTTCATCGATTGGTTCGACATAAACCATCAGGTTTCTTTCACTTTTTTGTCCTGTTGAATTTTGGTCTTCATATATATTTGTGAATCTGCCGATTTTTAGCTGTTTGATTTGATATAAATTCTCAGCCCTTTTGCTGCCCGGCAGCATTGAAAGGGTTTCTATTTGCCTTTTAAGCTGTTTATTTTCGTAATCTGCTTCTTTGAGCTGACTTTGAAGCTGTGAATTTTTTTGAGTAAGCTGCTCAACCTGTTGTGACAGGGTTGGTTTATTTTCCGCCGCACTATCGCAGCCTGATATAAATATTAAAACTGATATCGAGCCGCATGCAAGAAATAGCGAAATAGGGGCTGATAATTTCATATTAATTTTATGTTTCTTTTCCTGCTGTCTTTACTATTTCAGGGGCCTTTTGAATTATCCTGTCCGCAAGGCCATACTTTATTGCCTCATCGGCATCCAGCCATAAATTTCTATCGCAATCTTTTTCAATTTTTTCTGCCGATTGCCCGGTATGCTTGGAAAGGATACTATATATCCTCTCTCTAAGGCGGATGATTTCCTTTGCCTCTATATCAAGGTCTGTTGCGGGTGCAACTAATTCCCCTGAAATTAGAGGCTGATGGATAAGGACCCGATTATTTGCCAATAAAAAGCGCTTGCCTGCCTTGCCTCCCGCAAGCAGAACCGCCGCCATACTTGCCGCCTGACCGACGCAATATGTCGCGACATCGCACCTTAAAAACTGCATCGTATCGTATACCGCAAGGCCGGCCGTAATTGAGCCGCCGGGTGAATTTATATAGAGATGGATATCAGTTTTGCTGTCTTCATTACTTAGAAACAGCAACTGGGCAATTGTGAGATTTGCCAGATTATCATCAATCGGCCCGCTCAGAAAAATTATCCTGTCTTTTAGAAGGCGGGAATAAATATCGTAAGCGCGTTCGCCGCGTCCTGTTTTTTCAATTACGATTGGAACTAAATTCTGGTCAACTGCCATAATTTCTCTCTTTTCTTCTTAATTATTTCTTTTCGTCAGTTTTCTTTATAACTTTTTCTTCCAGCTTCAAGACCTCATCAATCAGACCATAGCTGAGTGCTTCTTCCGCGGTCATATATCTGTCTCTCTCGGTTTCAGCCTGTATTTTTTCGACCGGCTGATTTGTGAGCTTTGCAAGAAGCTCATTAAGCATTTTTTTGGCTTTAAGGATTTCTTCAGCCTGAATTTTTATATCCGCTGCCTGCCCGTATACGCCGCCCCATGGTTGATGCAGCATAATCTTGGCATGAGGCAGGGCAAATCGTTTACCTTTTGTACCCGCCCCCAGCACAACTGCGCCGCCTGATTGGGCCCGGCCGATGCAGAATGTCGCTATAGGTGAGCTTACAAACTGCATTGTGTCGTATATGGCCATTGTGTCATCAACGCTGCCGCCTGGAGAGTTGACATACAAGCTGATTTCGGTATTTCGTTTCTGGTTATCGAGGTAAAGAATTTTCATTATTACCTCGGTTGCCCTTGCATAATTAATTTCGCCAATAAGGAACACAATGCGGTTTTCCAGCAGCATGTCATCGAGGCTCATTTGACGATATTGCGCATAGTGACCCCCTGGAGGTCCATACTGGTCCTGGAAGATTCCCTTGGGTTCAATTATCCTTTTTTCTTTACTGAACATTAAATTTTCCTTTATTAATTAATAATGCGGTTTAGCCGCTATTTAGTATTTATCGGATATTCTTGCTATTGGGTTTTCTTTTTTCGTGTCACTGTTTTTGTCTTTTTTGCCGGTTTTTCTCCTTCTTCATCTTTTGCTTTTTTAGAATGTGTATGCTTTTCCGCGGCTTCTGCCTTTTTCTCCTGTGCTTCCGCTTTTTTAGCCGGTTTCTCTTCTGTTTTTTCGGTCGTTTTCTTGCCCGCCTCGGCCTTATGCGAAGCCGGGTGTTTATGTCCCTCGTGCTTTGTTTTTTCCGCTTTTGGCTCTACTTCTGTAATCTTCGCGGTTTCAAGCAGCTTGGTTATGCATTTTTGTTCGCGGACCTGAAGTTTGAATTGTTCGAGCGAGCCGTCTCTTTGCATCTCTTCCTTCATTCGTTCCGGCCGGATGCGTTTTTGCATGGCAAGTTGTGCGATATGGCCGTTGATTTCCTCTTCAGTCGTCTTAATTTCGAGCTTTTCGGCGATTTTATCCATTATGAAGAACACCTTGAGCTGTTCTTTAGCCTGCTGCTCGGTGCTTGCCTTGAGCTGCTCTATATTCTTATCAATCTGCTCTTTATCGATACCCTGCATCATCAGATTGATATACTGGCGGCGTAATAATGAGACTGCCTGGTCTGCGGCAACATCCGAAGGCAAATCAAAAGAGATATTATCCAGAAGGTACTTATAAATTTGTTCGGCCATTTCGTTCTTTGCCTGACTTTCCAGACGGCTCTGGAGTTTTTCTCTAATTGCCTTTCGAAGCTCTTCTTGGTTTGCCACACCGAATTTGCTTATTGTTTCCTGATTTAATTCGGCGGGCTTTAACCACTTGATATCTTTGATGTTTATCCTGATATCGACTTTCTTGCCGCGAATTTCTTCTTTATAGAAGGTCTTTGGCACTTCGATTTGTGCTGTCTTTTCATCTCCGGCCTTTGCCCCGATAAGAATCTCATCTAACTTTTCTACAGGGACATCAGCAACAAATCCGTTTGGCCTTGCATATATCTCTGTGTTATCTACCTTTTGCTCCTGTCCTTCGATATTAAGGAAACAATCAGCGAGGACCTGGTCTTCAAGCTCTACTTTGCCGTTTTCCTTTGGTGTCCATGTCCCGGCATATTTAAGAAGCATTTCGATTTCTTTGTCGACGTTACTTTCTATTACCTGGTGTTTTGTTTTCTCGACAGTAATACCTTCGAGTTTGGGCAGCTCAAATTCAGGGCGAACTTCGACCTCGAAATCGAACTTCAAAGCGCCTTCCGCGGGCAGCTCAATTTTTTCAAAATTAATTTCCGGGTCACGCAGGATATCCAGCTTGTTGTCTTTAATTGCCGTGTCACTGGCATCGGCGAGTATTTTTAATTTTATCTGCTCGCCGACTTCTTTTCCGAATCGCTTCTCAAGAAGCCGCCTGGGTGCACGGCCTATTCTGAAGCCGGGAACAAGCGCATCTTTTCGCAAGGTTTCGTATTGTGCGTCAGTGGCTTTTGTTATAGTCTCGCGAGGCACCTCGATGATGACCTTTTTTTTGCAGGGGCCTGATTGCTCGATACTAACGGTATTTTTCGCTGTTGCTTCCTTTTCTGGTGCTTGCTTTTCTTTCTGTGCCATTATTATTCTCCTGTTTTTCTGCCAGCTTCATCCAAACAAAAATGGCATTAGGAAACCTGTTTCCCGCAGCCATATTTTTCATTTCAGTGGCAGGGGCTTCCAGCCCTTTTATAACACAGCATCCTGCCGTGCCACTTTAAGCGTATCGGCGACCAACGCCAAACTACTCATTTAGCCGGTAACTCGCCGGTACTATGTTCAAAGCGGGTGATGAGGCTCGAACTCACGACATTCACGTTGGCAACGTGACGCTCTACCACTGAGCTACACCCGCACTTTGCAATGTCTCGCCCGCCCTTAGACGAGGCGGACCCACATTAACAGGCTCTATTATAATTACTATTATCGGCTTGTTGCAAGCGGTTTTTTATAGAAAATTGCAGTCAAATATAAGCTCTTGTTAGTAAATTCAAAAAAATGGCCGGCAAAGGCCGGCCATTTTTACAAATTTTCAAGAATTTAGTTCTTTTATTTAATAATCTTGGCCTTGAATATATGATCTCTGTGCACCCGGTGTTGGCGTAACCAAATAAGGTCTCATCATTTCATTATCTTCATGGTCAACAATATGGCAGTGCCATACGTACCCGTACGTAAGCGCAAACGGATCGAACGGGAAATTCAGATCCAGCGAATTCACGTCCTTATCCTGCGGGGCAAAACGAGCCACAAATCGCGTGACTGTCCCCGGCGGGCACTGCATTGTGTCTTTCCAGCCGGCCTCGTTGGCCAGCGGCATGACGGGCGCACCAGAAAGGAACGGTGTGATATCCGGATTACCGCCCAGAGCAACAGGATTACCCGTATTGTAGTTTAGCGGAGGGCCGAATCCGGGAATAAACTCGCCGGGTTCGTAAGGCAATCCTGTTTCAGGATCGTCGATGGCAGCTGAACCCGGGAACGCTGCATTATACGCCGCTGTGTAGTTCTTCACATTAAATTTCTGTCTGTTGAGGAGCTGGCACTGCACTAAGTGAGTGTGCATTGGGTGAGTATCGGCGGTAAGGTTGATAATCTCCCAAATCTCAGTGGTGCCTTCCTGCGGGATTTCAGAGTAATAAGTCGTAATCCCGTTGAGGGTATTCGGCGTGAAGTCAGTGCGTATTCCGCCGCCTGTCTGCTCGCCGTTCCACTTGGTATTATTGACAAGGATTTCCAGCGGCCCGCCGGGATACAAGACCTTGCCAATCTTCATTTTCATGCCCATAACTTCGTTAAGGGTCATTTGACGTTTGTTGGCAACGACCACATTCGGGTCCAGTGTGCCTGTTGTAGAATTTACCAATTTCTTGATTGTCTGCGACCCGGTCCGGATCGGCGTCAGTGTTGCTGGATTGTAACTTGTGTCCGCGCCAATGGTCGATGGAACGACGCGGAACTGCATTATCTTGCCGACAGTGGAGGCGGGGGGTTTTGCACCTGAAGGATAGGGCGCCTTGGCTGTATTTCGCAAAAGAAGGGTCTTGCCCTGAAGTCCTGTAAAATCCACAATTATCTCGGCGCGTTCGCCGGGCAGCAAAACCAGCTTTTGTTTGTGGGACGGATTAAGCTGGACCGGCACATCAAGATAACCGCCATCGGTGCCGATTTGCCAGGTGGACGGGCCCATCGAGCCAGTCATCTGGTTGGCAAAGAACAGCTCATAGGGCCGGGCATTCGACCCATTGACGATAAGGAAGCGGTAACGTCTTGCCTCCACCTGAAGGAACGGCCAGACCTTGCCGTTGACGCAAATGGTATCACCGAGAAATTCCGGAATCCAGTACGGGTGCTCGGGATTGATACCCACGTTGGGGAAAAAGAGCTGACCATCGATGTCGAACATTCTGTCCTGAATTACCAGCGGAATTAACAAGTCGCTGCCCAGACCGATCGGGGTCAGTCCGGCCGGCAATATCAGATTCGGGTCTGTGATGACATAGGCGCCGGCGAGTCCGCAGTAAACATTGATTCGTGTGCCTCCCAGCAGGTGGTCATGGAACCATATTGGAGCGGCTTCCTGAAAGTTAGGATAACGATATACGCTCTCATTTCCTGCTGCCGCAACACCGGGATGGGTATAGTACCCGTGGCCCTGAAAGTTCCCGTCACTTGTAAACCAGGCGTCCGGGCCGCCATCAATTGTTGGCGGGACATACCCTCCGTGCAGGTGCGGGACCGCTGGAATCGGCCCGGCGTAGTGCAGGCCGCAACCCATGGACGGAGGCATGCCCGGCATAATCATATGGTTGCACATATTCAACTCACCATTGATCGGGTCGGCCCAGTGAAGCGTCTGGTCAACGGCAGCGTTGGCAGAATTATCCCTCCATAAGAGTACATTTGTATCTGCTGTATTGCCGAGGTTGTTAACAAACCGGATTTGGGTCGGAACATTACGTGCAGCAACGATTATCGGGCCGATGTATGTGGCCCGCTTGCCAACTGGAACCGTCGGGCCGTTGATGTACCCGAAAACCCTGGTCCCGGTATAGGTACCCACGGCCGGCACAAATCCCGTGGGCATGACATTAGCATCGAACTCCCGCATGTGCAGCTCAATTTCGCTTGCACCGGCGACAAGCGTGTCAATGCCTATTGTGCCGCTGGCCGTCAAGTCAATCATCGGCAGCGGGTCAACGAACTGTGCGATTTGGTTGCCGCGTAACGGAATCTGCGCAGCCTGTGATTGCCCTATCCATCCTGCAAGGACAGAAAGCAAAATCACTCCAACAATATTTTTGATTTTTTTTATATCCATCATTATGCACCTCCTAAAAAAAAATAAAATTCTCTTCTCACTTGAAAAAAACGTTAGAAATAACTTTAACTGAATTATCGTAAAATCAAACATTAGGGAAAAACCTAATCCTGGATAGGATAAAACCTATACCAATAAGATTAAACCTATACTGAATAGGAATAAAACCTATATATTAGTATGTAATGAGCTTAATTCAGAATTAATCCTGCAGGTGTTGAGTGTGCCTACTCCCTCCCGAAGCACCATTAGTGCTGCTGCTCTGCCTCGTTATTCGCTCATAATGGAGCAGGAGGGATTCGACCCCCCCCAAATCTGCAATTCTTTTTAAATTATTGCAGATCCGCCCGCTTCCTAAATGAGCGGGCGGTATCTATTCTTTTTAATTTAATTAAATAAATGAGCAGGCGGTAGTGATTTTTAATCCATATACCCGAGAGCCGATAATCGCCTGGTTATTTCGGAATCTTCTTTCTTAGTCAGCTTTTTAATGTTCTCTATCTTAAACGCCGTGATGTCTGAAGATTTCTTGTATTTTACTTTAATATCATGTGAAAAGGCGTTTTCTATCACCTTACCATCCATATGACTGGGGATTTCAGCTCCCAGCATACCCAATAATGTCGGCGCGATATCTGTAATATGGGTTTGGGGTCCTTTGAAGGTGCGAAAATCAGGACCGGAGAAAATATAAATACCTTCATAGCTGTGGGTCCCGACGATTGAATTGTCGCTGAGAATCTTAACTGGCCCGCCTTTTCGTGAAACACTGATCTGGACCGGGTAGCCGGATCTTGGAACCAGGACTAAATCTCCAAATATCTCCGGCGCAGCGCTTTCAATGCCATAGAGTTCGGCAGGTGTTTTAACATGTTCAAAGAATGGTCCGGCAGAATCGCGCATATTGGAGAATTTTTCTCGAAGGTCTTTTATGGTCTTGTCATATTCGTCTCCCGGATTTATCAAGCCGTTTTTGTTTCTCCCTTTGACATTCAAAAACACATACCCTGTCATCGTTGAAAACACAACCATTGCCCTGGTTTTTTTCCAGTTTACCATGCTTCGCATTTCAAGCATCGTGCTTTCATTTTTTAATATTCCTTTCTTTTCCATTTTTCTTCGAAACCTGTGAATCATTCGTCCTAACCAGTTTTTGTTCTTGAGATATCCCCAGTTGCGCATCGCGATATTTGGCCTGATTAATCCCTCAGTCCTGCATTGACCGTGGTCGCTGACCACAATAACATTGCAGTTGTCCCCGGCAATTTTCAAAAGATGTCCAATAGAGTCATCAAGTATTTCAAACGTTTTAAAGATTCGGTCTCTCTGCAGAGGGTAGCGGTCCCTTGTTCTGCTGCCGAGATAACTGAATACTCTATGCTCAATCTGATCAGTGTTTTGAAATTGAACCATCATCACATCGGGAGAAAATCTCTCATACGCCAGTTGCGCTGCCTCGATGCGCTGCCGGAATCGAAGTTCGACACTGCATATATTTTTTTCCAGCAGCTCGGCATCATATTTCCCTTTCGGGATTTTCCAGTCCGCAACAACTTCATAATCGGGGATTTTGGCAAGCAATTCCTTTGCGAATTCGGGAGGATAAGTAAATTCAACGTCCATTCCCGGAACACCGTAGCCGGCAACCATTACACCATTTACTTTTCTGCACGGATACGTCCAGGGGACGTTTATAGATGCCACTTTATAGCCCTGATGACTTAGTTCTTCCCAGATTGTAGGCACAAGGCAGTTTGCTGCAGATGAAACAGGAAGATTATTGTCGTCAAAAGAAAAATTGAGAAAACCTACAATGCCGTGTTTATACGGTTGGCAGCCGGTAATACAGCTTGTCCACGCGGCGGACGTTAAAGGCGGATGAGTAGAACGCAAAACTCCTGAGCTTCCTTTTTTTTTCAGGCGATTTAAATTTGGCATATGATTTTCAAGCAGGTAATCATCAAAAACCTCCCATGTTGCTCCATCCAATCCGATAATCAAAGCCTTCATATGCGACCTCCACATTTTACGTCTGAAAATTCCATTGTTGTCTTTTGGAACGATTATGTAATAATTTTGTGTTTTTTTAAAGTAAATCTTTAAAAATAATGTGGAAAGGTTGTATACTATTGAATCTAATTATCATTACTGAAATTAGCCTTTATATATACAGGACTGTGATATGAGCAGGGAACATTTAGACAAACTCGAAAATCAAAGCATTTACATTATCCGAGAAGCATACAGCCAGTTCAGAAATGTGGCTATGTTATGGTCTATTGGCAAGGATTCGACAACTTTGCTTTGGCTATTGAGAAAGGCTTTTTTCGGACAGATTCCATTTCCAGTGCTGCACATTGATACAAGTTATAAATTTGAAGAGATTTATGAGTTCCGCGATAAATATGCCAAAGAATGGAATCTTAAACTTATTGTCGCCAGAAACGAAGAGGCCCTTAGTGCCGGCATGGGCCCCGATAAAGCGAAATTCGAGTGCTGCAATGAATTAAAGACCGTTGCCCTCAAACAGGCCATTGCCGAACACAAATTCCGGGCCTTATATCTTGGAATAAGAAGAGATGAGCACGGCATACGCGCAAAAGAAAGAATATTCAGCCCCAGAGATGAGGATTTTGAGTGGAATTATAAAAATCAGCCGCCGGAGTTGTGGGACCAGTACAAGACAAAAGCTGCATTGGAAGAGCACATCCGGGTTCATCCCCTGTTGGGCTGGCGGGAAATCGATGTTTGGGAATACGTTAGAAGAGAAAAAATTCCTGTTGTTGATTTATATTTTGCCAAAGATGGCAAACGCCTGCGCAGTATCGGCTGCAAAACTTGCTGCGGGCCGGTCGTTTCAGATGCCGATACTATAGACAAGATTATCGAAGAGTTGAAGACATCCAGGATTTCAGAGAGAAGCGGGCGGGCGCAGGACAAGGAAAACGCCTACACAATGCAAAAACTAAGGTCTCTCGGTTATATGTAGAGAAAAAAGGAGATAACATGCTGGAACTGACATTATGGGTCATCTTAGCTATAGTTGCATTGGCGTTCATGTGTGAGTATATGGATTCAACTCTTGGAATGGGATATGGAACTACTCTTACTCCGGTATTGCTTCTCTTCGGTTGGAGTCCGGTTAAAATCGTAACTGCCGTCTTATTTTCCGAACTTATAACGGGATTATTGGCGAGTTTTTTTCATCATCGAGAGGGAAATGTAAATTTAAAGCCATCTACTATGGATGTATTTAAGATTCACAAACTTCTTAGTCCGCTTGGTTATGTTGATAATTTCAAGAAGACAGTCCCGCTGCATATGAAAACGGCCTTGCTGCTTGCTGTCTGCAGCATTGTCGGCACGGTTGCCGCTGTTTTGATTGCGGTCAATATTCCCAAATTCTGGTTAAAGCTTTATATAGGCGTGCTTGTCCTTTCAATGGGTATTGTGATTTTGTTTTGTATAAACAAAAAATTTAAGTTCTCCTGGTCCAAGATGATGTCACTCGGAATGATTGCCTCATTCAATAAAGGAATGAGCGGGGGCGGTTACGGCCCGGTTGTCACCGGAGGCCAGATTTTAGCGGGTGTTCAAGGCAGAAGCGCGGTTGGGGTAACTTCCCTGGCGGAAGGACTAACCTGTCTTGTTGGCGTAATTATGTATTTCTTTTTTGCCAACACAAACAGTTTTGATTGGAAGCTTACTTCATGGATTTGCCTTGGCGCGGTGCTGTCGGTGCCACTCTCGGCCAAAAGTGTCAAAATAATGACAGAAAAGAAGCTCAAGATACTTATTGCTCTACTTACTATTATATTAGGCAGCTGGACGATTATTAATACTTTGAGAAGCTGAAAAAAATGCAGAATGATACATTATGCTTTGTTATTGTAGGCCATGTAGACCATGGTAAATCGACTCTTATAGGCAGACTGCTTTACGATACCGATTCACTGGCTCCTGATAAAATCGAAGAAATCAAAAAGGCCTCCGGATATTGCGGACAGACGGAATTTGCTTACCTTCTCGACCATTTGGAGGAAGAACGCAAACAGGGGATAACAATAGATACTACTCAGATTTTCTTCAAAAGCTCTAAGCGTCATTACGTCATAATCGATGCTCCCGGCCATGTTGAGTTCGTCAAAAACATGATTACAGGCGCATCGCAGGCTCAGGCGGCTGTTTTGATTGTAGATGTTTCTGAAGGTGTCAAGCAGCAGACAAGGCGGCATTCTTACATTTTATCGCTTCTTGGAATGCATAGTGTAATCGTCGTATTAAATAAAATGGATTTAGCCGGTTTTTCACAAGAGCGTTACGAAACAGTCAAAAAAGAAATTTCCGGCTGGCTCAACACCATTAATGTAAGCGCAGACCATTTTATACCCATTTCTGCAATCAGCGGTGATAATGTTGCCGCAAAATCTGAAAATATGAAGTGGTATAACGGTCCTACTTTTTTAGAAAGCATCGATAATTACAATCTGGCCGGCGCCGCTGAGGAAAAATCTCTTCTTTTTATAATTCAGGATGTCTACAAGCTTTCAGATAAAAGAATAAACGTCGGCAGAGTGGAATCCGGAACTATACGAAAAGGACTTGAAGTAGAGATTTTGCCCAGCAAACAAACGACAACGGTCAATTCCGTCGAGAAATTTCTCGAAAAAACAGACCAGGCCTGCGTCGGAGAATGTATCGGCATCACAACCGAGGATTCGGTTTTTCTAGAAAGAGGCAACATAGTGGCTCTGCCCGGCAGCACTCCGGTTTTCACAGACAGGATATCTGCAAATATTTTCTGGATGAACCCGCAGGATATGGAAAAAGGCGAGAAACTTACTATACGATGCGCAACCCAGGAAACAACCTGCAAAATTGAGGACATAAAAAAGACAATCAATTCCTCCTCCCTCGAAGTTATAAATGAAAATGCCCAAAAGATTAAAAATCTTGAAGTTGCCGAGGTTGTTATCAAAACTAAAAAGCCGCTGGCCATCAAAAATTTCAATGATGTTCGCGAGTTGGGCCGGTTTGTACTTGTCAGGAACGATAATATATGCGCCGGCGGGATCATCACTCAATAAAACTTGCTTATGCCAAACAAATCTAAAACAGTAATAATTGGCCTCGATGGTGTTCCATTCGGCATGCTCAAAAATTTTGCCGAAACAGGTGTAATGCCTGAAACTGCCAAATTAATAGAGCAGGGGATTTTTAAACAGATGCTCTCATCGATTCCGGAGGTATCATCCGTCGCGTGGTCTTCTGTAATTACCGGCGAAAATCCGGGAAAGCACGGCATCTTCGGTTTCACTGATTTACTTGCGCATTCTTATGATTTGTGCTTTCCTAATTTCAGTGACCTTAAGGAAAAACCCTTTTGGCATCAGATTGATACGCCTTCAGTAATAATAAACGTCCCCAGCACATATCCGGTCAGCAAAATGAACGGCGTTCTAATATCCGGTTTTGTCTCAATAGATTTTGATAAGAGTATTTATCCTTTATCTATTGCCGATAAACTTTTAAGTCTGGATTATCGGCTTGATGTGGATTCTCAAAAGGCGCACGAGTCCATGGATTTATTTTTGGAAGACCTCAATAAGACCCTCGATGCACGCATTGAGGCTTATAAATATTTATGGGATTACATAAACTGGGGCACCTTTATGCTCGTGTTTACGGGCACGGACCGGTTAATGCATTTCCTTTGGGACGCTTACGAGCGGCCGGAGCATAAATACCATCAAGCCTTTTTAAATTATTTCAGCCGCATAGATAAAGTAATCGGTGAAATTTCTTCTCGGTTAGCTGATGATGATAGACTCATAATGCTCTCGGACCACGGTTTCGAGCATCTCGAAAACGATGTATACGTCAATAAACTGCTTTTGGATGCCGGCCTTCTGCGCTTTGAAGGCGGCAATGACCTGGAAAATATCAGTTCCGAAACAACAGCCTTTGCCCTTGACCCGGCCAGAATATATGTGAATTTAAAAGACAAATACCCCTGCGGAAAAATAGAGACTCAAAATAAGGAAAGTATCCTTCTCCAGCTTGAGAAATTTTTTAACTCTTATGAAGCTAATGGCAGAAAAGTTTTTGAACACATCTATCGAAAAGAACAGATATATGATGGACCCTTCACTGGTTGTGCTCCCGACCTGGTGCTTGTAGGTGCCGGTGGTTTTAATCTCAAGGCCGGACTGAGGTCAAGACAAGTTATAGATAAGGGAATTTTTACAGGCAAGCACACCCGCCATGACGCCTTTTTATACGTGCGTGATAAAAATAATCCCGCAAACCTGCCCCATCAGCCATCAGTCTACGATATCAAAAGTTTAATTTTAAAAGAAAATCACGGCCAGGCCTGAAATTGTCGTATCCCTCCTCACTCAAGGAGCTTTTCTATCGGAGCAGGAGGGATTCGCTT
>CAYSKP010000226.1:0-13042 GCA_964431645.1 uncultured Pirellulales bacterium
ATTTATATGCTTCTATTGGGTCTTATTATGATGTTCATATTTCAAAAACTTCCACCCCCTGCAGGATCTCACAAAAAAAGCTGATTGGAAGTTTAATATGGGCCTTTACGATAGAGATTATACTCAGGAACAAAATGAATCGCGAAACGCGCCACAGATGCGTATTGGTATTCCCTCATTAACACCTGTAGTTAAGTGGCTGTTAATTATTAATGTCGCTATTTATCTGCTCGATACACTTATTTCATCCGGTAAGGCAAACGAACTTACTCCCATAAAATACTTTTTTTCGATTATGCCATTTACTCCGGCGTTAATGCTTCAGGTTTGGCGACTGATTACCTATCAATTTCTTCATTGGGATTTTTATCATATCCTTTTCAATATGCTGGGGCTATGGTTTTTAGGCCCTTCACTCGAACAGCAGTGGGGCTCAAAAAGGTTTCTTATTTTTTATCTTTCCTGCGGTATAGCAGGCGGGCTCTTTTATATTTTGCTTGTTTTAATGGGATTTCTTGCTGCCGGGCCAATGGTTGGCGCCTCTGGAGCAGTCCTTGGCATCCTCGCAGCGTGTGCGATTCTATTCCCTCATTTCATCGTATTTATTATTATATTCCCTGTCCCTATACGCGTCGCAGCGGTAATTCTAATGGCTCTTTCCTTTTTTACTGTCATTTCCAAAGGGCCAAATGCAGGCGGCGAGGCCTGCCATTTCGCGGGTATTGTTGTGGCCGCAGTCTATGTTCTTTCGGGTTCATGGCGGGCCAAACTCAAATTGAGGTTCAAGGCATTACGGTGGGATAAATATATAGAATCCGAACGCCGGCTTCGTCTTGAGGTCGATAGAATATTAAAAAAAGTCCATGACCACGGGATACATTCATTAACAAGCTCTGAAAAACGCATCCTCAAAAAAGCGACGCAATTCGAGCAGGAACGTCTGCGTAAGTAATCATCAATGATAATATGATATTTTTAGAAACTTAGCTGTCATTTCGAGCGAGCGCAGCGAGTCGAGAAATCTATATTCTTTTTAAAAACCCAGGCCCAACATTGGTTTTTTCACAACGGAAGGATTCATAATCCAGACCGAATCTGTCCCGTAGAAATATTGGCCTGTTTTCAAATGCCCTGCAACTGCTATCTTTACATTTCCGGGTTTAACTATGCTATCCATCAGCTCCGCTTTATTGAAGAATGCCAGAATTGTATACTGCTGGTTACCTTTTTCGCCGCCTGGCAGGATAAATTGTAAAGTCGATTGAATACCGCCGGGATAAAGCAGCACTTTTTGCCTGAAATCCAAATCACTTCTGCTTATTCCTGCTGGAAGTCGAAGCATTGCCAAAATCCTTTGCTCGCTGCTCCGGCCGTTTATTATCTTTGGAACGATATTTAATGTCCCTTCAATCGGCTCAACTACTGTTATCGTTACGTAATCAGGCTGAGAATCTGTTAATCCATCATTTACCACGAGTTCTATGGCATATTCTCCGGCAGGCAATTCAATTTTTGGATTAATTCCATTTGTGTTAAAATCATTGCCGTCAATTGACCATTTCCATAGATAGGTTAGTGCGTCTCCATCACTATCGTATGATGCGCTTCCATCCAGATTTACCTCTGCAATTCCATTTATCCATGCATATGCAATCTGGTTTGGACCCGCTTCTGCAACAGGAGCTGTATTTTGAGCCTCATAAGCCCCCATATCAACGATTGCATTGCCGTATCCGCTGCAATTAACAATACGCGGGTTGCCATCAAGGTCAGTTTCTCCAGTTTTGCAGATGTAGTTGGGGTCACCCGCATCGATACATGGTGAATCCGGCCGCAGATGATAATCGCCGTTAATCCAGACAGCGTTTATATCATTCGGTTCGAGTATAATATTCGGGTCATTCGAGTCCGCCCAGTATCCATCCCTCACAAAGCGCGAATCAACATCGATGTTTCCTTCAAAGGGTAGTCCCCCTTGCAAATTGCAGAATTTTATATCAGCGCTGGTCGTCTGAACTTTCGGGCCGTAATCTGCGAAAATACAATTCCTTACTTTTGTGTTTGTGCCGGGAATATAAGTTGACGATCCAGAATTAATTGAGGCATTTCCTGCAATAGTGCAGTTACTCATCTGTGCAGTGCCGGCAATGGCGATTCCTCCGTTATTTCTTGCGCGATTACCGGCGATAACAGAATTTGACATAACAGTATTAAATTTTGGATAAATGTTCAATGCACCGAATCTGTCTCTTGCGGAGTTTCCATTGATATTAGAATTAATAATACCTATGTTTCCTCCTGCACTGCCGGATTGTGCATTAATTGCACCACCCATTGGGGCCGTATTTCCGGTAAAGCTGCACCCCTCAATCAAAGCCGAGCATGGTATTGATGAAGAATTAAGCCCAATAGCGCCACCGACCGCCATTCCCCTAAAACCTGTAACAGCATTGTTTATGTAATTACAGGCGGTAAGCTTTAATGGTGAGTAACTATAAATCGCACCGCCTCGTTCTATTGCAAAGTTTTCAATGAAAGTACATCTATCTATAACAATAGGCATTGGAGGTATACTCGAATACGGCTCTAAAGCTGAAATCGCACCGCCCTGAAACAATGCTGCATTTTTGCTGAAAACACAGTTTTTTATTGTCGGAGAGCAATTATTAATCCAGATAGCCCCTCCTTCAATAATATTACCATCGGTAATTGTAAATCCATCGAGTATTGAACGGTTAGTTTCACCTGTTTGGAAAATGAAAGCTCGATGAGGGGCTTCCATGGATCCATTGCAGTCAATCATGCAGGACTGCGGGCCATTTTGAGAACAGACTGTAATAGCCTTACCCCTGAAGTCGATGTCACGATTACCGGCACCAGTATATACTCCATCAGCTACAATGACCCAGTCACCATTAATTGCTGTATCAATGGCTTTTTGAATAGTATTGTAATTTTGCGGCACAGAAAGTAACCGGCCGATCTGAACGGTGATATGAACCGCATGAGGACTACCGGATGCGTTCGATGAACTGACAAGCATATCGGCCTGATAAGTCCCGATATCGAGCTGATTGGCATCAACAGATATTATTACATTGGAAGGAACACCATCAGATGTCCCGCTGTTTGCAGAAACACTCAGCCATGGACAATTTTCTACGATTTGCCAATCGATTGTGCCGCCATTAGTATTCCTTATTTGCAGGACCTGCGGTTCTGGATTTAGACCATCTTTAGCGCACCAGAAATCAAATTCCGAATCTGATATAGCCAGCCTCGATATCGAGGAATCGAACTCGAATGCACCCATATCCACTGTGACTTTACCATCCGAATCGCCGTCAACAACACGCGGGTTGCCGTCGAGGTCAGTTGTTGCTAAAACAGTGGCAGGAATCGTATTAGGGAGACTATTAGTTCCCCTGTCTATGCAGGGTGACCCCGGCAGAAGGTGACCATCATTTTCGAATGTAAACATCGGGTCAGCATTAATATTTGCTTTCCCGCTGTCGCTTGAATAGCCCCCTCGAACATCACAGTATGAAACTCCCCAGGTATCTAACTCAGTACCATCACCGAAAAATAAATCGTCCCAGAATATACAGTTGACAACAACCGAAGCACTATTGCTTAATCCTGCATATGATATAGCCTTATTACCGACAAATGTGCAATTGATATAATGAGATCCGGTAGTGTTACTGTATATACCTCCTCCTTTTTTTGCCTTATTATTAGCCAATAAACAGTTATTAACATCCATAAATGATCTGTCGCAAATACCACCGCCAAACACGGCCTCATTGTTGAGGATGGTGCAGTTTATAGCTGATACGGAGCCGCTGTACCCACCAATACTAAAAATTCCCCCTCCACTTGTATTTAGAGTATTAGCCGGATTACTTAAAGTTAAATTGCTTTTTATTGTGCATTTTTCAACGAGAAGCTTTGTTGGATTATAGCTGTAAACTCCTCCTCCAATGCCGCCAATATACTGCTGATTATATTGAGAAAATCCTCCTGCAGTGTTATTTATGATTTGACAATTACGAATAAAAGCTGTGCCCTGATAATTGGTTATTCCTCCTCCGCTGTATCCCGCCTTATTATCACTTACGATACAATTATTAATATCTAATGTGCCTCCGCTGATTATTACTCCTCCTCCATCTGGTTGAGGACTTGAGCTTGAAGCGTAAATAGATTTATTTCGGCTGATAATGCTGTCTTTTATTATCACGTTACTTTCCTGCGCATCAATCCCCGACATACCGTAATTATGATAATATGATGAGCTTGGATAATTATTATCGCTGATTGTGGAACTCTCAATCGTCAGGTTTGTTCGGCCAACTAATACAGATCTGATATTTTTTGTGATTATTGTATCAGTTATTTTCGCCGTGCTCAGTATGCCGGGAGTCCAGGGAGTGCCGTGACTGCTAAAATATGCTCCTATGTCATTGTTTCTTATATTGCAGCCTCTGATCTCGGTGTTCGAATCCGTGCAGCTAACGGCAATACTGTTCTCATTAATATCACAACCAATCAGGTTTATATTGCTCTGTTCGCATAGAATTGTTTCAGATACGCTATATGGGTAACCTGGAAAGGGGTAACCTGAATACTTACATTTTTCAATTATACAATTAATAATTGTGGGGCTGGAATTTTTAGAGTATATCGCATCACCAAATTCATTGGCCATTCTGTTCATGCCATTTTTAATTGTAAAACCTGCTAAAATTGGTGATTCTCCATTTACAATCCTAAATCCGCGTCCGTAGTTCCGACAATCCATAACTGTTGCTGCAACTATAACGGGGTCATTGGGATCGGTGCTTTGAATCGTAATATTTTTTCCCTTTGTATCAATATTCCTGTTGCCATTACCTATATATGTGCCGGGCATAAGTATAATTACATCACCGCTGTTTGAGTCATCCACTGCGGCCTGAATAGTCGGGTAATCTCCCGTGCCGTTGGCATCAACGTATGAAGTTTTGGCCTGACAGACTCCGACCCCGAATGCTAAAATAGCGGTTAGTATATATCGCATATTCCTGCTCCTTCATTCTCCTATTAAAGTAATATCAATTTTAGCCTAATAAATGCGATATTACAAGCCAAAATCAAGGGTATTTTCGAAAATGTAAAGAAAAGAAAAAGGGTCTTGCGAATCCTCGCAAGACCCTTATCAAATAAATATCATAAATTAGAAATTAAAAACTTAAATTTAATTTCGCAGGGTGACCAGGATTGATGATTCGGAGGGTATCTGTGCCGTAAAAATACTGGCCTGATTTTAACTGGCCCACAAAATAAAGCTGGACCGGTCTAATTCCTGTAATCTCATCGAGCAATTCATTAGCGCCAAAGAAAGCAAGTATCGAAACAGGACTAAAACCGAGAGCAAACTCTTTTGCAGATTGAATCTCGCCGGGGTACAGCAAAACAGGTGTATTAAGGTCAATCTGGTTCCTCGTAATGCCGGCCGGGAGTTTAAACATAGCCAATAAGTTCTTTTGCTCCAATCGATTGTTAAGAATCCGCGGCATTATCCTCAGTGTGCCTTTAATTGGCTCAGTTACATTTACTTCAACATAATTGGGCTCTGAATTTGCTCTGCCGTCATTAACGACCAGTTCAATTGTGTAAATGCCGGCAGGCAATTCGATTGTGGGATTTATTTCATTTGCTTCGAAATCACTTCCGTCGATTGTCCATTTCCAAAGATAAGTAAGTGCGTCACCATCGGTATCGTATGAAGCGCTTCCATCTAGTGTTACTTCCGCTTTGCCGTTAATCCATGCATAAACAATCTGATTTGGCCCTGCCTCGGCAATCGGAGGATTATTTTGAGCCTCATAGGCGCCCATATCAATTATAGGCTTGCCGAATCCGCTTAAATCGACAATACGCGGGTTGCCATCGAGGTCAGTTTCCCCAGGATTTACGACAAAGTTAGGGTCTCCCGCATCGATGCATGGTGAATCCGGATGCAAATGATAGTCACTATCAACAAAACAGGGATCAATATTAATATTTCCCTCTCCAGCATAGCCATTCCGGACATCGCTGTATTTTATGGAAACCTCTCCGGCTATCTCGCTTATCGGTAATGAATTCTGCTCAATGACATCCCACAAAATACAATTATTAACAAAATATTGGCCATATATATCTGAGCCTGGGGGTCCCCCTATTATAGGATTAGAAGTTTGGCCATATATTCCTGCGCCTTCTGCAGCAGCTTTATTGCCGGCGAAAGTGCAATTGGTATAACGAGAGCCGGCGGATCCATTTTCGATACCTCCGCCAAATGTTGCCTCGTTGTTTGCTAATAAACAGTTATTAACATCCATATATGAGCAGTCGTAAATTCCGCCGCCGTCATTGGCATTGTTACCTATGATAGAAGTGTTTTTAATCCATACGGTGCCTAAGCTGCCGTAACTGCAAATTCCCCCTCCTCCATACGCATGTAAATCCCAAGTCAGGTAGCGTGCAACTTTATTATCTTTTATTGTGCAGCCCTCAATAAAAAGTTGTTTTGAATTGTCGTTGAAAATACCGCCCCCTATGCCGGGGGAATGCAGGCCGTTCGGGGCGCGACCGCCCGCAATATTGTTTGTGATTTGGCAATTCCGAATAGTTGCCGATCCCTTATGGATGGCTATCCCGCCGCCGCAGTATCCTGCTTTATTATCGCTTATTATGCAATTGTTTATGTCCATTGCGCAGTCATCTCCCGCGATTCCCCCTCCTTGTTGCTTCACGGTGTTGTGCAGGGAAATAGAATTATTTCTACTGATGATACTGTCTTTTATTATTAAATTGCTGTCCTGTGAAACAATGCCCGAGGTACCATTAACATTAACAGCTCCTAAATATGAGCTCGGACGGTTATTGTCGCTTATTGTTGAACCCTCAATCGTGAGATTTGCTTGAAGGCAATCGATTGCGACGTAGTTATTTGTGATTGTTGAATCAGTTATCTTAACATTGTATAGGATTTTAGTTTTATCGTTTATGGGATATGAGGTACCATCAATCGCAATAGCGGCATAGCTTTTATTTATCCTGCAGCCCGTAATCTCGGCATTCGAGTCCCAAATTGTAAGAGCAATTTCGGTGTCGGTGTTATCATTGATATCGCATCCGATGAGTTTTATTGTGCTGTAATAGCATACTATTGGGTAGCCATATTCGCCGTGATTGCCCTTTATTACACAATTGAAAATCGTAGGGCTTGAGCCCTCGGAATATATAGTGTCAGCCAAGGCATTTGGATTTAAAAAGGCATTTCCGTTTGTAATCGTAAATCCGGCTAAAAGCGGTGATTCACCTTTCACAAAATTAAAACCACTTCCCATATTCTGGCAGTCGATGACTGTGCCGGCAACTATCGCGGGGTTACAGGGGTCGGTACTTTGTATGGTTAGACTTTTACCCTTGGTGTCAATATCCTTGTTCCCTGCTCCGATATATTTTCCCGGCATGAGAATAATTACATCACCTGTATTTGAATCGTCGACTGCGGCCTGGATAGTCGGATAATCGCCCATGCCGTTTGCATCGACATGTGAGGTTTTGGCCTGACAGACTCCGGCCCCGAATGCTAAAATAGCGGTTAGTATATATCGCATATTCCTGCTCCTTAAACCCTCAAAATTATCAACAATATAATTTTAGACGAATAAAGGAGATAATACAAGACGAAATTCAGGATTTTTAAAAATTTGGTCAAAATAAAAAGGTCTTACCAATCGTCGCAAGACCTTTTCAAATCAGCAATCAGCAATCCGAAATCCGCAATCAGTTGTCCCATTCAAATTTTTCTTTTTCACTGAGCAGCTCGTTGGTTCGTTCCTTTACCCTTTGATTTTTAAAATCCTTGCCTTTCCATTTCTCTACCTCGGCCTTTTTTTGGCTTACTTCTTTCTGCAAATCTGCCAGCTTTTTAGACAGATCTTCATATGTCATTTCTTTGCGTTTAACAATCAAATCGAACTGCTGGCTTACAATCTGCTCTAATTGACTGGTCAATTCTTTTTTCTTCTTTTCATCTGTTGTCCCTCTTATCTGCTTTAGCAGTTCTGAACGTTTTTCTCTAAGCTCCAACTGTTGCTTTAAGACTTTTACCAGGTTCGGGTCATCCTTTGCCGCCTCGCAAATCCTGCCGTATTTTTTTCCGGCAATCATCATCGCTCTCATAAATTGCTCATGGTTTTCTTTTTTTAATTGCTCCAGCTTGGCCGCTTCATCAGGATAATTTTCCTTCAGGCATTTCATAAATTCTTCGCCTTTTTCCTGCATTTTTTGCATAAATTCCATACCCGGTCCCTGCATGCCGGGCTGTCCCGTAGGTCCTTGATGCTTGCCCTGAGGTTCACCCTTTTGTTCATGCATGCGAGACATAAATTGTTCCCGCATAACGTTTCGAATTTCGATTCGAAATGCATTCGGGTCTTCTTTGCGTAATTTTGTAAGCTCATCTGCTTTTTGCGGATTTTTTTCTTTTAATTCAGCCAACATGTGGTCAATCTGTTCCGGAGACATTTCAAAATGCCCTCTGCCCTGCATAGGCCCATCAGGTCCGCCGGCTCCGGCCGTAACCTGTTCCTCCTTTGCAAGTTCACCTGCCGTCGTTTGGCTTAAGCCTGCAATCCCCAGTATGCAGCACACAATTAAAATTGTTTTCCATACGTTGATTTTCATGTCCTTATCCTTTCCACATGTCCCCGTTAATTTCGATTAATTCGTTTTCTAAATCATCAACCCTTATATTCGTATTGCCGCTGTCATCAAATTGACCACCCCACAGCTCGCTTTGTATATTCTCTATCTCATCTCTGAGCACGGTGACATCCGCGTCATCCCCGCCTTCCCATACACTTGCTGCTATCATCCGTGTTGGGATACCAGGCTGATTGCTATATCGAACAATCGCTAAAACTGAAACCAAAATCATTGCAGCAGCAGCCGCCGTTACCAGAATCTGCTTCTTAAATGCGTTTATCCGTTTTTGTCTTAGGGCGGCCGCGACATTTTTCTTAATTTCAGCCAGGACCTGTTCATTCGGTTCAGGCGCACGAAATCCGGCCAGTATTTCATCACCTTTTTCTATATCATCAAGCATTTGCCCGGCCGCAGCTTTATCCATAAGGCCGGCAAGCAATTTTCTTAAATTTTCTTTCTCTAAGTTTTCCATATCTTATTCCATTAATTCACGTAATCTCTTTAATCCCCGATGCACCTTTGATAATGTCGTCCCAATCGGCTCTCGCCTTTTTTCCGCAATCTCTTTAAATGATAACTGAGAGTAAAATCTCATCATTATCAGCTCCCGAACCTCACTATCCAATCCTCCGAGTGCTTTTTGCAGCTTGTCGGCATCTCCATCATCCGTTTTTAAAGCACCCGACGATTTGGCCATTACTCTTTTGCTGTGCTCGTCAAGTAGCCGCGTCTGACGCTTTTTAAATCTCAGATGGTCATGGAAGATATTCGATGCCATCGTGAATATCCAGCCATCGAAGCTGCCGCCGCGGTAAGTCCCTATCTTCTCGACCAATTTTACAAATAGCTCACTAAGCAGTTCTTCGCTTAAGTCCCTGTTGCCGCTTAAACGGTAAAAATATCCGAAACATCGTTTGCCGTAAATTTCAACGAGCTGTGCAAAAGACCCCTCATCGCCTTTTTTACACCCTATAATAACCAGTTCTATATCAGTTTGTGCCATACTTGGCCATTTTTCGTATATTTAGACGAATTCAATTGACTGTTTATTGCATATTATTGGTAAAACACTATACTTATACATCGATTATGAGCGTAAAACCATACAATAAAAATACATGGAGCGCAAAGCTCAAAAGGAGTTTCACCGCCTTTTTGCCAGTCTCAAAAGACCGCAAAGGCCAATGCCTTCGCTGCGGCGACTGCTGCAAGCTTCCGAATGTATGCCCCTGGCTTGGATTCGATAATGAGAATAAAGCGATTTGTAAAATATATTCTATACGCCCTTTGAATTGCCGAAAATACCCAAGAACTCACGCTGAACACATCACTCTGGCTAATTGCGGAATCTGTTTCGATAAGTGAGGAACCAATCTTTAAGGATGCTCCTTATCATCAGGTTTCTGTGGCCCATTTTCATCATTTTCTTCTTCGTCTATCTTCCATTTATCGCTCTCATCGATGTCGTTCATTTCCCTCTCGACATATTTCATCATTTTTCTCTGCAGCGGCTCCATCTCTTTTTGCCACCTCATCATGCTTTGGTAACTCACAAGCAGCATATCAAGCCTTATAAGCTGCCATTTGCCTATGCATTCAGGCTCCTTAATATTAGAAAACGGGTCGCATTTGAATACTCTTCTTGAGTCCGGCCCGATTTCGCATAATTCACATTGTGTGCATTGCAGCATCTTGATTTCTCCGATTTCGATTTAAACATGATATAAAACAAATTTGCATTTTGACTTTCTGCTGAATATCTTATATTATCAACCGTCCATTATAATAAACAGTTCTATTTTTTGTTTCATTAAATTAGTAACGGAGTAAGTTTAATATGGCAAAATCGAGACGCAGACGCAAAATTGGCAGTAAAAAGCGCCATCAAAAGTGGAAAATTCGCCACAAAATCAGTTGGTAAGCATAATTGCGGCTTGTATTCAGGGCGCACCTAAACGGTGTAAAAAATGAAATATTTTACCGTTATCTTTCAGCCTGACGGTAGCCAAGTCAATATTCATTCTGGTGCAACCTTAGTAGAGGCTGCAGGATTAGCTGGTATTGTTCTCAACACTGTCTGCGGTGAAAAGGGCACCTGCGGTAAATGCGCTTGTATCTTGCAGCCTCAAAATAAGACCGTTCTTGCCTGCCAATATAAAGTCTCTGAAAATCTCAACGTCTTTGTTCCCGCGGAATCCAGATTCGCCGAACATAAAATCCTGACAGAAGGTGCGTCCCGCAAAGACGCTGCAAAGCCTGATATCTGCAAAAAATACGTTTCAATTGCCGGTGATCGTCCCATTCTCGGCCTGGCCGTAGATATCGGTACCACAACTGTTGTAGTTAAATTAATTGATATGATAACAGGCAGATCGCTTGCCGTCTCTTCTGCTTTAAATCCTCAAGCAAAATTCGGTGATGATGTAATCTCAAGAATTGCGTATGCAGGAAATTCGGAAAAATTAAATGAGTTAAATAAATTAATTGTAACCTGTCTTAATCAGTTGATTGCTGATTGTTGTAAAAAGGCCTTTGTTCAAACCGGCGATATTTACGAAGCATGCGTCGTCGGCAATACGACAATGAATCACATCTTCCTTCATCTGCCTCTTAATCAGCTCGGAGTTGCCCCTTATAAAGCATATTCAACAGAAGCAAAAGATTTGCAGCCCTCTGATATTGGGCTTTCAATTAATCCTGAAGGCAATATCCATACTGTCGCCAATATCGCCGGTTTTGTTGGAGCTGATACAACGGCCGTAGCTTTGGCGGCTTCTTTAGATTCTGCTGACCAATTGACACTCGTAATAGATATAGGGACAAATGGCGAGGTAATCTTAGGGACAAAAGATAAGCTTCTTGCCGCAAGCTGTGCGGCCGGCCCTGCATTCGAAGGCGCAAGAATTAACTGCGGCTCAAGGGCGGCCGATGGTGCTGTTGAAGGCATTGTTGCTGATAAAAATAATATTGCAGTTGATGTAATTGGCAAGGCAAAGCCGGTTTCAATTTGCGGCTCCGGCCTTATCGATGCGGTGGCCGTGATGCTTGATTTGGGTGTAATAGATTCCACCGGACGATTCAACCCTGAATCGTCAATGCATGCATCGGTGGCTCGTCATATAACAAAGATAAACAAGAAACAAGTTGAAGGGCCTGTATTTGTGCTGGCCTATCATGGTCACACGCCGGCCGTCTTTATTACCCAGAAGGATATTCGCGAAGTTCAACTGGCAAAATCAGCGATTCGTGCAGGCATTCATCTTCTTCAGCATCGCCTTAAGATCGCCGATTCCGATATAAAACAAATATTTCTTGCAGGCGCTTTTGGCAATTACATTCGTAAACAATCCGCCGTCCGCATTGGTCTGCTGCCCAACGTCCCTCTTGAGCGGATACACTCTATTGGAAACGCGGCCTCTTCCGGAGCCCAGCTTATTCTTATCAGCTCTAAATACCGCCAGCTGGCCTCAGACCTCGCCCGCAATATTGAATATATCGAGATTGCAAACGATTCCCTTTTCCAGTCTGCCTTTGCCGATTCGATGCAGTTTTGAATCGTATTTAGTATTTAGTTGCGGCCTTAGGCCGCGACTTATTCACTCACTTCAATATCAAACTGGTTTTCCCACGTTCCGTGCAGGTTGCACCTTTCATAAGCGTGCAAGGCGCCATGACTATGCTCAAGTCTGATTTTTGCCTTCATAACAGGGTAAGCCGTATTAGGAGTAAAATCCATCCGGCAGATGTATGTATCATCTGCGTAAAGCTCGACAAACATAATAAAATGGCCCGGTTCGCTTGGATGCGTCAATAGCTTTCCAACTTCCACTGTTACTTCGAACCATTCGCCTTTCTTTACTTTTTTAGGTGCCGTTATTATCGGCAGGTGCTTTTTTTCCAAATCACTTGATTTTTCTATTTCATGAACAGTATTGACCCCGCAGAAGATATCTTCCAGGCATTCGGGGTAGCTTTCTTTTGTCTTTGTAAACATAAATAGACTCCCTTTCTCTCAATCTCGCTTTTTAAAATTCCAACAACAGGGCTAAAATCGCTTTCGAGAGTCCTTTTTAACCTTTTTACTGTCACTATGAAATAAGAGAATCCCTTAATATCCATTGCTTAAATGCCTACCTGCCGTTGCGCAGCGAAGGCCCGGACTCAGATCCGGGGTCCATTCAAATATATATAGCCCCAGTCCCCAGCCACTCCTGCCGAGGATCCAGTCTTTGACCTGACCCCCGAAAACTGTACCATTGCGGATTAGAGGGTATCCGATAAGATTGGTCGGATATTT
>CAYSKP010000227.1:0-54178 GCA_964431645.1 uncultured Pirellulales bacterium
TCAGGAAATCAGACGACCAGGCAATCAGGGCAGCTAACAAGCTCATGTAGATTGGTGACTCGTGTCTCGTGACTGGTTGCTCGAAACCGATTTTTCAAAGAGCGGGAGAAAATATCTCCCTCTATAGATGGCGCGAACTTGCGCGCTTTTTGCGAATTTCGATACTAGATTCTTGATACTAGATACTCGATAGAGGATGCGAAAAAAGAGATAAGTCTTTGAGAGACAAGAGGTAAGAAGAAATGGGACAGAGAATAAAAAAAATTTTAGATTTTTTGGATTTTGGGGAAAAAGACTTGCGCGCTTTTGACGAAAAAATCAACCACTAAGACTCTAAAACACTAAGATTAATTTAGTTAAAAAATGGCTTAAAACGTGACCCTGATCCGCCGCAAAAGTGATGCGTCGAGATCTTTACCGCGGAGGACGCTGAGTACGCAGAGAAATTAAAAAGATTTTTAGACACGGGTTTACACCCGGCTTCGTTAAAGAACTCCAGTCTTCGACCCTAACGGGCTACGCCTTGGCAAGCCGCCGAGGCAGGCAGATTAACACCCGTCTCGCCAAAAATTTGGCGGACGAGGTCTCGCCCAAAAGGCGGACGGATTATTTTTTTTAATTAAGTAAGGTATTTCCGGAATTTTAATAAAAGATTTGAAAACATTGGTGACTTTCGTTAATTTAAATCCGTTTTGAGTGTTGAGTTAAGGAATTTTGAAATTGCGGATTTTAAAAAAACGGTTGCTGTCCCCAGTTTCCCCCTAAGGAATACCGAGTTGTACGTCGTCCTCCATGGATGACAGAATAATTAACTTATAATTAAAGTTGAGAATTTTAAGAGTGAAAGGAATGATTTTGTGGATTATAAAAATTTAAATGCAAAAATACATCCGCACCTTAAGGTTAGTTTGTTTTTTGGAGTTTTAGCAATAGTATTTTTAGTTGGTTTTTTCGTTAAAGAAAGTTCCTGTAATCCGAAGCGTGGAAGTTGGGGTGAAGATATCATCATCTTTGGGAATAAATATAAAATCCGTGCATGGTTTTATGAGAATAAGGAACTAAAAGAATTTTGTATAGAAGATAAGGACGGTAATTTTATTGCTGACAGTATATTCTATCCCTCCGGTATATTAAAAGCCAATCGCCGTAAAACTTCGATTGGTGTGATTTTTGACGTATTTAGAGAAGATGGGACATTACTTCGTAGGGATTATGAAATAAAGAATTCTAGCGAAGTACGAAGAGAAACTTTTTCTGAAAATGGAATAATGGAAAAAGTGGAAATTATCAACAACACTGCACAGATGCCCAGATTTACCGACCAAGATGTAAACTATTAAAACGAAAAAATGGGGACAGTAGGTCTGTTGAAAAAGTCCCTTATTTTTGATAATATTGTAAAGCAAATGGCAATGGAATTGCAATCATGATACGCAATGGGGAAAAGAGGGACAGGTCCGAATATTAATACCAAATCTAGAAACATCTGAATTAAGTAATCTTACGATACGAGTAATTAAATAAAGGATTTTAAAATGAATTGTCCATGTGCGGACTTACCAAAATTAATTCCTTATGATGAATTGAGTAAAGATTTTCTTAATAATTTAGAAAAAATTGATACTCAAGGATGGTATGAGTTATATAAATGCCGAGAATGCAATCAATATTGGAGGATAAATATTTGGGATAAATATCAATCTAGATTTGCAGTTAAAATTGATAATATTGAGAATTGGCAAAAATACGATGAAAGTGAATTGATAAAAGAAATGATAGTTAATAAAAGAGGATTACAAGAGAAAAACTGTATTATGAGTGGATGCAAAAATAAAAGGTTACGTCAATCAGTATATTGTATTGACCATGCTTATGAGAATGGGCTTAGAAAATAAAAAATATTTTTATGATCTAAATGGATTTATATAGCGAAGAAGCATCAGGAATGAAGTCACCAAAACATTCCTTATAGACCCGCAAAACCATACTGGCTACACTCAGGTCCTTGAGGAAACTAAGGGCACAAATAGAACAACTTACACCATCGGCGACGATATAGTAACCCAGAATTAGATTTCTCGACTCGCTACGCTCGCTCGAAATGACATCACATTGCGGCTCATTCGCTGTATTTGATAAGTTAGAGGGTGCAAGTCTATTTCGTTAATAATGTCCAATCCTACTACGCTAAAGCTGCGCGGGATAAATATTAAATGTCCAATAACCAATGTTGAATATCAAATTTCTGGATTCCTGCTTTCGCAGGAATGACAAAAGAGATTCTTCGCTGTCTTCCGACTTCGTCTTACTGCTACGCCGGACAGACACAATGACTAATTAACCGAAGATGTTTTTTCGGCGGCGGAGTTCGGCGAAGGTTTCTGCATCGGAGGCGGCTGGCATATTTAGGAGTTTTTTGATTTTGGGGTCGCCGCAGCGTAAAAAGATATTAGTTTCTTTTTCATGGCCAATGGTTGAGGGGATCCAATTCGACTCACTATGCCCGCTCACCTCGACAAGCTCGGAGCAGGCAGAGCAGGCGGTTTTTTTATTTCCTATTATTTGCTGGAGGCATTTTTGCACAAGTTTATTGTCAGGCTCGATTGTAAGGGCAAATTCGTAATTTTCCCCGGTATAATCGTGGCCGGGATAAACGAGGGTATCATCAGGCAGGGCCGCAATTTTTTGCAGCGAATCCCACAAAATTGAGGGGGCGCACTCCATAGGTCTGCCGCAGCCGCCTATGAATAAAGTGTCGCCTGTAAAAAGGAGGCCGGAATGCTGCTGAGAAGGCGCCAGGTAATAACAAACCGAGTCGCGGGTGTGGCCGGGAGCAGCAATTATTTTTATAAATAACTCATCCAGGTGAAGGATCTCGGGCTTTTGGCCGGGTACCGTGCAGCCGGTTTTCTTTTTGAGGGACTCTATACCGGCGGTGTGGTCGAAATGATGATGTGTGGCCAATGCATGGGTGAGATTTAGCTTATATTTTTCCAAAGATTTAAAAACAGGCCCGGCGTCGCCCGGATCGACTACAAAGGCACAATCGCCGTGATAAGGATAAAGGTAAATGAAATTATCGCCGAGAGCAGGAATTGTGATTACCGGTTCCACGAGATTTCTCCACTTCGCCCCCGTTGCTGTCTTGCGACAGCAAGACACGGGGGCTGCGGTCGAAATGACGTAAGGACTATTGCGACCATTTGATCAATTCCGGATGTAAATCCTGGACGATTGGGTCGGCGGGACGGATGCGGGCGCTGATAAGCTGGACGCCGTAACCTTCGATTTTGCAGGAACATTCATAGACAACTAAATTGCTCGCTGACTGTTTGGATTTAAGCTGCATAGGGACAATTTTAAAGGTTTGCCTGTCGGCCGGCATATGGAACAATTCAACGGTGAATAATTCCGGCTTAGCAAGGCCAAAATCAATCGTGCAGCGTGCATCAAGCGAGTCACCTTCGAAGACCTGGTCTTTTTTATCGAGGTTTGTAGTAAGCTCTTTGATTTTTATATCGCTGAAAACCTTCAAAATCTCAACTTCTGTTGTGACAGATTCTTTGAGCAGCCGGCGATTATTAGCAATGAGAATTTCATGCTCTTTTACGGCAGGAGCGTAATATTTTTTCGAGTATTCGACAAGAACACGGTTCATATTGAAATTGCCGCAGGCTGACATTATCGACTCTTTCATCATATCGACCCAGCGCTTTGGGATATCAGAATCATTGCGGTCGTAAAACAGCTCGGCGACTTCTTCTTCGAGCAGGTCATAAATCTGGTTTGCCTCGGCGATTTCCTGCAATTCAGTATGATAGTAGTATTTGCCTGCCGTTACCGCCCACCCGTTTTTGCCATTAAAGGCCTCCGCCCACCAGCCATCGGGGACACTGAGATTTAGGACGCCATTCATGGCCGCCTTCATGCCGGATGTGCCGCTTGCCTCGTTTTCCATTACAGGGTTATTGAGCCAGATATCGGCGCCAGCTACCAGATGCCTTGCGACATCGATATCGTAATTTTCAAGGAATATCACTTTATCCTCGAGCTTGTTATCCCGTGCGAAATCGAGGATTTCCTTAATCATATATTTTCCGCCCGCATCCGCGGGGTGTGCCTTTCCGGCGAATATAAGCTGAACAGGCTTTTTGGGATTGGTAAGGATTTTTACGAGGCGCTCTTTATCCTTGAGTAACAGGGTCGGCCGCTTGTATGGCGTGAAGCGGCGGGCAAAGACAATCGTAAGATACTCAGGATTAAACAGGCGGGTGAGATTTACAATTTTAGACTGAGAATAGCCCCTTGCGGCAAGGTCACTGGTGAGTTTCTTTCGAATGAACTCGATGAGGTTGTGCTTATTTCTATGATGCGCTTCCCAAATTTCATCTTCGGGGACATCGGCAATTTTTTGCCACACATTTGCCTTATAGCGAGTCTGGATGAAATCGGGACCAATATAACGTTTAAAAATATCTGTAAGCGATGAGCTTATCCAGGACCAGTGGACACCATTAGTGACATAATCAATTGGGATTTCCGCCGTCTGGAACTGCGGGAATAAAGCACTCCACATTCTGCGTGATACATGGCCGTGGATTTTGGAGACGCCGTTTACGTATTTTGAAAAACGAACGGCAAGGGCAGGCAGCCAGAAAACGTTTTTATTATTGTCTATTAGCGCAAATTCACTGAACTGGTCAAATGAAATGCCAATATGTTTGGTTTCCGGCTCCAGGTATTTTTTGGCCAGCTTTATATCGAAGTGTTCGTTGCCAGCTATAACGGGTGTGTGGGTCGTAAATACGGATGAGGCCCTGATAACCTGACGGGCCTCAGAGAAAGACATTTTTTCTTCCGCAATAAGTTTCTGCAATCGCGATATTATCAGAAAAGCGGAGTGACCTTCGTTTATATGATAGATATCAGGTTTGATGTTTAAAAGGTCGAGAGCCTTGATGCCGCCGAGGCCAAAGACTATTTCCTGCTGAATCCGCTTTTCCTTATCGCCGACATAAAGCTCGTTTGTAATGTCCCTTAGATTTTGCGAATTGGTTTCGACATTGGTATCGAGCAGAATCAACTTAGTCCGGCCGACATCAACCTGCCAGAGTTTAATTCTGCAGCTTTCGCCGAGAATTTTAATTTCGATAAATGCAGGATTACCGTTTGGAAGATGGATTTCCTTTATTGGGAGATAATGATTTTCATGCTCGATGAGCAATTCTTCCTGACGGCCTTCGAGGTTTATGCGCTGAGTGAAATAGCCATATTTGTAAAGAAGTCCCACACCGATAATCTGCTGACCTAAATCGGAAGCGGTTTTGAGGTAATCACCGGCCAGTATGCCGAGCCCCCCGCTGTATATGGGAAGCGATTCATGAAGGCCGAATTCCATGGAAAAATATGCGATGACGATATTTCGGTCCAGGCCGTCGGTGTTGTCATTTCCGTTTTGAAGTTTTCCCGTGAAATTTATGTAATCCTGAAATTTCTGCCAGACTTTATCGAGCTCAAAAAGGAATCCATCATCTTTAGACAACTCATCCATTTTTGCCTGAGGCAGATTTAAAAGGAATTTAATCGGATTATGATTTACCGAATTGAAAAGATGGGCATCAATCCTGAAAAATAAATTTATCGCATCATAATCCCACAGGCACCATAAATTGTGCGCCATGGTAAAAAGCTTGCTGATGTTTTCGGGATAACGAGGATATACGAAAATATTTTTAAAAATCATATATAACTCCAATGCTTTTTTAATCAACTCTCGCCCGAGATGAGCAGCTCATATAGTATATATAAAACTAAGGCAATTCAAGTTTTCTGAAAAAATATCACATTAGGAAATAGTGCGTATTCCAAATTGAGATGAGCCAGTGACTTTTATCGATTATTTTCTTTTGCGACGATAAAGCAAGCCGCCAAAACCCAGTAAAATCAAAGTAGCCGCATCAGGCATCTGATGGATAATATTTGCCTGGGCGGCAGCAAGAGGCGAGAGCCGGCTGTCTGCATAAGAAACATCCATAAAAACGACACAAATCACGTTATCATCAGATTGTATTTCCAGGACGGTATCCGAGGACCTGATTACAAGAATAGTATCATTAACAGGACTTTTAGCAAAAGAAAGTGCTGAGCCGATATATACCAGCAGAATGAATCCGAGAATCATCCTAAGCATCATCACCTTTTTCATTTTTCTCTCCTTAAAGCAAAACAACATTATTACCTCACGGGGATATTGTCTCCTTTGGCGGAAGAAAAGGCATATAGGCAATGTGCCTAATTTACATTTCACAAATACCTATGGTAAGTGACTATCAGCAGCAGTTAAATTCATTTGAGATTACATAATTTTTGAAAAAAATCATTAAATTATGGTATAATATTTCCGCACCCAAATGATGAAAAAGGAGTATGGTATGACCAGAATACTGGCTTCTGCTGTTTTAGTGTTTGTCTTAGCCTCCATTAGCTATGGCGATTTATGTGATAGCAATGTGATTATCAGCAGCTTCGAAGACGGATCTTCGAATCCGATCAGTAGCTCTGGACCAACACTTGTTGGCGGTCAAACCATCGGTGTTACAGAGGGATTGTACAGCCTTCGTGTTACCGGGCCAATAGGGTGGGGATTCATTGGAACATTTCCGGTCAATCCCGGCAGCTTTATGGCCAATACGAAATTCAGCGTCGATATCACTACACTGGCGGCAGACTTTCCCGGCAACTCAGGGATAAATTTTGGCCTTGCGCTTTGGAGCAGTCAGACAGACTGGCTGCAATGGAATGACGTTTTGCCGCCATGGGGAGGCACCGGCAAAACAAACCGCACCATCACAATGACCGTTGATTACAATTCGATTAAACCGACAACGACCCCATCCTCAATGACTTTTTACCTTTTTGCAAACAGCTATTCGAATGACGGTCTAATGACGACGTATACGGCTTATTTGGATAATATGAGGCTCACAGGACAACCAAAGGAATGCCCGCCGGGAATGACACCATTTGTAATTCCCTCTCAGCAGAATCCGGATTCATTGATAGCCATAGAATACCAACCTATCGATGCTCAAAATAGAATCCAGACAACAGATGACCATTTCACACGAAACGGCGAAAGAGTAAAGATATGGGGAGTCAATCTGACTTTTGCCGGAAATTTCCCCAGTCATTCAGACGCGAATAAATCGGCACAGCTTCTTGCGTCAGCAGGCGTAAATTCTGTTCGCTGCCATCATATGGACACATCAAATTATCCCAGCGGCATATGGAATCCAACGAATGGAGCAACGATATACCCGGAGGCACTTGACCGGTTTGATTATTATGTTAATGAACTGGCCAAAAGGGGTATCTATACAAATTTGAATCTCCACGTAGGCCGGGAACACAGCCAATATCTGGGTTTACCTGACCCGTGCACAGATTATGACAAAATCGTGGGGATTTTCACGCCTGCACTGATAAACGCACAGAAGAGCTACGCACAGCAAATGCTTGACCATGTGAATCCTTACCGAGGTATGCGTCTGGCGGACGACCCGGCGATAGCGTTTGTGGAGATTACCAATGAGGACAGCTTTTTTATGTGGGACGGCCCGCAAAGGCTGCGGGCGCTGCCGGCGTATTATGCAAACATTCTGAAACAACAGTATAACGACTGGCTGGAAGAGGAATATGGGGACACGGACACATTACGTGAAGTCTGGAACGCGAACGTCGAGCCTCCAGGCCCGAATGTTATTACCGGCTTCGTAAGACATTTCACCGACCCTACTGTTGAGCCGAATAACAAATGGTATCTCGAGCAGCATAATGGCTGCACGGCCGGCTTCACACTTGCGACTTATCTATCAAAGACGGGAGCCAAATTGGCTCCGACAATTATTGATAGCACAGAATGGCACCTCCAGATAAAACAGGCACATCTGCATATAACACAAGGTCAATATTATACCCTTAGTTTTGACGCCGTCGCCGAACAGCCGCGTTCGATATCATATAACGTTATGCAGGAACACGACCCGTGGAGCGGCCTGGGTCTAAGTGGAAGCGTAAATTTAACCACAAGCTGGCAAACATTTACCTATGGTTTCACAGCAAATGCATCGGATGATAACGGACGCGTGACATTCAGTTTCGGAGGGAATAGCACACCTCTTTATATAACAAATGTGAAATTATGCACCGGCGGGCAAACGGGGCTGATGGAAGACGAATTCATCGAAACGGGTACGGTGCGGACATTTGTCGATACGGCTGTGCAGGAGCGGAAAATCGACCAGCTGCGGTTTTTAGCTGAGAAAGAAAAGGCATATTTCGATGATATGCGAAGCTACATAAAGAATGACCTGGGATACGATGGATTAGTAACGGGGACGATTGTTTTCGGGCCCTTAGGACTTTACGGGCAAAGCGATATGGATTTCATCGACAGTCACTCCTACTGGCAGCATCCGGCATTTCCCGGGACACCATGGGACCCCGCCAACTGGTATATACAGCAAAAACCAATGACCGATTTTATCAATGAGGCAACATTATTCGGCCTGGCCGGCTGCCGTCTTGGTAAAAGCGCTACAGATTCAGGCAAGCCATTTACTGTCAGCGAATACAGCCATCCTGCACCGTTAGACAGCCAGGCCGAATGCGTTCCGATGCTTGCCTCTTTCGCGGCAGCTCAGGACTGGGACGGAATATGGTTCTTCGATTATACAGGAAGTGCAAGCGACTGGAACAGCAACTGCTTCAGCGGTTACTTCAGCATACTACACAATCCGGCGAAATGGGGATTTTTCGCGGCCGGTGCGAGTATGTTCCGTTTTGGGGGAATCGGACCAGTTGGAAATACTCAATCTTTCGTCGGGCTGACAAATCCAGTTTCGCCTGCAGCCGGTTTGGCACAGCTTCATTACTTATATGGCAGCGATATGTTCCGAGTGCTGACACGCAATTCGAGCTTAACCAGACAGGATCTGCTGACAAAACGCGTAACCAACGCCATGTATGAAACAGGAACCATTACTATTCCCACTGACCCGAACCGGACAACTATAAACTGGCAAATCGGCAGTGACGGCAACGGGATATATTCGGTCACAGGCAAATCAGCAAGGGTTTATACGGGCCATAAAGAGAAGTTTCTATCCGCGAGCAATAACACTATCGAGGTCAACGAGCCCAACTATGTAACAATGACAATAACATCGCTTGAACCCGCTTATACGGCAAGTCCGCTGCCGCAAAAAAGAAAGTTTTTAATTACGGCCGTTGGCAGGTGCGAAAACAATGGCATGATATTTTCCCCCGACCGCACAACAGTAGGGACAAACTGGGGATACTCCCCTGTCCTGATAGAACCTGTCCGAGGAAAAATAAGAATTCCATTCATGGGTTTGAAATGCTATGCCTTAAATCCGGATGGAACAATAAAAATGACAGTGCCCACAAGCATAGAAAATGGCCAAACGATTATTGAAATGTCACCGGCATATCAAACGATGTGGTATCTCGTGACTGTTTCGGGCGATGTAAACGGAGACGATCTAGTTAAATTTGCAGATTTTGCTAAAATGGGACAATACTGGCATCAGAATGAACCTTCAGTTGACATTGCCCCGCTGCCTTTAGGCGATTCTATTGTGAACTTCGAGGATATTGCTGTTTTAGCGGATACCTGGTTAATATCTAATCCATAAATTGAATACCACAATGGTTTGTATCGCCTTATGTTTGAGCAACTGCCGGGTTTTCCGCATTTCTCTGGTCGGTTATTGTGCCGGGTAATTCGCTAAGCGTCCAGTACAAATTGAGGATTCTCATCGCTTCTACGAATTTTCTATAATCGACAGGCTTTACAATATAGCCGGCAACGCACGCCTTAAAACTTTCAATTTTGTCACGGTCATCTTTTGAGGTCGTCAGGACAACAACAGGAATTTGACGCAATTCTTCATCGGACTTAACAACCCTTAAGAACTCTATGCCGTTCATTTTTGGCATATTCAAATCAAGCAGAATTACGCAGGGTTTCCTGTCAAGATTTGCCTTAAGGCAAGTTAAAGCAGCTTCACCATTGATTGCTCTTATCAGCTCATTGGTTACTTTAAGTTCGCTGAAAGCCCGCTTAACTGTCATAGCATCCACACTGTCGTCCTCGACGAGCAGTATCGGTTTCAATGTCCTCATCATGACCCCCTTAAACTAAAGTTTATTTAATATAACCTATCGACCCAAAATACTTCCGATTTAATGAAAACTATTCTTTTATTTTGGGATACGAAGAATTAAAAAAATTAAAAATATGAACTAATTATGGGACTTGGCAGAAAGTGGATAGGCTAATTCTTTGTATTCATCGGCAAATCGGGCTGAAGTCCCGGGAATTCGTTAAGTGTCCAATAATCGTTTAATATCTTCATTGCATCAACAAAACCGCTGTAGTCGATTGGCTTTACTATATAACCGGCGACACTTTGGTCAAAGCAATCGAATTTGTCCTGTTCTGCCTGTGATGTTGTAAGAATTATAACCGGGATACATTTGAGCCGCGGGTCAGATTTTACAATCTTAAGGAATTCAGTTCCGCTTACCCTGGGCATATTAAGGTCCAAAAGAATAATGCAGGGTTCGGTATTTGATGTATCCTGTAAATAATCGAGGCCTTCCTCACCATTTTGAAAACGGATAAGAGGATTTCTGACATCAAGGCCTTTCAAAGCATTCTTGACTGTAATTGCATCTACATCATCATCTTCTAAAAGAAGAACCGGCCTGAGATTTTTCATTAACTAATTTCCTATTGAATAGAAAGCAGATGAGTGAATTATCGGCGTAATAAATGGGACGCTTTGATAAGGAAAACCCTCGTTTAAGGGCGTAAATTTGCTGATGGTGACTAATGTTTTTTTTGTCTAAACAATAAAAACATAGACCAGAAGAATCTATTAGAATTATAGGACTCTTACAGAGCTACAGGTTTGCAGAGATTTTTTTCGCTAATAGCAACCCGGCCGCAGATTTTACAGAGGTACTTAGCATTTTTAACAAGCTCTTTATATTCTTTGGGGTTACTGACTTGAAAGCCAATATTATTCAAATAGCAGAGATGTTTATCATGGCCGACATGCGGCATATCTGATTTTGCCATCGCATTTCTCCCTAAAAGTAATTAATACTAATTTTTTGGTTTTATAATTATAGCATAACCCAGCACAATGAAAAGTATTACTGCCGAGAAATATTGAATAATCCTTGGCAGCATCCTCTCGTGATGTATTATGTCTATTGGAAGCTGCCCGCTGCTTAATAAGTTAAGTATCGAACCGCCGGCAAGAGCGCAACCTGCAACAGCAAGAAGATATATTATAGCCGTTCTATACCCCAACATTTTCCATATCGTCGCAATGCCGGCAGCATTCGTGGTCGGACCTGTCAAAAGAAATACAAATGCCGCGCCCGGGTCAAGGCCTTTGAGCATCATTGCCGCCGCGATCGGAACGGAAGCAGTCGCACAGACATAAACCGGTATCCCCAAAAGCATCATTACAAGCATCGAAATAATACCTGAAGGAAGTTTTTCAGCAAAAAAGTCATCGGGAACCAAAGCAGTAATAAAACCTGCGATCAAAAGGCCGACTAAAAGAGGCTTGGCAATATCTCGAGGGAGAACTACGAGTCCATATTTTAAAGCCCTTAATAATTTATTCTCATTTTTATCGGTGAGAAAACATTCTCTGGGACAGTTATTCACGGTTTTTTGGGGAACAGCCGACGTCTTGTCGAACCAATTTACAAGAGAACCTCCCACAACACCGGAAAAAAACGCGGCAATCGGACTAAAAATTGCAAAAAGCGGTCCAAGCAGGCTGTAAACTATAAAAATATTTTCAGCGCCTGTTTGGGGAGTCGAGAGCAAAAAAGACACCGCTGCGGCTTTACTTGCT
Organism: uncultured Pirellulales bacterium; assembly: GCA_964431645.1. Lineage (GTDB taxonomy): Bacteria > Planctomycetota > Phycisphaerae > Sedimentisphaerales > Anaerobacaceae > Fen-1362. The sequence goes on from CAYSKP010000227.1 coordinate 11,964, forward strand.
TTATGCTTATAAAGGGACATCGTGACAGGAATTACGCTGCAGGAACAAAGAGGCATAGGAACACCAAACAATGCTGCCTTTACAACCTGAAGAATACCTTTGCCCCCCAGATGTTTCTCGATAAACTGCTGTGAAAGAAAAATAGATACTAAACCCGCAACAATAAATCCAAACAATAAATAGGGCGACATCTCAAGGGCGGTATTCCAGAAGCTAATCGCTACAGATGTAATAAAATTAATCATAAAAAGAAAGAAAATACAGGTTAAAACCTGTTTTAATCAAATCTGTTCAATACTGATTACACCACCATTGATACCTATTGTCACATCCTCGAAAGTCATCTTAATGCCGGAATTTAACAAGGCCTGCTTAGCTATTCTAATGAGCCCATGGCAGCAAGGAACTTCCATATGTAATACGCTGAGCGACTTTAGTTTGTTGGAGCGCAAAATATCGGCAAGCTTTTCAATATAAAATTGAGAATCATCGAGCTTGGGGCAGCCAATTATAATACTATGTCCCTTTAGGAACCTGGCGTGGAAATCGCCCATAGCAAAAGCAACGCAATCAGCAGCAAGCAGCAAATCAGCATTTTGAAAATATGAGGCATTGGGCGAAACCAGTTTTAACTGGACTGGCCAGTTAGAAAGCCGCGAAGGCTGTATATCTGACATTGTGTTAGAAGTATCTTTATTTTTATCCCGCAAATCAGCCTGCATCATACCAGGGCAAACAAAAGAGCTTTGCTGCTTTTGTTTTTTAATTTCCTGGATATGCTTTTTTGCCGCTTTTTCATCAAAAGGGAGTACCTGTCGCTGCTCAATTTTAATGGCGTTTTGCGGACAATGGCCAAGGCAAGCGCCGAGGCCATCGCAATAGGTTTCGCTGATAAGTTTTGCCTTGCCATTGATTATACTGATAGCTCCTTCGGCACAGGCGTTTGTGCATTTTCCGCAGCCATTGCATCTTTCTTCATCGATTTGAATTATGCTTCGTAAAGACATAGTTATTATGCAGCTCCTAATATTGCCTTCAAGTCCTGTTCGGGTGAAGTAACGGGAGCGATGTTAAATTTTTCAACAAGGACATTAAGTGCGGCCGGACTGATAAAGGCCGGAAGTGTTGGTCCAAGCTTAATATTTTTTATGCCGAGATGCAGCAATGACAAAAGGATGACAACGGCTTTTTGCTCATACCACGACAAAACGAAGGAAAGCGGCAGGTCATTTACACCGCATTTGAACGCACTTGCAAGGGCAACGGCTATCTGAATCGCGGAATATGAGTCGTTGCACTGGCCGCAATCGAGCAGGCGAGGAATGCCGTCTATTGAGCCGAAATCAAGCTTATTGAAACGATATTTGCCGCAGGCGAGGGTTAAAATAACACAATCTTTAGGCACTTTTTCGGCAAATTCTGTGTAATAATTTCTCCCCGGCTTTGCGCCATCACAGCCGCCGATGAGGAAGAAACGTTTAATTTTCCCGGCTTTTACCGCATCGATAACTTTGCCTGCAACACTCATAACGGTATTACGTGCAAAGCCGATGGTTATAGTTTTCTCAGCGGCATCTTCCAAAAATCCCGGAGCAGCTAAAGCGGCTTTTATTACAGGGGTAAAATCTCTGTTTGAGATATGAGTAACATCCGGCCAGCCGACAACACTGGAAGTAAAGATTCTATTTTTATAGGTGTCTTTGGGTTTTTGGAGGCAATTAGTTGTCATAAGGATTGCGCCGGGGAAGGCATCGAATTCATTTCTCTGGTCCTGCCAGGCCCCGCCGTAATTACCAACGAGGTGTTTATATTTTTTCAGTCCGGGATAGGCATTACAGGGCAGCATTTCGCCGTGGGTGTAAACATTAATGCCCTTGCCTTCGGTTTGCTTAAGCAATTCTTCCAAATCTTTGAGATCGTGACCCGAGACTGCAATGCATTTGCCTTTTACGGGCGTAACACGAACCTGAGTTGGTTCTGGATGGCCGTAAGTGCCGGTATTGCCGGCGTCGAGTAATTCCATTGCCTTAATATTTATTTCACCGGTCTTAAGAGCGGTCATAAATAGCTCATTGATATCTGTAGGCTTTTCAGTCAAACGGTCAAGTGTTTTGTGAATGAATGCGTAAACCGCATCATCTTCTTTTCCAAGAATCTGGGCATGGTCAGTATAGGCAGATAGACCTTTTAAACCATAAACAATCAATTCCTGCAGACCGGTTACATCGGGTCCAAGATTGCTGATTCTTCCATGAATGCCCACTTGAGTGCCCTTTTCAACAAGCGCATCTAAATTATCAACATCAGTCCACCACTGGACATCACAGGTGAACTGCTCTGGTGTTTTGCCCGAGCGTTTGCAGGCGGTTTCATAAAGGGATTTAGCTTTTTGTTTTATTGAGATTGCCTCTTTAATAAATGCCTGGAATCTGGCGGGGTCAAAATCCACGTTTGTAAGTGTGCTGAACAATGCTTTTACGGTAAAGACATTAACAGCTTTATCAATGCTGCCCATTTGTCTTGCGCGACTGGCATAACGTGAAATATCTTTGATGGCATAGACCAGAAGGTCCTGAAGGATGGCAACAACGGGGTCTTTGCCGCAATTACCAAAAACGTTACAACCAGTTCCTTTCATTGTCTGTTCACATTGATAACAAAACATATCCATAGCTTTCTCCTAAATTATTAAAGGTTAAAAATCAGGCACGAATCATTGTTAATAACATTTTAAATTTTTCTTCAGCAGCAACTGAATGCGGGACATTGGCGGGCATTATTATTATCTGTCCCGTGCAAACTGTCAGGTCTTTGCCGCCGATATTTAATTTAGCACTTCCATCGAGCACCTGGACCACAGCATCATAGGGTGCTGTATGCTGGCTTAGTCCCTGGCCTTTATCGAAGGCAAACAAGGTAAGTGTGCCGACGAGTTTATCGATTATTGTTTTGCTTACAACGGAATCATCAGAATAATCGATAAGTTGGGCTAAAATTGCCGGCTTTGCCATACAGGCCTCAAGAACTTTTGTTTTTTTCTCGTTCATTTTCAATCACTCCCGGGCATTGCGCTTTTTATCAGCCAATTGCTTTAGTGTGAGGCCATCAAGAAAATCATTTATTTTTCCCTGCAGGCGAGTCAATTGCGGGCTAATCGTACAGTTCGTTGAAAGGCGGCAAACTTTACAATTATTGAGCCGGACAGGCCCCTGTATTGTCTCAACAATCCGGCGGACGGTAATTTTAGCAGGATTTTTATTCAATAAAAAGCCGCCGGAAGGCCCGTACTCGCTTTTTACAATTCCCGCGTGGTGAAGGCGCTGAAGAAGCTTGCATGCAAGCTGATAAGGTATTTGCTGGCTATCGGCAATGTCCCTTGTAGAAACCGGAGTATCACCGCTTGCGGCCAAGGCAGCCACCGCTCTTAACGCATAATCGCTATTTCGCCTGATAATATCCATATATAAGACTAATATAGTCCTACTTAATACCTCTGTCAACATAAAATGTTCATTTTTTTAAAAATTTTTTTATATTTAAAATCATGTCTAAGGAAGCAGTTTCGGCGCATGTCCCTCGGTGAACTGCCGTGATATCTGCGCAGCTTCTTCACGTGATGAAACATCAGGATATGCCGGCTGCGAAGTAACCTTGAACCTCGCAAGGATACGTGCCGTCAGCACTCGAGCTTGCTGCGCATAATCGGCGGCTTTACCCGCAAGTCTCATCGATTCGGCAGGCGAGTGAAATCCTGTCCCATTGGCAGAGGAAATATAATCAAAGTAAAACTGGGCATCTCGAAGCAGCAGCCGCGGCTGTAAAAGCTCATCATCATTGGCCCCTGCCTGAATCGCAGCAGCAATATCAAAATGAGCTGCCGCAATCGCGTTTTGGGCGGCTTGAAGCGATTCTGTAGTGTTGACCTGAATCGACTCTACGCGGCTGCGAATCTCGTTTTCGCTCCAGCGGTGACAGACAGCACACGAATTAGAAATATTCAGGAGCGGACTTTGGACGTGATGGTCGGTGAATTTACTGCCGCCTTCGGTGCGATACGGCATGTGGCAATCCGCACAGGAAACCTCACGATAGGCATGAATACCTGTGAGGTAGGTTTCATAGTCGGCATGCTGGACTTTTATCATGGGCGTCTTTGAAATCGGGTTTATAAAATCTGTGAAATTGGAATCATTATAATAACCCAGAATCGCTTCAGCGCCTGTTCCGTTTTTCCAGGGAAAGACAAGATAATTCTTCAGGCCGGCATGCTCATCGGTTTTGAAATAATATTCCACATGACACTGCGCACAGACAAGTGAGCGCATCTGCTGGTGAGTAACCGTATTTATATCTGCGCCCATGGCGGCCAAGGCCTCCCGCAGTGCAGGACGCGTTATCTGCAATTTCATCGTCTGCGAATCGTGGCAGTCCGCGCAGCCAACGGGGTGGGTCATTTCGTTTTTCAAATCGTGAAAATTACCTGCGTAAAATTTCTTAGGACCAATTTTTACCATCATGCGCGGGACATCGGAGCTTTTACACGTCCAGCAGGTAGCGGCATTGAAAGGAACAGATACGCGATTACTTTCGGCAACATCCCTGGCTGAGTAACAATGTCCACGTGCCTGGAAATATTCTTTGCTGAAGGGACTGCCCGTCCAAAGGATAACTTTCAGCGGGTCGGCCTGGAGATAATCACGATGGGAAGAGCCGCCGAATTTTGTTAATGTATCAGTAATTCGTGTCTTTAGGTAACTGTCATACTGGCGGGGATAATTTAGTCCCCATTCGGCACTATTTGGCTCATAATCAGCAACAGGTTTTAATATCATGGCCGGGCGCAGGGACTCCCATCGCCGCTCCATAATCGAGACTGCCAGCAGGCACAGTAAAAAAATCGCGCCAGCCACGAGGGCGGCAATCACAAGGCCGGACCAGAATGGCAGTTGAGGCCTTTGTTCAATACCCTTTTGGGAAATTTGATGCATTATTACTGGACTCCTTTCCTGACTGAATGCAATCCGGCCCGCGGCAATTCAGGCCGCAGTTGTGCCGGCGAAGAAGAAAGACCGTGAACAGAACTGTGAATATTATTATGGCAATCCCAGCATTTACGCTGTGATGAATCCGGCAGATGAACCGTTTGCATTATCTGCGTGTGACATCTGACGCAATTATCCTGCAGAACCGGCTTGGCACCTTTCGAGAGGTCAAGCACCTGAGGCTCGAGGCGAAAAGTAAAAACGTATGAATGTCTAAGACCATCGGAGGCCTTGAAGGCGTATTTGGCAACGGGATTAGAATGCGGGACATGGCAGTCATTGCACACAGCAATACGGCTGTGACTACCCCGCTGCCATGAGACATATGCATCGGTCATTACATGACAATTCATACAGGCACCGGGAGCATCGGAAAGATACGAGGCGGCATTTGAAATACGTGCTATGAATATCACCAGCCCAACAGCGAGGCCTGCCAGAAAATAAACAGCCGCCTGCCATTTTTTAGGCAGACCTCTAAGGGTTACAACCATTATAGCGAGATTCAATAATTTCATATTGCGCTCGAAAGACAATCAAAAACCGCCGGTATCATGGGTGGCAATTTCACCCTCAAACGAAACACGAATTTGTTTTTTCAACCCCTTTGAAGAATGAAAATGATATTCGCCCGCCCCTTTAAGAATGACATTTTTGAGTGCAATAGAAATCTCGATATTTTCATCAGGATGCTTCTTACGAATACAATTTGCCAAGAAGAGGGCCTTTTCAATGCCGTCACCCCTGAAGAAATTGGCGACTTCATCGGGCTGCGCAAGACGTTTGCCGTCATAAATCGAAGTATCATTTAATTTCAGCAAAAAGTCATAAAGCGATTTGACTGTAATAGACTCGGCCATTTCCAAAGATACAGGGCTTCTTTCGAAAGCGGCTTTCAGAAACGGCAGCCAGTCACAGGTTTCCATATCTCGATATGCATAAAAAGCGAGGTCTGCCGTTGTGCTTTTACCGCGTAAGCTTTGGAGGTAATCGATTATTTTTTCTCGTGACCAGTCCACTGCAATTTCGATGGGTTGAGCTGAAACAAAATTTTTGCCGGACTCAGGAAGTTTCGGTTCGCAATAAACAAAATCGACCAGCTCATCTACGAATTTTTTTACTTGGGGTATAAAGGACTGGAGGAAACCAGATATTTCATTTTTTCCTTCTTGGGTTCGAAGGTCGATTTTGTTATTTGTTATAAAATTAAAGAGCAAATCACATCGGAGCCGGCCGGGAATTTCGGAATTAACAAAATCCTCGTCCATGACCTCATCGATAAGTTTCTCGTGAGTTTTATCACCGATACGATAATCGCTGTCATGCTCATAGCTGAATAATATCTCAGCTTTTAAAAAGTTGGGATGGCCGTGACAATCACGACAAACCTGAAAATGCTTTTGATAATGCGAATGGTACCTGAGAAAATTGGCAAATACGCTAAAGGTAAGGTCGCTTGAAAGAAATGAACGGAGCTGTTTTTCAAAATGCGCATAAGCATCAGGTTTTATAGTCGCATCCTTATAAAAACAATGAATATGGCCTGTGCGATGGGAAACAATTGTGACATTTTCATGCCTAAGTGCTCGCTGAGCCTTGGCTGATATTTCTGTGCCGTTGAACCACATTGCCTTTGTCACCTGACGGCGGTTATTTGTTAAAACGCCATCGCGTATATCGATGAAATTTTGCGAGTGAAGCGGTGTTAATATCGCATAGATATCTTCAAGCGGTATGCCGCAGACGATAAAGGCAGCGGCCGCATAAAGGGTTGAGAGGGAAACGCACTCGCCTGCTTTTTTTGTATAGTTTTGCTTGTGAACAAAGGCTTCCATTGCCTCGATCGTTTCGGTTTTCCAATACGGAATCACATCGGTATCGTATTTATCAAGGCCGAAGTGCTTTCTTATATCGACATCGAAATAATACTTGTCCCCTTCATAGCCGAAAAGGCCGTTACTTTTGGCAATATCCTCGGGAGAGATATATTTGGAAAAACGAGCGAGTTCCCTGGTTTTACTGGTCAGGCCCCAGGTCTCTAAATCGAGGTTAAAGTCGTATTCATCCATTATGAACTGGCGAAGGCGGAGGAGTTTTTTAAAATTATCTTTGCCTTCGAGTTTTTTAAAGGAACTGTGCTGTCGCCATTTCCAGATAATCGGACTCATTATATTGGCGAGAATGAGGGCATAAAATAATTCAGGGAATACGAAAACTTCCATATCAGACAGGGTTGCGGCCGAACTATATTTCTCAAGGTCTTCGGGCTTAATTTTTTGCATTACCATTGTCCCCTTTTTGAACACCATACAAGCAAATCACAATATTTGCACTGGTCCCTCTGTTTTCCTGTGCAGTCTTCAAGAATACCTATTCGCGAAAGGGCAAAATCATATTTTACGGGGTCATCAGGAGAAATTCGGGCAAAATTGCGCGTTATTTCAAGAGCGGTTTTTAGCGATATATTTTTATGGTTATGAAAACCGAGGATTCTGCAAAGCCTGCCAATATGGACATCTACGGGGACAATCAGCTTTGATTTATCAACCGAGTGCCAAAGGCCGGCATCTACGTCATCTTTGCGAACCATCCAGCGAAGAAAAAGATTAAGCCGTTTGGCTGCCCCGCCAAGGCCGGGACCCGCCAGAAGAAATGCAAGAGTTCTGGATTGATGTCCCTTGTGCGCCATGCGATATTTATCGAGAAGTGAATCGCAGAAATGCATAAGTGCAAATATCGTATTTTCATCTGTTGATTTAAAGCCCTCAAGGAAATACTTTTCCATGCTGCCGTACTTAATAAGAATATCTTTTAATAATGTAAGCAGGTCAGAAATATCGCCGCCTGTATTGAAACGGTGCTTGAAAGACTCTAATTTTGCACGGTCCTTATCTTTGAAGTTAATTGTAAAGTCATAAGGGCTTGGACCCATCCTGCCAAGCAAATCATTGAGATCATTTTGAATCTGCTCTACCCTTCCGTATGCCAGAGAGCTGGCAAGAAAGCCTGCTATTTCCATATCAGCCGGCTTAGAATATCTGTAAACAAACTGCAGAGGGTCAGGCTTAATTAATTCATGGTGATTGTATTTTTCGTATAACCTGTCGAATAACTTTTTTAATCTTTCCAATTCAGCAGGATGTCGATACAGACTGGTATTAGTTTTTTTTAGCGCCTGGTATTTCTTTGCTTGCTCCTGAATCTTAAGACCGGTTCTTTCCATCTTCATTTCTTTGGAATTGTAACCTCTCCCTGATAAGAATTTCTAAATTCATCCAGAACAGAACGGAGCTTTTCAACATTTGCCAAATCAGTCGTTTGTTTTGCCTTTGATGAATAAACAATCATTTCATGCAATAATGTAAGCTGTTTGATATATTTTTCATAAGCGGCTGAATCTTTTTTATCGACCGGCTTAATTCTTTGAGCAAGAAAATAAAAACTTGCCAGGTGTGCTATATCTTCGGCATGCTGCTCCTTAACATCTATCCACCTGACAATCTGGTTGGTATTTTGTTTGGTTTGTCCCGATAATTCCTCTATTGACTTCATTGCCTTTTCAATAGTAGCAATATCCTCTGAGATTGCAGATATCCTGGCAGGGTCGTCGTAAATGCCGCACGGTATCTGACAATGGGAGTAAACAAGTGATGTAAAACCAGTTCCCAAAACAACACCAATAATCAGCCATTTGAATTTTGCTTTCTTCATTTTTCTCCCCTTTCCAATAAATTTTAATATTTTTCGAGATGATGGAACTCCGCGTTTTCCAGCCATGTCGTCGGCCGTGAAACGAACTCTATTATATTCTCGAGAAGGAAATAATGCTTGTTTTCCTCTTCGGCCAGTGTATTAAAAATCGCTTTATGGCCGGGGTTTTCCGTTTCCTGGGCTTTCTGACGGTAAAATGCCCTGCTTTCTCTTTCTATTTCCTGGGCCTTCTTATAAAGGTCGATCTGGCTGTCGCCAAATTTAAATTTATCCTTGCTCTGTCTCATCTTAGCGAAGATTGTTTTGGCATTAGTCAGCAGTATGGTATCTGCAACTTTGGCGGGAGAGCCTTCTTTCATTTTGGTAACAACCTCAACATGGCCGTGCTCTTCATCGGCAAGCATTGTAAAAATGCTTACAAGACCTTTATGGGGGGCCCTTTCGGCAAGTTCGCGATAGAATTGTTCAGAAAGTATTTCTTTTTCGAGAGCGAAATCAAATATATCCATAATCTTTTCTCCAAAGATATTTAAGCATCACGCAAAGTCCGCCAGTTTCTTCCATCCGATTCGATAAGCTTATCAGCCTGGGGAAAACTTTCCGACCCGGCCGGATATTCATAAGCAACAGTTGATTTATTTTCCCAATTCTCTAAAACAGGTTCGAGCAATCTCCAGGAAATCTCGACATCATCCTGACGGGTGAAAAGCATCTGGTCACCAACCATGCAATCAAGCAATAATCTTTGATACGCTTCAGGGGGCTCGCTTCCAAAAACATCGGCATAATTAAAGTTCATTCGGAGTGTCCCTATACAGATTTTCGAGCCCGGGCGCTTCGCCTGAAAACTAAGTGATATCCCTTCCAGCGGCTGAATTTGAATGACCAAGGTATTTGCAGGGAATTCATCAAGTCCAACCGAGGCAAACATAGAATGTGGAACTTTCTTGAATGTAATGGCTATTTCTGAATCTTTTCTGGCCAAACGTTTGCCGGTCCTTAGATAAAAAGGGACATCATGCCAGCGCCAATTATCTATGAACAGCTTTGCGGCAACGTATGTCTCGGTTGTCGAGGCAAAATCAACCTTTGGCTCCTGACGATAGCCGGGAACCATGATATTATCGATTTTTCCGGCGGTGTATTGCCCCCTTACAAATGAAGTATCCGCATCATTTTCAGTCAATAATCTAACGCATTCGAGCAGTTTTACTTTCTCATCGCGAACGTGTTCGGCATCAAAAGAAACCGGCGGCTCCATCGCGACAAGAGCAAGCATGCCGAGCAAATGATTTTGAAACATGTCTCGTAACGCCCCTGATTTATCGTAGTAACCGCCGCGATGCTCTATGCCAACGGATTCAGCTATGGTAATCTGGATATGGTCGATGAAATTACGGTTCCAGACGGGCTCAAAAAGTGAATTGGCAAACCTGAACATTAAAATATTCTGGACAGTCTCTTTTCCAAGATAATGGTCTATGCGATAAATCTGGCTCTCGGAAAAATATTGCTGAATTGTGCGGTTAAGCTGGTCAGCGGTTTTAAAATCCCTGCCGAAAGGTTTTTCAACGACAAGCCGGATTTGCTCACAGAAGGACTTGTCAAGACAGGACAATCCCGCCGAATGGAGCCCTTTTACAATTGTGCCGTATAATACAGGAGGCACGGCCATATAAAAAATGCGGCTGTTGCTGACATTGTGTGCTTTGTCTAATGCAGTTAGACGATCGGCAATAGATTTGTAAAATGATTGGTCATCGTAATTTCCGGTAATGTAATACAGCTTTTCAATAAAACTGTTTAAAAGGTCTTCCTGAATATTTTGAACAGATGACCGGACGGCATCGGCGGCATCAAACCTGTATTGTGAATCAGAAAAATTGCTCCTGCCGCAGCCGACGAAATAAAAATTTTCATTAAGGAGGTCCCGGCGGAAAAGCTCAAAAATACTGCCAATCAATTTTCGCCGAACCAGGTCGCCTGAAGCCCCGAATACAACCATACCGCAGGCAGACGCTTTTATCTCCGCACAAGCGATTTCCTGCGGCAAAAGTATCGGGCTAATGTCACTCATATATCACATCTTTAAAACAAATTCAGCGGTAATTATTCATCAATCGGTTCAAATTCGTCTTTGCCTGCACCGCAATCGGGGCAAACCCATCCTTCGGGAATATCTTCGAAGCTTGTTCCCGGCTGAACACCGTTTTCAGGGTCCCCAACTGCTGGGTCATAAATATAAGTGCACATAATACACCTGTATTTTTTCATCTGGGTTCCTTCGCCAAATTTTTTAAAATAAAAATGCAGCTCTCATTTCTGCAATTATGTATTTGTTAACTCAAATTGGCCTTCTGAATTTTCAAGACAGCCAAATGCCCCATTTCTTCTGAGATAATCGTTTCAACCTTGTCTTTACCTGTTTTATCAACAAGGTCTTTAAGTGCGGTATAGAAGATAATAGAATTTTTCTCGGCATTAATGGCTATTTCAAAAATTTCTTTGATTGTCTCATTGCCTGTAAGTTTTGTTTGCCGGTCTTTTTTACCTTCTGTGCCGTGGCTATTGGCCATAGCCTGCAAATACATAATAGATTCATCTTCGGGGTCAAATGCTGTCTGTTCTTTTTCATTCGGGCCGAGATGTTTTCTCATATCCTGGAATATTATTAAATGACCGTCTTCCATTTGGGCCAAATTCAAAAAGATCTGTTTAACAGTGCTGTCACCGGTCTTTCGAGCGGCTTCACGATAAAAAGAGGCACCATTTCGCTCAATTTGTTCGGCCATTTCAAAAATTTCATCCACATTGAAACTAATTGACATCTTAATCTCCTTATTACCCTTGCCAAAGTCCATGAATATTGCAATGTTCTCTTGCGGTGACATTGGACGCTTTTATATTGAAAACCGCCTCAGGGGCGGCGCCGGGGACTAGGAACTGACGATATGCCTTGCCGTCGGCGAGAAGCTCAATCCATTCGATATAGTGCTTTTGCTCCATAGGATGAGGGACGCTGCCGATTTTTACCTTAAAACCATCGGCAAGTTGTTCAATTGCCGGCACGTGTTTTTCCTTTGATGCATCGACCGTATTGGCGGCGAGTTTTTCCATAGGTTTGCCGCAGCAAGCCATTTGGCAATCTGCATCTCTTAATACTTCGAATATAACACCGCAACTTGGACATTTATAAATATCGAGTTTGGCTGCCATCATTTTCTCTTTCAATCACCCAAGATTTTAACTTTATTTAAGAATACCAATTTCTCTGTGTTTGGCCGCAATTTTATCAGCCAAAAGGTCCAGTGCAACAAAATCCTTGTCTTTCGCCAATCCTTTTGCAAGGACAGGCTCTAAAATCTCTGCTTTAAGATTGCATAACATTTCTTTAAACTGGTCTAACATCGTGCCGGCCCAGCCGTAAGAACCAATAACGGAAACAAATTTTGTCTTCGGCCTTAAGGCATTAGTTAATACCGCCGCGTAACCTGTTGCAGGATGCGGACCCACTAAAAAAGTAGGCGAACCGATGACGATTGTAGCCGCGTCTACAAGCGCTATAGCAAGCTGACCGATATCAACACCTGTAAGGTTAAACTGTTTTACACGGATGCCTCTTTCGATAAGGGCATTAACAAAATGGCTGACCATATCCCTTGTGCTTCCATGCATCGAGACATAGGCAACAATGACTTCATTTTTTACCTGGTCACTTACCCAGTCTTTATATGCATCAATTATCAATTGCGGTCTCTGGTAAACAGGCCCGTGACTTGGGGCTATCATCTGGATATCTAATGGCTCGATTTTTTTAAGATTATTTTTTATAGCCGCCCTGAAGGGCATCATAATTTCGGCATAATACCTTTTTGCGCATTCGTATACAGTCGGCTCATCTTCAACAAACAGCGCGCTAGCGGCCAGATGAGAACCGAAGAAATCACATGTAAAAAGTATTTTATCTTCAAGCAGGTATGTACACATAGTTTCGGGCCAATGGACCCAGGGGGTAAAAACAAATTGAAGGGTTTTATCGCCGAGGGACAACTTATCACCATCATTGATAATCATGAATTTTTCTTCTTCTATGCGCAGAAGGTCCATCAGCATATCTTTGCATTTGGCATTTGTAACGACTTTGGCATTAGGAAACAATAACAGAACATCTGGTAAAGAACCGGAGTGGTCCTGCTCGGCATGATGAGCTACAACATAATCTATTTTTTGAATACCTAAACCTACAAGATTATCGAGCAGGACGTGAGTTTTCGTGGGGTCAGCAGTATCGAGCAGCGCAGTTTTTTGACTCCCCTTTACAATATAAGAGTTATAACTTGTTCCATCGGGCAATGGGATTATTTCGTCAAAAAGGCGTCTATCCCAGTCAATGGCCCCTACCGAGTAAACATTGGGCTTGATTTCGTTGGTCATCATCACTTACCCTTTAATTTGTGCTTACAATTCCTTCACGGCCTTCAAGACCGCATCATAATCCGGCTCACTTGCAATCTCCGGCACTAATTGAAGGTAACGCACAACTCTTTTTTTATCAACAACGAAAACAGCCCTTGCCAATAATCTTAAATCTTTTATCAAGACGCCATATTTCTTGCCGAAAGAGGCATTTTTGTAGTCAGACAGGGTTTGGAGGTTCTTAATTCCGGCGGAACCGCACCATCGCTTTTGGGCGAAAGGTAAATCCATACTTATAGTAAGTATCACCGCGTCGCCGAATTCGGAGGCCCTTTCATTGAATTTGCGGGTTTCCGTATCACAGACAGAGGTGTCAAGCGACGGCACAGATGAAATAATGCAGGTCTTGCCGGCAAAAGATGAGAACTTGACCGGAGTCAAATCATTGGAGGTAACTTCAAAATCAGGGGCTTTTTGGCCAACATTGACTGGCTTACCCACAAGCGTTACAGGATTTCCCTTCATCGTAACCAGATTACTTCGTTCTTCCATAAATTTCTCCTTGCATCCGGTAATAAAAAATAGAGATGCAATCAGTCCATAAGAACAGACGATGACCCCTTTTTTAATCATACACGTCTCCAACAACAGGATATCAGCTTGTTTTTGTCCCTTTAAGGGGACAAAAACAAGCCTCGCTTCTTTAACCCTCTCATTTATCACCATATACTAATTAAAAAAGCACTGCCATAAGCAAATCCCCTATTTTCGAATAGGAGGTTGCTTAGATGTCCTTAGTAATTAATCGCCTCAAGCTCAAAATAGGCCTTTTGATGGGCACATGCCGGACATGCATCCGGCGGCTGTGTCCCTTGGTGAACGTAACCGCAGTTTCTGCAAACCCATCGGACAGGTTTAGGCCGGTTGAATACGGTACCCTCAGTTATGTTCTTTACAAGAGCAAGATAACGCTGCTCATGTCTTTTTTCAGCGATGGCTATACTTCTGAAAACATTTGCTATAACGGGAAAACCTTCCTGGTCTGCAATTTTGGCAAATTCCGGGTACATAATTGTGGTCTCGTGGTGCTCACCTTTTGCCGCTTCTTTCAAGTTTTCCAGGGTGGTGCCGATTTTACCGGAAGGGAAAGCAGCGGTAATTTCGCAATCGCCTCCTTCGAGGAATTTGAACTCCCGCTTTGCATGCTCTTTTTCCTGGTTGGCGGTCTCTTCGAAAATAGCGGCTATCTGTTCGAATCCCTCTTTTCTGGCCTGACCGGCAAAATATGTGTAACGGTTTCGCGCCTGTGATTCGCCGGCAAATCCGGCAAGCAGATTTTTCTCCGTTTGTGTTCCTTTTAGCTTCATCAACAATCTCCTAAACTAATTTTGAATTTTCAATACAATTTTTCCAAACTGGGCACCTTGTTCCATTTTTAGAAATGCATCATAAAAGTTCTCTAAAGGATGAGCTAAATCGATAATGGGTTTCATTTTTGAAATGGAAATCGCTGAAAGCAATTGTCGAAAATCCTCATTTGAACCCATAGTTGAACCGATAATTGAGACCTGGTTCCAATACAATGCCTGCAGATTAGTTTCGGCCTTTGGTCCAGTTGTTACGCCGCAGATTACTATTTTTCCTCCGCGCCGCACACAGTCAAAATCAAGAGGCCATGTGGCGGCCCCTACTGTTTCGAGGATAATATCGACACCTCGGCCATTTGTTATATCATTGACTTTTAAAGCGACATCAGCAGTTTTGTAGTTTATTATAGAATCAGCGCCGATTTGAGCTGCTTTTTTGAGTTTTTCATCAGATGATGAGGTGACTATGACAGAAGCGCCAGTCAGTTTCACCAGCTGCAAACCAGCCAGGGCCACTCCCCCGCCTATTCCGTGAATCAATAATGTCTGACCCGGCTTTAGGCCAGCCCTATTCATTAACATTCTCCATGCCGTAATATAGGCGAGGGGCAACGCGGCAGCTTCATCAAAACTCAAGTGAGCTGGTTTAGGATATACATTAACTGCGGGAACACTTACATATTCAGCAAATGTGCCGGGGCTTGCCATACCGATGATGCCGAAAGAGACACATTCACTTTGCTCGCCTCGCATGCAAAATTCACACCGGCCGCAGCTTAGGCCGGGATTTATAAGAATTTCATCACCGATTTTTAGGCCTTCAACACCCTCGCCGATTTCAGTTATTACGCCTGAACCATCGGATCCGAGGATATGAGGCATTTGCAATTTTGCACGCCCGCCTTTTCTGGCCCATATATCGAGATGATTTAGGGCAGCGGATTTTACCTGGATTAACACTTCGCCTGATTTTGGCTTTGGCCTGGCAATTTCAGCTAATTTTACTTTATCGAGACCACCATGCTCAGTTATGACGACCGCTTTCATATTCCCCTCTTAACGAATAAATTACGGAAATTATGCTTTCTGCTTACCCTCGCAAGTGCCGCAAATTCCTTCCAAATACACCGATTTTTTTAATATCTTAAACTTAGCCGTAATATTTGCGGGCAATTTTATATCATCAAACGGGGGGTAATGAAAGTCGAAAACTTTTTTGCATTTTATGCATTTAAAGTGCTGATGATTTTCAAGGTCACCATCATAACGGCGAACATCGCCGGAACCTTCGAGAATATTTGCCAAACCCATATCTGCAAGAGTTAAAAGAGTGCGGTTCACGGTATCCAGTGAAATACCGGGAAATAATCCTTTAATGTCGTGGAAGACCATTTCCGCGGATGGATGCCCTTTTGAATGGGTCAAAATCTTATAAATTGCCATTCTCTGGGGTGTGACTTTCAAGCCTTTTTGACGGCAGTTCTTAACAAAAGCATCCATTTTGTTTTCAATCTCTGAAGTTTTCATCTTTGCTGCTTGTGTTCTCATTTTTATTTCATTTAATAACACACCCAAATCCGAAAACCAGACCTAATTAGGATTAATTACGATTTAGGTTTTATTATGGTTCGCAAGAAATAAAAGTTTTCTGGTGAAATGAAACTTGTCCTGGAAACCGATTTTTAGAGGAAATTTCTTAAATTATCTGAAAAAAATCAATATTTGACATATAAAGGGCAATAATCGCTATATAACAGGTTTGATGGGAGGATATATGATTAAGTTAAAGACTAACAAGGACAATCTTGAAAATTATAATCAGTAACTAAACGAATTTTAATTTATCAACTGCATGAAATTTTTAATACAATGTTTATAAAAGCTTTGAAAGAAACAAAATAAGCGATGTATTTGTCACGAACTTATAAAAAAGGATTCACACTGGTTGAGTTGCTTGTAGTAATCGCGATAATTGCCCTTTTGATGGCTGTTTTGCTTCCGGCTTTGAGCAAGGCAAGGACCCAGGCCAAAAGAATTGTATGTTTGAGCGGTATAAAGCAGCTTGTGACTGCCTGGATGGCATATGCCGAGAACAATGACGGCAAGCTGGTCAATGGCGGCGAACTTCCGGAACCTGCCAATGAGACATATTGGTGCACTGCTAAAACGCCAGTTCCATCGGTCGGCCCTTGCTGCATCGGCCAGCCGGCTGGAAGACATGACTGGGACCTTGATTTACCATACATTGAAAGACTCTGTTTACTGCAAAGAGGCGCACTTTACAGGTATTGTCAAAATGTAAAAAGTTACCGCTGTCCTGAAGCTGATAAAGATATCCACAGGACCTATGTTATGCCTGAATCTATGAACGCCCGCTGGCCTTATCATCCCGAAGGTCAAGTCGCAAAGAGATTGGGCCAAATTAAAAAAGCCGGCGAAAGGATTGTATTTTTAGAGGAGAGAGAAATAACCGGTGATACTTGTATATTCCCTTATAAAACGAGAGATGATGCTGCTGCGCCTCATGTTTATTGGGATGGTGACCTGCCAAACATTATGCATGGAAATGGTGCCAATTTCGGGTTTGCTGACGGCCATGCGGATTATTATGGATGGCAATGCCGTTCAACAATAGAATTAGCCAAACGCCCTCGCTCCCTGGGTTTACCCTCTCAGGCAGAATTTGACGCGTTTTGGAGTAGAGCTGTAACTGAATGCAAAAATGCCGATGGAAAGTGGATGGAAAATGCCATTTGGGGTGTGATTCCGAAATAACATGCACTTGCAGAGCATTTCTAAAACGGAATTGGAATTAGTGAAAGGCTCAGAAATGAATAAAAAAATTAAGTTTATTTCGTTATTAATTATGATGTTGCTGTACGGCTGCGAAAACCAAAAGAGTGAAAATAAACCGGCAGCAATGAAGGCAAAACATTTTACAGCAGATTGGGAATCCTTAAAAAAGCGCAACCCTGACCCTGCCTGGATACGCGACGCGAAATTCGGGATATATTTTCATTGGGGGGTTTATAGCGTGCCTGCATTTGGCGATGAATGGTATCCCCGCAATATGTATGACATAAATTCCACTGTATACAGGCATCACGCTAAAACATGGGGAGAGCCGAATAAATTCAGTTATCCCGACTTTGTGCCGATGTTCAAGGCGGAAAAATTTAATGCCGATGAATGGGCGGATTTATTTAAAAAGACAGGTGCGCAATTTGCCGGACCTGTAGCTGAACATCACGATGGATTTTCTATGTGGGCGAGCAAACTGACGCCATGGAACGCCAAAGATATGGGCCCTCACAGGGATTGTGTCGGCGAATTAGAAAAAGCAATCCGTTCTAAAGGTATGCGTTTTGTCACGACTTTTCACCATGAGCGAAACGGTCTTTACGAGATTACCAAAAACGGCAACACCTACTGGACAGGTCATTATGAGTTCGTTAAACGCTATTTCCCGGATTTGCTAAACGACCCCTGCCGTGCGATTATGTATGGTTATATGCCTGCTGAGAAATTTTACCAGATGTGGAAGGACAAACTTATTGAAGTCATTGATAATTATCATCCTGATTTGATGTATTTCGATTCATGGCTCGATGAAATCCCTGACAAATATAAGATGGAATATCTGGCTTACTATTTCAATGATGCCGCCCGGCTGAATAAGGAAGTTGTAGTCACCTATAAACAGGAAGACCTTCCCAGCGAAATTGGGATGGAGGATTATGAAAAAGGAAGGGCCGACAAGCTGACGGATTATGTATGGCTGACGGATGATACTATAAGCCGGGGTTCATGGTGCTATACGGATAATCTCGGAATCAAAAGGCCGCTGGAAATAGTCCGCACCATGGCAGATATCGTAAGCAAAAATGGCCAACTGATGCTGAATATCTCGCCTAAAGCCGATGGGACAATTCCCGATAATCAGAAAAAAGTGCTGATTGAAATAGGTGATTGGATGAAAATAAACGGCGAGGCGATTTATGAAACTAGACCCTTTGTTGAGTATGGTGAAGGTCCTGCGAAGATGGAATCAGGAGGGATGTTTGCCAGAATGAAAGGCGGTTACAGTGCAAAAGATATCCGTTATACCCGCAAAGATAATACTGTTTATGCGATTGTGCTGGGTTGGCCGGGGGAAAACACTGATGTCAATATGACGATGTTCGCCAGAGGCAGCAAGGCCGAAAATATAAAGATTAAAAAGATTGCAATGCTGGGAACAAAAGAAAAAATCAAATGGCAAAAAACAGAGAATGGTTTGATTGTTACAACCCCTGCTAAAAAAATCAACGATATTGCCGTTGTATTCAAATTGACAACACGTAAAATTTTCATTTGCAAATAAAAGACAAGAACATAAGAACTGTGAAAGAACAGACCTTATGAAAGATCAAACAGTATTTATCGCCATCGCAGGACTTATTTTAATTTCGGGATGCGAAATGGCACGCCAACAAAAAACATATTTACCAAAAGAATCAAAATACCAGGCAAATGAAAGATATGTTCTCACACCAAAGGCGCCTGACGCTCCCAGGATAAACGGGGCGAAGGTATTCGGTGTTCGGCCGGGTTCGCCGTTTTTGTATAGAATACCGGTTACAGGCCGGCGGCCTTTCAAATTCGCGGCCGAGGGCTTACCTGCGGGTCTGAGACTCGATGCAAATAGCGGCATCATCACGGGTCGTGTCGACAAAGCGGGGACTTATAATACAATGCTCATGGCGATAAACTCTCACGGCAAAACACAGCGTGGGTTTCGCATCACTGCCGGAGATACACTTGCTCTGACTCCGCCAATGGGCTGGAATAGCTGGTATATTCATTACACAAGAGTCAGTGACGCCTTGATGCGCCAAGCCGCGGACTTGATGATTAGCTCCGGTATGGCTGACTATGGCTACCAATACGTAAATATTGATGATTGCTGGATGAAAAAACGCGGAGATGAACCTTATCGCAGTGCCGATGGGTCTGTGCTGGCGAATTCGGAATTTCCGGACATGAAAGGTTTGGCTGATTATATACACGGCAAGGGACTCAAAGCCGGTCTTTATACATCGCCTGGACCATGGACGTGCGGCGGTTATGTCGGCAGTTACAATCACGAAGCTGTTGACGCCAATACTTTTGGGAAATGGGGGTATGATTTCCTCAAATACGACTGGTGCAGTTATGTCCCCGATAAGAATGCACCTTTGCCGGAAAGATTTAAAAAACCATATCAGCAGATGCATGATGAATTGCAGAAACTCGACCGTGACATTGTTTTTAATCTCTGTCAATACGGCATGGGCAGTGTTTGGACCTGGGGTGCACAAGTCGGCAATTGCTGGCGTACAACAGGCGACCTCGGACTGGAGCGCAGCTCCCGTCTGCCGGGCTTTTATAAAGTCGGATTCAGTAATGCCCGCCACTGGGAATATGCCCGGCCGGGCGCCTGGAATGACCCCGACTATATCCTCATAGGGTGGGTCGGCGACGCGAACACCAATGGCATCGGCAAGCCGACCACACTTAGTGCAGATGAACAATACAGTTATATGTCGATGTGGTGCCTTATGACAGCGCCGCTCATTTTCAGCGGAGATATGGCAAAACTCGATGCCTTCACGCTCAACGTGCTTTGCAATTCCGAGGTCATTGATGTGGATCAAGACCCCTTGGGTAAACAAGCCCGCATAATTAAGCAGGAAGCCGGTGAATACATTCTGCTTAAAGACATGGAAGATGGTTCCAAAGCAATCGGCTTATTCAATACCGCAGAAGAACCAAAGGCGATTAAAGTCACTTGGGAACAACTTGGTATCAGCGGAAAACAAAAAGTGCGTGACCTCTGGAGACAAAAGAATATCGGCAAGTATAAAGGCAGCTTTGAGGCGGCGGTTAGCCCTCATGGGGTCGTTCTTATTCGTATGTATCCTGAAAAGAAATGAAAAATGATGCTTTGCTCAAATTAGAAGTGCTGGCAAATAGTCCGTCAGGGTTTATATTTTTCAGCGCTTGATAATCCCCAGGCAAAAGCTTAAATTGAAGGCCGTATAAAAATAAGGACATGTCACATGTTGCTTACTATAAAACAGAAAGGAGCGGTTATGAGGCGGCAGTCAATTATAATAATGGGAGGATTTTTTAGTTTAATCGTTTTGATTTCAGGTTGCGAAATGGCAGGCAAACAGAAAACTTATTCACCAAAAGAATTAAAATCCGAACCAAATGAACGATATATTCTCACTCCAAAGGCATCGGATGCACCAAAAATAAACGGGGCGAAGGTTTTTGGAGTCAGGCCGGGCAGCCCCTTTCTATTCATTATCCCTGCAACAGGCATAAGGCCAATGACTTTTGCCGCAGATAATCTGCCGGAAGGATTAAAAATCGACAGCAGCACCGGCCTGATAACAGGCAAGCTCAATAAAGCGGGAACATACAATGTCACACTTAAAGCTAAAAATTCAAAAGGAAGCGCATCGAGAGAATTTAAAATTATTTGCGGAGACAAAATCGCTCTAACACCTCCTATGGGATGGAATAGCTGGAACTGCTGGGCGGCACAGGTTTCGGAGAAAAACGTACGGTCATCGGCAAAGGCAATGGTTGACAGCGGCCTGATCAATCACGGCTGGACATATATTAATATCGATGATGCGTGGCAGGATTTCCGAGGCGGCGAATTTAATGCAATACAGGCGAACAAAAAATTCCCGGATATGAAGCGGCTTTGCGATTACATTCACTCGCTCGGCCTTAAATCAGGTATCTACTCGACACCATGGATAACATCCTACGCCGGCTACAATGGCGGTTCAAGCGATGAACCAAATGGCGCGTGGGTTAAATTAGCAAATTATGAAAAAAACAAGCGAGTCGGCAAATATACGTTTGACACAAACGATGCATCGCAATGGGCCCAGTGGGGAATAGATTACCTGAAATACGACTGGAATCCCAATGATGAGAAAAATACAAAACGTATGGCAGATGCCCTTCGTGCAACCGGCCGGGATATCATCTTTTCGCTGTCTAATAGTGCGCCGATTAACAAGGCCAAGAGCTGGGTTGAATTAGCCAACTGCTGGCGCACGACGGGTGACATACGCGATGCCTGGACAAAGAAACAGCTTCCGCCAAATGAAATCGGATGGGCTTTGGGAGTATTCGATATATGGCAGATGCACGTAAGATGGACCGCTTTTAACGGTCCGGGCCATTGGTGCGATCCGGATATGTTAGTTGTCGGGAAAGTCGGCTGGGGGTCGCCGCACCCGAGCAAATTAACACCTGATGAGCAATATACACACATTTCGCTTTGGTGTCTCTGGTCTGCGCCCCTGCTTATCGGATGTCCCCTTGACCAGCTCGACGATTTTACATTGAATCTATTGACCAATGATGAGGTGCTGGCGATTGATCAGGACCCCTTAGGAAATATGGCAAAACAATTGCCCTCTGATGGAAATGACAGAGTTTTGGTAAAGGAGCTTGAAGACGGGTCAAAGGCTGTTGGATTATTCAATACAGGAAAAGAAAATATTGTTGTAAAAGTTAAATGGGAACAAATCGGTTTAACAGGCAATCAGAAGGTGCGAGACCTTTGGAGGCAAAAAAATCTCGGCACATATAAAGATGAATTTGAGGCGGTCGTGCGGCCGCATGGTGTAGTCCTTGTGAGAATAGAATCAAAAGGTAAATAAAATGACAAAAAAAATTAATGTTAAATCAGAAACCAAAAAAGATGATTTGATTGTGATAGGAGGCGCCGGCGGTTTCATAGCGGGCGCTTTAACCAGATACTTTCATGAACTCGGATTTACGCGGATTCGGGCAATAGATAAAAAGCCGCTGCGCGAATGGTACCAGAGAACCCCGGGCGTAGAATGCCTGTGTATGGACCTCAGCGTTGAGGCCAATTGTAAACGCGCTTGCGAAGATGCTGTTGAAGTTTATAACCTGGCCGCCGATATGGGTGGAATGGGTTTCATTGAAAGATTTAGAATCGAATGCCTGCGAAGCATTCTTATCAATACGCACATGATTGAATCGGCATGGCGAGCAGGGGCAAAACGATATTTCTTTTCTTCTTCGGCATGCGCATATAATACTGAGCTTCAAAAAGACCCAAAAGTAAGGGCACTCAAGGAATCGGATGCATATCCGGCAATGGCAGAAAGAGGCTACGGCTGGGAAAAGTTAATGTCGGAAATGTTTTGCCAGGAATATTGGGCAGAAAGAGGACTAAAGACATTTATCGCAAGATTCCATAACGTGTATGGACCATTCGGCACGTGGGATGGCGGCCGGGAAAAGGCGCCAGCCGCGATGTGCCGCAAGGTAATCGAGGCCAAAGATACTAACAGAGGCAATATTACAATCTGGGGGGATGGCAAACAGACTCGCAGTTTTATGTTTATTGATGACTGCACCAAAGGAATTGATATGATAATGCATTGTGAAGACCTTATCGCCACACCGATTAATTTAGGCTCAAATGAGCTTGTCTCGATTAATAAATTGGTCAGCATTGTTGAAGAAATTGCTGGAATTAAATTAAAACGCGAATATGATTTAGATGCTCCTAAAGGTGTTGCAGGCAGAAATAGTGATAACCGGATGATTAAGAAAATTTTAAACTGGGAACCGAACACAACCCTGCGAGATGGGCTAAAAGCAACATATAAATGGATTGAGCAGCAGTATATTGCCCGAAAAGCAGGAAAACAAACTATCATCTGAATGGAAAAACAGCAAAAATCTCATATAACAGAGCTTATTGGCCGACTGCCTTATAGACTGGCACTTGCAGGCGGATGGATTGACCAGCCATTTGTTTCGAAGCACAATCCTGCACCTCCCGGCTCAATGGTAGTTGTTAATATCGAGCCTGAATTTCGTTTTATGGATAGGGCCGGTATCTGCAGCAGCACAAGACTGATTGCGTTGAGATTGTGGAATGACAAAATTCCCCAGGATAGAAGCAAAGAAGACCTCGTTCAAGAACTTTATGAAACAGAAAACAAGGACAAACCAGAACCATCCGGCTCACAAGATATGATTGGTCTAATCTATCCCGGCGTAAACAGGCTGGATTATGATTACAATCACAAAGGCGGAATTTTTCCTGTTCACATCGAATCTAATAATGATAAAAAAATCGCTGAATGGCTATCAAATGTTATTCATATTTTAACGGTGATGCCGCGGCCTGAAGGATATAATCCGCTGGGAGTAAAAAACCTCAACCCTAAATGGGTTGAGCGGTTAGGACAGGCCGGAAAGAATTGTTTTGAAGCAATTATAAATATGGATACCAAAGGCTTAGGAGAATCATTGAACGAAAACATGCGATGCTGGGAAGTGCTTTTACCTCAAAATTTCACACATCCCGTCCTGACACTTAATTTACTGGAACTTCTTGATTTTTATCAGCATAAATATGCCGGGGCCATGTGCTCTGGATGCGGCGGCGGATACCTTTATGTCATTTCGGATGAGCCCGTGCCGGGGGCTTTTCACGCCAAGGTCAGAGTCAAAAATGAATAAAGAGCATGGAGATAATGTCATCATCTCAGGTGCATTTGATGACCTCAGACCAATTCAGTTTCGCTTTTTTGATGAAGCAGCAAAGCTGGGCAAAGTTTACGCCCTGCTTTTGACAGATACAGCGGTAGAAAAAATAACAGGCAAGCCCCCCAAATTCCCTCAGGATGAACGCTTGTATCTGCTCGAATCAATTCGATATATCCATAAAGTTATAAAAACTAATAATATTAATCCAGATGCCCTTGAGTATTCAGCAGATTTAAATCCGGATATCTGGATTGTGGACGAGCAAAGTGATAACGAAGCAAAAAGGCAGTTCTGCAAAACTTATGGTTTAAAATATCAAGTCTTAAAAAATGAAAAAATAAACATTTTTCTTCAAGATAAGATTTCCCTGGAAAAAATAAAGACATCTCGCAAAAAGGTAATTGTCACCGGCTGCTATGATTGGTTTCATTCCGGCCATGTCAGATTCTTTGAAGAAGCGGCGCAATATGGCGACCTTTTTGTTTCTCTTGGAAGTGACAAGACAATCTGTGAATACAAAGGTGCCGGTCACCCTATGATTAATCAGGAGCAGCGATGCTTTATATGTAATTCAATTAAGTTTGTAAAAAAGGCATTTATCGGCTCAGGAAGAGGATGGCTAGATGCCGAACCCGAGATGAACAAGTTAAAACCTGATATTTACATCGTTAACGAAGATGGTGACAGACCGGAAAAAAGGGATTACTGCAAAAAGAACAATATAGAATATCTCATTCTTAAACGCCTGCCCAAACCCGGCCTCCCCCGCCGTCAAAGCACCGACCTCCGCGGATTTTAAACGTTATCCAGGTATTAATACAATCAATATACCCTTACAAAATCGTATAATTTTGGTAATATAAAGTTAAATGGGGATGGGACAAACAAGTCCGCACGAGGTATTGAAAAATAAGTAAGGAGGAACCAATGAACGGTAACTTTTCCTATCAAACTCCCGGTACATATAAGGTGTTTTTCATGGATCTAAACGCTATTGTTATCAACGCTTTATCGCAATATGATGCCAAGAAAAAGGCTCAAGCCGCTTATCCCGGGAGATTGGTATCGCATGCTCAACTGATTAGCCAGACCAAGCAGGTTAATCAGATACCTATTGCAATTAAAACGATTGAAGTTAAATCCAAAGATACAAATCAAGCTGTCAGAGTGATAAATTTAGATATATAAAATTTATTCCTGTTTTCTCAAAACGCGCCTACGCGTCGCTTTATGGTTTTTTAATTTTCATTTCCAGTTTTATAACTTCCTCATTACGTCTTAAAATAAACAAGCGGGAATTTTTTTAATTGTTTTCTTTTTGTTATGCGTTTGCCAAATCCACTTAAAGTGAAACCACCAAAGGCTAATAATAAAATAGTTGTGGGCTCTGGAATCGTATAGATAAAACCGTGAACCCCTGAAGTGTCTTGATACAAACCAACAACACGATTGTCGCTAATACCACGTGCTTCCGTCCGCGTTGCCCCGGGATAATATATGGAAGTCCAGCTTGCCCCATCGTAAAGAAAACCTTTTGTATGGCCAGAGCTTATATGTATTCCAACAATATTATTACCGCTAATATCATATAATACCGTATACGTAGCCCCTGGATAGTCGAGAATTGTCAAACTCTGAGCAGCGATGTTATAAAGCACGTCACTACCAACAATATTAGTTCCATCAGTCCCGTATGCTATTGACATAGGCAGCTGGGTCCAGTTTCCCTCATTGTAAAGAAAACCGCGATTACCGTTATAGCATCCAACAATATTGTGGCCGCTAATATCACGCAAACCATTATAATAATTAAAAGCTGCCCCGGGATAATCGAGTGTAACCCAGTTGTCTCCATCGAAAATAAAACCATGGGAGTGATCTGAAGTGTCCTTGTAATCTCCAA
Source organism: uncultured Pirellulales bacterium (assembly GCA_964431645.1). GTDB lineage: Bacteria > Planctomycetota > Phycisphaerae > Sedimentisphaerales > Anaerobacaceae > Fen-1362. The sequence goes on from CAYSKP010000227.1 coordinate 37,988, forward strand.
CTATATTGTGTCCGTCAATACCATGAACGCTTGTCGAGATTGCCCCGGGATAATTAAGCGCAGTCCAGTTTGTCCCATCGTAAAGGAAACCGTGATTAATTACTCCTCCAGTACCATAGGTTCCCACAATATTATTGCCGCTGACACTCTCGGCATATGTCCAGGCTGCTCCGGGATAATCTATTTTAATCCATGACTCAGTCGCCCTTGTGTGATTTACAACAGATAACAGGATGGCTGAGATGATTGCGATTGATTTTGGATGTGTTTGCAGGTTCATACTCTTCTCCTTCTTTGTAGTGGTTTGTTTGTGAGTATTTTTAACTTACTTCCTGCTAAATAAGTCCAGTTGATGCGGGATTTGTTACATTTTTTTTGAAAAAATTCAATTTTAAGCAGATTTTTTACAAAATTGGCTATTTTTAGACAAAAAAAAAGAAAGAAAAAAAGTTTTTATGAAGAATCCTAATCACAAAAAAAGCATGCCTCAGGTAAAATTTATCGGCCGTTCTCGCGGATTAAAAAATGATTAAAAAGAATAAAATAGACGCAACTCCATAATTCTAAACCAATCCCTCATAAACTCTGACTCCGTCGACGACTTTGCAGATATGGACGGCGTATTTATCCGCGAAATCAGGGTGGCTTTGAGGATAAGCAACATCAACAGCTTTCTTGAGAGTTTTTACATGACCATTTTTCACTAATGCCCCTGCCGCACCTTTATCCCCGCCGCCGAGCATCCTTTCCCCCATGCTGCCGGGGACGGTTCTTGCTATATCGCACATGGTTTCAAGCTCGGGGCCTGAAATTTTATAATCATCCCTCAGGCCAATGCCATCTTCACGGAAAACTTTACCAACTGTTTGAATATCCCCTTTTTTCCATGCATCGAGCATTTGATAAAACCTTTTTTGGGCCGCAAAGATGTATTTAAAACGTTCACAAAGGTCAGGGTACTGCTGCTTATATTGGGAGATTATTTTTTCATACTGGTCATCGCTTTTGACGTCGGCCAGAAATGAAATTTTGTAACCTCCATTTTGCAAAATTGAAACGAACTGCTCGCATTCGGCCCTTCGCATTTTATATGTAGATTTTTCAAGACCCGGGCGAACTGTCCCTGTATCCATTACGACAATTGAAAAATCCGAAGCACGTTTACCCAACGGGATATATTCGACGGTTTGATTTTTTGGATTGTAATAGGTGCCGAAGCCCTCTCTGGCAAAAAGTATCATAATCTGGTCCAGCTTGCCGCAAGGGGAACCGATATAATCATTTTCTACCTGTTGCGCCAAATCTACAATCCTGAGCTTATCGGTTTCTTCTATATCATTTGCATCGAGTAAGGATAAAATTAAATTGAGCGATAAGGAAGCAGAACGTGACATCCCGCCTCCGGGAATATTGCCGAAAATGACAGCATTGATTCCCTTTGTAATTTTGTAACCGGCCCGCTTAAGAACAAAAACTACACCACAGGCAAAACGGGCCCACGTGTCGGCATTTTTCGAGGACTTTGGCTCGGGAATATCATTTAAATCAAATTCAATAATTCCATCATCGGGGAAATTGCCGCTGTAAAGGACCATTGAAGAAGATTCGAGCGGCTTATAGGCCATCCATATAAATCGGTCAGTGCCCACGCCGAACAGCTCAGTGCCGTTATAATCGCCGTGCTCAACGCCAAGGCAGAAACGCGATGATGTTCGCCTGACTTTTGCGCCTGAGATATCGATGTTGGCTTTTTTTGCCAATTCGACGATTTTAGCAATTATTTTTTTGTCTTGCGAAGTAGGATGAATTACGGATTTTCTGGCCATTTACATAAAATTCCTAATGTGCAGTTTTGAAAAGATAATAACTGTTTGCGGCCGCAAATGCAAGATTACTTGAGCTTGAAAGGAATGCCTTTTTTCTTGGATTCAGTAACAAATAATCTGATTTCTTTTAGAAGGATATCGAGCTCTTTGCTGTTTTGGAGAAATTGCTCGTAAAGCCTGCCGTCATTTACCAGTTTGCCGGCTGTCCCCTGGCCTTCATTTATCTTTACCAAAATACTATCAAGATTAGTCATAACCTGCGCCAGCTTATCACTTGTAACCACAAGAGATTCGGTCAGCCGGTCTGTCCTGTTATCGACATTTTGAATCATTGTTCTGCCGGCGGCTGTTGCTTCCTTAAGTGTCTTCATTGATTCGATAGCCTGGTTACTTGCTTCGGCTAAATTGGCGAGAGTTGCTTTAAGATTCGACTGGTTTTCCGAGTTTCCCACAATTTCATTGCTGTTTTTAACGAATTCAGAGATATTAACAATCAGCTCTTCAAGTTTTTTTTGCGTTTCAGCAGGAAAGAATTCATTTGAAACTCCGGTTGAACCCTGAAGAAGGCTGCCTTCAACAAGGACCTTTCCCTTAGGAGCTTCAAGTGACAGAACCTCAAGGTCGATATAGCTGGAGCCAAGTCCCCTCGTCACCAGTTTGGCAGTGACGTTATCCGGAATATTATTTTTAAATCTATTATCGATACTAACGATTACAAGAGTTTGATAATATGATTGTTTAGTATCAAGGTCCTGAAGGACAGTTGGAGGATTAACCTGAGTGACTGTCCCTATTTGATAGCCGCATAAGCGAACAGGAGTATCTCTTTGAACCCCCGGGGCAGTTGGAAATTGAATTCTAATCTCAAAAGATTTTATTTCACTTACAAATCCCGGCAGGTCCCCGAATTTGAATACCATCCAGAAAAAAGCGATGACAGCGATGATGACAAAAACACCGACTATCATACTTCGCCTTCGCTGCGTTGTTTCGTAATCACTCACGCTTTTTCCTTTCAATTTTGCGGCAAACCTTTTCAGGTTTACTTTTTAGCTTTCTTGCCGTTATCAAGGTGTGTCCTGCCTTCAAGGAATAACTCACGTATTGCCCTGAGAGGATACCCGCTTTCATTAAGCTTCTTTACAAGTTTTATACGTTCTATGGTTCTCTTATCGAACATTCGCCTTCCGGTTCTGGTTATTTTAGCGGGCTCAAGAAGGCCTATCATAATATAATACTGCAGCGACTGGCGTGATATGCCCGCCTTTTTAGCCGCTGCTCCAATCGCAATTAATCCTTTTTTAGGACCCAAGGCAACCTCTGTGCTCATAAGCATTTATCGGCATCAAACCTGCCTTAGATTACTAATAAAGGGCCTTTTTACGCAGGCTCACTGGCCCGCTCGCAGATTCATTTGGGCCGCCAATTTCAAGAAAGAATCACGAATATCTACGTATTTTATAGAACTTTGGGGCTTTTTTATTCGATTTAATCGTATTTGACTATTCCACTTTGGAGACATTGAAATAACAATGTCAAAGCCGGGCAATAAACGCTGTTTATTCTGTCTAAAGGTCTCACGTATTAACCGTTTCAAACGATTGCGAACAACAGCTTTCCCGCTTGCCCTGCCAATAGAAATGCCGATACGTGTAAACCCAAGGTCGTTTTTAGAGACGTAAAGCACAAGCAGGTCATCACGGGCCGAGACCCTTTTGGATAGAACGATTCTAAATTGACTATTATTTAAAAGCCGGCACTTCTTTTGAAATGAATTTGCCACAATATTTATTCAGGCCAAATAAGTCAGTTTAATGTCTATTATCGGTAATCGCGGGCCAGGTATCAGTTCTAAACGGAGTCGCAGGCAAACCTTCTTTATTGTAAAGATTACAAATCGGATTTATTGCCCATGCATATCGAACAGCAGCCGGCTGCGGGACTTTATCAGAAGTTACAATAACTTTATTGCCCTCTATTTTCGCATCGGCCCAGACAAATTTCTTATCGGCACCGGCTATTGCAAAACCTTTTAAGGAATCGCCTTTTGCCATAAGTCCGCTTCCGGCATTATCAAATGACAGTATAGCCTTATTTCCCTCGATACTCATCATCTTATAAATCGGCCCCGAGTAAACGATATCCTTGCCGTAGGTCTTTGCCAGTGCCCATAACGCCAACCGTTTGCCGACATCCTGCTTATTTTTAGGATGAATATCATTGGCCTCACCGATATCTACGGTGACAGCCATTCCGGTATTGGGCACTGAAAGAGTCATCAATTGCGCTTCACGCAGCTCTGCCCAGTCACTATCCCCCGGCTCAGGATTAACTTGCTGCCAGTTTGCAAGCTGGACAAAATAAAAGGGGAAATTGCCTTCGCCCCAGGCATCACGCCAATTTTTAATCATCGCCGGAAACAATGTGCGATACTGGTAAGCACGCCACGCATTCGATTCCCCCTGATACCAAATCGCCCCTCGAATGCCATACGGCAGAATAGGAACAATCATCCCGTTATAAAGTCCCGTTGGGGAATAAGCATGCCCCGGCCCTATCGGCTCTTCCGGCCTTGGCGGCAATGGCTTTCCCTCGGCCTTTAATTTCTGCACCGCCTCGTTATATTTCCGCGTGTCCTCCTTATATTTAGCCTTCACATTATTGATATCTGCCGCTGTCTTGTCGTACCGCGTAAGAATCGGCACAAAATTCGGGTCCTTTTCAAGATAATCCCTGCTCATCCACGACTCGGCCGGTGTTCCGCCCCAGGAAGTATGAATCAGCCCTATTGGGATATTTAGTTCTTTATTGAGATGCCGGCCGAAGTAATAACCTACGGCCGTGAAACCACCCGCCGTTTGTGCGCTGCATACCTGCCATTTACCAACGCAATTATACATCGGCTTATAAGTCACTTTCTTGCCGACATTGAAGCTTCTTATCGTGGGATAATTATTCGCATCGGCAATCTCCGCGGCTGAATCTTTGGCCTGCCTGACTGTAAATTCCATATTCGATTGCCCCGAACATACCCATACCTCGCCGACCAGAATATTTCTGATTGTTAGAGTATTTTTGCCTTCTATTGTCATTTCGTAAGGACCACCGGCTTTACCGGTATCAATCTTGACCATCCACTTGCCATCTGAATCCGCTGTGGCACCCCATGCGGTACTGCTTGTGCCGAATTTAACAGTTACTTTCTCTCCAGCATCCGCCCATCCCCAAATGGGTATGTCTTTGCCCTGCTGCAAGACCATATTGTCGCTTATTACAGATGGCAGCCGCACATCGGCATGAGAAACGGCCGAAAAAACGAGAACTGTAATTAATGAAAAAACAATGTCCTTCCTTGAAATGCAATTCATCTTTTTACTCCTAAAAAAGTTATACTGTTATCGAACGATTGAGACATATTATATTAATAGGTTGAATCTAACGCAAACACCATCCACCGCTTAATTTTGTCCTCATCCGCCTGGCTCTCCCCGAGAAGTTTACTCCTGCTTACAACAGGGGACCAATATATTGTTGCTCCTTAGTTTCTCTGTCGGGGGTCCAGTCATTGCGAGGCCCTTAGGGCCGAAGCAATCTCATATTTGTCATTCCCGCGCAGGCGGGAATCCAAGTTTTCGAGACACGAGCCACGCTTTTTCTTCACAAAAATCTTGTCTTCTTTCCACCCCAACAATATACTTCAATCTACAGGAACGCATCTATGACTATCATCTTTTACCTATTGAAAAACCTCTTTTTAAATAATGAGGAAATAAGCATGGTGTCCCTAATGGTGTCCCGGAATTCCCATTACTGTTCCAAAGTTTTTTATTTTAGCAATCTATGTTAGTATGGAGGATTGTTGCCCACCAGCCAACCGTTAGCAAAAGATATCAGGTCTTCCGTATCAACCGTTCCATTGCGGTCAAAATCCGCGCCGCTGCACCAGTCGTTGGATACATCGCAGCCCGTTCGAACCCATTGGTTGGCAAATCCCGCAAAGTCAATAAACTCTATTGCGCAAGGTGATAAATATATACCATCAATAATTTGCCGGTTTATCCCCGGTCCCTCCCAGGCGATAGAGATGTTATCATTGCCGATATCAGCGATATGCATAACTTCGATATAATACTTTTGGCCCGCTTCCAGCGTAATTGGCACTGACTCTTGTGAAGGGTATGTATCCCATTCTCGCGAGCCTGTCGGACTCTCGACGTAAGCAATTGTCTGCAGGTAATTAGGATTATCGTTTGTGCTCAGAAGCAGACACCCAATATTATTGCACGCAATCCAGAACCTGTAGCTGCCGCTGGTTAAGGGGTTTAAGTATCCTAAAAATCTTGAACCGTAATTATCTCCGAAGTTTTCCGGCCCTTCAAGCTTTGTCACCAGTTCTCTGCCGTTTGGATTGTCAGGGTAATTCACATCATTTTGCAGGTAGCTTATATCAGTCCCCGCCATGACATTCCACCACTCACGAAGCAAAGCGCCTGTGCCGGCCGCCGGGTTGCACGTAGCACCGGAAATCTCAGTCGAATATACGGATTCGAGCCCTAATCTATCTACCGCCGTCACGACATAATAATAGGTTGTGTTGCTTGTAACATTTGCGTCTGCAAAATCAGAGCCGCTTAAGAGCGAATCGTTCAATCTAATATAGCCGCTGCCTGAAATTGTTGAACGATATATGTTGTATCCATCTATGTCCGCTTCGTTGTTGTCGTTCCAGTCAAGAACAATGGCTCCTATAGCGCTCGACGCACTAAATCCGCTGGGAGCGGCCGGTGCGATATTCGGAGCGTTTTTAACTACGTACCCTATGATTACATGATTGCCGCTTGCCTGTGTTATACTTGCCGTTTCATTCGCTCCCGTCGCCGGTTTGTGTCCATCCATGCTCGATGAGCTGAAGTCCACGTCTTTAATCCAGCCGGCCGTAACGGTATATGAACCTGAAACCGAACTTGATGCATTTTCAATAACCATATCGCCGTAGCTCGTTGCAATCGCCGAAGTCGATATCGTTGAAACACTTGTTAAGCCATTACTGGCGCTGGCGCCCACAGGATTCGTTTGATTAACATTCTGATGGAATACGCTTTCATATATCACGTTGGGAGGCAGGTTGGTCCATGTAGGAGTAAAAGTTGTGCTGGTCGCGGCCGTTATATTTGCATCGTTAAGAATAAAAGCCGCTGCATACACACGGCTGGAGCCTGAACCGGTGTTTCTGTCGATGATTTTCGTCATTGATTTGCCGCCATAGCTGACAGCCGTCAAATTCGGCGTGCTGCTGGTGGTGCCTTTAGTATGTGCCACAAAAAGCAAAGCGCGGTTGTATCCCGATTCCTTAGCGTGACTTGTCCCTGTCGTCCATGACCCGATTATTCCGACGATTGGGTTGATCTGAGGTCTGGCCCCTGCCTGGCTTGAGTTGTCCGATTCATTCAGGGATGTATCGACCGCCGTGACCACATAATAATAAAGTATGCCATTGGTGACATTCGCGTCATTGTATTCTGATAGAATCACTGGTACGCTGTTTAATCTGGTATATGGACCCCCGGATGTTGTCGAGCGATAAACATAATAGCCGTTTACATCCGGTTCAATATTGTTATTCCAGTTTAGTGAAACTATCGTGTCGCCAACTGCCGCTGAAAAACCTGAGGGGGCCGCCGGAGCCGTGTTGGCTGGAGAAGCGGCAATCTGGCTCAAATAACCCCATTCGTTCCATGATGTGTCTATTGCCGTAACAACATAATAGTAGGTCCGGCCCTCTAACGTAAAGTAGTCAGTATAATTTGAGCTGGTTACCGGTGAAATGTTCTGCTTTGTGTAGCCGCTGCCTGAAGTTGATGAACGATATACATTATATCCATATAAATCGCTTTCGTTGTTGTCGTTCCAGTCAAGCGAGATACTCCTCAGCCCGCCCGTGGCTGCCAGACCCGCAGGCGCCGCCGGCGCTGTGATATCGCCGATTGCTGCGGGGATTTTCACCAGCAGCATGCAGCTTGCCGGCAGTGTTACTGTGAAACTGCCGCCCGTCGTAATTGATTGTGATGGCAGGGAAGATATAGTCAGGGGATTCGGATGCACAACACCGTTAATGCTTATATCGCCCTTGTCCTGGATATTGATACCGCCGGATATAATCGTTCCCGCCGGTTCAATAAGCCACTGCTGACCGCCAGTCCCGGCTGAAAAACCGGCAATAGCAATACTCGCTGTTTTACTCGCGGTCGCCGAATTATTCACGATAAATACCGTCAAATTGGCGTCTGCATCTTTGGCGGCGTATGCCCGTACCAGCGAATCAGAACTGGTCGCACCAACCATGTCCCTGCCAAAGAAATTAATCAGCATCGGGTTGATATACCAGACAGGATAAGGCCTGTAGCTGTCATTATAATCTGATACCCATGGATTTGACACTGTCCACTTATTCCTGGCCATTTCCAGAATATATTGGGCTCGAAACATCGCGGTTACATACGCTGAAACGCGATCGTAGGAAGTGGTGCCGCTGGCGTTCCATTCGGTCATACAATATTCAATCCGGCCTACATATTGCGCCCCGAGCGTGTTCTGAATAATGCTGTTCATGTTGGAAGTCCATTGAGCGATGTCATTGACCCGGCTGCCAAGCAAAGTTGGATTGTTCGAAGCCCCTCCATCTCCGCCGCCATTCTGATATGAATGAATAATGAAAAAATCGGGAACAACGCCCTTAAGGGAAGCGGCCGTAAGCGTATCACGGTCCCAATACCCCTGATACCATCCGTACGGGTTAGGGTTGTTCGAAGGTTCCGCGCACATCCCGATTTTAATATTGGGATTTTCCGCTTTCATTCCGAGATAAAAATCGGCAAAGTAATCCCCGTAAAAGGTGCCGCTGATTGTAGGAAAATAGCCAACCTCCCACGGGCCGCCGATCTCGTTGCCAATTTCCCAGTATTGGGCACATACCGGTCTTGCTGTCTGGTCTCGCACCCAGCCAACCGCCGCATTGACGGCGTTGATATGCGCTGATGGATAATCACAGACATCATCTCCGGGATGATTATCTTGAAGGGTGTCATACCACCACCCTGGGAAATTAACGATCGGCTGAAGTGTAGGATGAACTTCTTCGCCCGGTTGACTTATTAGGCTCATCAGGTATAGATATTCCAGGTAACTTACCTTCCAGCCATTGGCTCCGTATGGGCCTTCGATATCGTTCCAAAGAACCCCATTGCCCCATGACCCGCCGGGCACGCGCAGATATTTGCAACCCGAGGCCTCCAGTAAATTGTTGTATTGAGGATAACCGCCGTCCTGGTGCCAGTCCCAGGACTGTAAATTTGCACCATACAGCGTCATTGGAATTGTGCGGATAGGCGCTGCTGCATCAACAGAAATCGTCAAATCCGCCGCATAGACGGGCAAAACCGAACAAATAACTGCAAGTAGAACAATCCCTATACCTTTTCCCGAATCCACCACAGCACTCCTAAAATAACTTTGCCCCGAAAATTCAAATAATCCCTTCGCCATTCCGGCCGTTAATATTATACCATACCACCCCCCCGTAATTTCTCCAAATCCCGCAAAAAAACCACCAAAGTTTTCTGATGCAAATATCATGTAGGGGCAGACCTATGTGTCTGCCCTTTTTTTGTCATTCGTAGCGCAGCGAAGACGGAAGCGGAAATCCATTTTATTTATGTTTAACCCTCGAATTTATTCGCGGGTGTGGTTAAATTTTTATCGACAACTTTCCACCCTACCAATATACTTCATCCAGAGGAACGCATCTGTGACTATCATCTTTTACCTATTGAAAAACGCCTTTATAAATAATGAGGAAATAAGGAGGTGATCCACTGCTACTTTTCATTGTAATGCAAGGCTTTTTTTGATAATATAGAGTTCTATAGTAGGCTATTTATAACTGGAGAGAGTTTAGATTTACCGGGCACAATTTCTAAACGGGAAATTTGCGATGAAGAGCAAGTGTGTAATTTCGGCGGCAATTTTTTTTGCTATTCTTTTTTTTAGCATCAATGTTTTCGGTTATTCCGGCGGAACTGGCGAAGCGAACAACCCATACAAAATAGCTAATATCGCTGATTTCAATGAACTAACTCTCGACATAAATAATTGGAATAAGTCTTTTTGCCTGACAGCGGATATAAACCTTGCCGGTCAGATATATACTCAAGCCCCGATTGCACCGGATACGAACAGCATAACTTCAGATTTTCAGGGAACAATGTTTACCGGTGTTTTTAATGGTAATAATCATAAAATATTCAACCTGACCATTATCGGCCCAGGCAAAGATTGCATTGGCTTATTCGGCTGCGTTGGTGAAAGCGGACAAGTTGTGAACCTGGGATTAGAGGATATAAATATAACCGGCCGGGATCATGTCGGGGGGATAACAGGGCAGACTGATTTTGGAACGATAAATGTTTGTCATGTAAAAGGTTCAATTACAGGGATAGGCAGCTATTATGTCGGAGGATTAGTTGGGTATACTACCTGTGGCTCTATTACGTCCTGCTATGCAGAATGTATAGTCAGCGGAGCCGGCAACTATGTCGGCGGAATTGTTGGGCAAAATACTTCCTGCACAATAAACATCTGCTATGCGGCGGGTTCAGTCAGCGGGACTTCATCTGTTGGCGGACTTGTGGGACGAAATTATAGCTCTGATGGTGATAAAACCGCAAAGATTGCCGCCTGCTATGCGACGAGTTCGGTTAGCGGAACCACTGAATGCGGGGGACTGGTTGGGTTTCATTACGGAGGTATAACAATCAATTCTTTCTGGGATATTCAAACAAGCGGCCAGACAAGCAGCGCGGGCGGAACAGGCAAATCCACAGAAGAGATGAAAAATATTGAAACGTATCTAAATGCCGGATGGAGTTTTCTTGATGGTGAGGCAACATACGGCGAATGGGTTATGCCGCCAGATGGACATCCAATGCTAATACATGAGCTTTATACCCCCATAACTCTTCCCTACTTGAAAGGTTTAACTCAAACGCAAGGCGAAAATATTCTTAATGAAGCCGGATTACTAATAGGTGAAAATTATTCGGTCTATGACACATCGATTGTCGGCGGGCTTGTGTCCGAAACGTTCCCAAAATCCGCAACAGTAGTTTACGCAGGAGTATCTCAAATACATCTTTTGTTAGCAAAAGGAACTAAGTTTGCCGGCGGCGACGGTGTTACAACTCCTTATCAAATCGCAAATATCGATCACTGGTTTGATTTAATGAGTAACTCAACCGATTGGAACAAACGTTTTATCCTGACGGCAGATATTGACTTAAATGACTTGCTTTTCACTCAATCTCCTATCTCGCCGGATACTCGCAATCTTTACGATTTTCAAGGGACAGCATTCACGGGTATTTTTGATGGTAACGGACACTCCATTACTAACCTGACTATTTCTTCTCCTTCTATTGATTACATTGGTTTATTTGGTAAAGTTGGTGGAGACGGACAAATTATGAATCTGGGAGTTGAAAATGTAAATACAACCGGCCGATTTTATGTAGGGGGGCTGGCGGGTTATCTTTATAATGCATCTATAGCAAACTGCTATACGACTGGTTCAGTCAGCGGAACTTCGAATATTGGGGGACTATTGGGGGTTGCTTCGAGTGCGTTAATTTCATCGTGCTATTCATCAGTTTCAGTCACAGGATTCAGCAGCTATATTGGAGGATTGGCAGGCACGAATTATTATAACTCGGGGTCAATAACATCTTCTAAAGCTACTGGTTCAGTAAACGGAGGTTCTTATATCGGAGGACTGGCAGGTTATAATTCAGGTTTGATAAAATATTGTAATGCGAATGGTTCGGTTATTGGGGGATCTTATAGCGGAGGCCTTATCGGGTATAGTTCCGAAACGGTAACATCCTGCAAAGCAACCGGTAATGTAACCGGAGTTTTCGATGTCGGCGGTTTAGTTGGAAGAAATGATGGCTCTAATGGTGCATCTGGAAAAATTAACAACTGCTATGCAACAGGTGAGGTCAATGGTGCCGGCTATGTCGGCGGCCTTATAGGATATAATTATGGCTTAATATCATATTCTTATGCAGCGGGGCCCGTCAGTGTTTCAATCAACCATATCGGAGGACTGGTTGGGTGGAATCAAGCGGGGACACCGACTGCTTGTTTCTGGGATATTCAGACCAGCGGCATTAATGATGGAATAGGAAATGTCAATCCTGACCCGGCTGGAGTGCGAGGCAAAACCACTGTGGAAATGATGACGCTTACCACCTTTACCGGGGCCGGATGGGATTTTAACGATACCGATGGTGACATTGCAGATTGGATGATGCTCAGGGGCGGCGAAGATTATCCGCGATTGTCCTGGGAGCAGATTATTACCGGGGATATTGCTGGTTTGTATGGTGTCGATTTTATTGACTATGCAGAAATAGCCTCACATTGGGGGCAAACAGGATGTCCGAGCGATTGTGATAGTGCGGATATCAATAACGACGGGACAGTAGATATTAATGATTTAATGCTTCTTGCCGACAAATGGCTACAAGGAATTTAATCTATCAGATCTCAATCAAATAAAATAAATCACCAATAAAAAATTTATCTACTTTGAAATTCTGGCAGAATTCTGGGGACACCACATAATGGCACTAACTTAAACTCTATTTTTTTCATCCCCAATCCACAAAAATTTACCCTTTAGCATACATTTTATTTTATGAGTTTGTATCTGAAGTTCTTAAATTTAACTTTGCCATCGCCTATAGAAACAAAGGCCTAGACGCTTATGTAACTCTTTGCTTTTACTATGCATAAGAAAATTATCACATTTTTGTGATTTTTTTCTTGCCCTTTTATCACATTTTTGCGATATATTATATAGATGCCAAGGACGGAATTAATAACCTACAAGGAAAAGAATGGAGAAGTACCTTTATTGAGGTGGATAGAATCTTTGCCTCGTAAAGTTAGGTTAAAATGGATAGCAAGGTTAGAAAGATTGGAACAATTAGGCTATGAACTTAGAAGACCAGAAAGTGATTCTTTGCGTGATGGAATTCATGAACTTCGTTTAAAAAAAGGAAGAGTTCATTATCGCATACTTTATGCTTTTGTGGATCAAAATGTAGTCTTATTGTCTCATGGTTGTACTAAAGAGGATGAAGTTCCAAATAAAGAAATTGATAAGGCGATTTTAAATAGAAAGAATTACTTATCTAACCCTTCTATCCACACCTATAAATGTGAATATAAGGAGTAAACAAAATGAACCGAAATAAACAAACGAGCGACATAATTAAAATATTACATAAACGTTATGTTAAAAATAAAAAGAGAAGACTTGCTTATATAGAGCAAGAAAAAACAAGACTGGAAATAGCTCAAAAAATCTATGAGCTTAGAACAAAGGCTAATCTTACACAAGCAGAACTAGCGCATCGAATTGGAACAAGACAATCTGTAATAAGTCGCTTGGAAGATGCTGATTATAAAGGATATACTCTGAAAATTCTTGATAAAATTGCTGAAGCAGTTAATTGTTATGTTAGAGTCGAATTTGTTCCACAAGATAGCCAATGTGTTTGTGCTATTTAAATAATCACATTATCAATGATATTCTAAAAAATAGAATATCATTAATTTGAAATCTGAAATCTGGTAACACCATACTAAATTATTGACTGCTCATATTATTTAAGTGTATTATTTCGATATGGCAAGATTGGCAAGGGTTGTCGTTTTAGGATTTCATCACCACTTAGGATATAGGTATGGCGTCCCCAGGTTACCCAGGAATAAGAGAATTGCTCAACTATTGGAAAGAATTAATCCTTGGTAACAGATGAAGGGGTAATTATATGAAAACATATTTATCTATAATTAAATATGCCATGACTGGATGGCTTTTGTATATTATTTGCTGGCTTTTTTCTGAAAAACTTTTTGGTACAAATATAATTTCTAAAATATGTGAGAAATATTATTTTTATATTTTTGCATTTTGTTTATTTTTGATTCTACCTAGTTGCTATAAGCATAACATATCTTACCGAAAAACTTTTTTCATTACTTTTTTATTCTCTTATTGGTGGTTTGGATTTGTACATTTATTGTTCATATATAGCGAATCTCATATAATACGTTATTCAAGTGATGTCTTAATAGCTATTTTGAGTTTGCTTTTAGATCCATTATGGCAGGGCTTGATCGCTGCTCTTTTAGCAACATTCTTATATGCCGTAGTTATAAAACTTATTAAGATGAAAATGCCTGTTACTTATACAGGAACAGATCAATAGGGACAAATAAAAAAATCAGATAAATTTTTACAGCTAACATTTTTTGTCCCTCAATTTTCCCGCAAAAAATATTCTGTCAAAATAAAAACTCATCCCTTCGGGCTCCCGCAATTTTGATATTTGCATTTTGATTTTTGATTTTTGTATGCCGTCGCCTATAAAACAACGGCCGAGACGCAATCGAAGATTTATTTTTAATTTATAAAATGAGCCATGACCCGAATACCGAATTTGCCTCTTGGGATTTAAATATAAATCAATCTATGGTATACTCAGACTCGAAAATGTAGTAGTTGAAGCGTAAGGGTAAGATATGAAAAACACCATGTCCCTTAATCAATTTATATCCATCGCTATTTTAGGCATCATTTGCGGCTTATCCTTAGGTTCGGTATATCTTTGTGATTTTGTTCATATGTTTACCGTCCGAAATGCTCCTATTGTTGCTGGCCATATAGTCGGCCAAAATCGTATAAAGCAATTTTTATTGCCGCGAGCCGATTTCACTATTCAAATTGAAGGAACCAGCACACAGGTTCATGCCATTACTGAGCGATCTCTGTTATACAAAAATCTGAAAGATGTCCGCTTTCATTATTCAGGTGATCCATCTCGCGAAGTGTTTTTATTCGAGAACGAATCAAATCCAATATGGATGGTTTTGGAAGTAGGGATGCCATTATTAATCGTTGTTTTATTAATGATTGTTTCCATCAGAAAAATATGCGTCAAAAAAACATTAATACAAAACGATAATTCTCCTTCATAGTCCATTTAGTTTGAAGAAATATGGTGACACAATTAATTTATTCTATCTCATTTTTCGCAAAATTAAATTCTCTGCGTTCTCCGCGTATAAAAAAAAATCTCCTGATAACCTGATAACCTGATAACCTGATTTCCTGATATCCTCTTGCAGTCCTCCGTCCTCGGTCTTCCGTCCTCTGTCGTTTGGGGGTCGTAGCGGGATCGTTTCGGTATCGTTTGGGGTCCGTTTCGGGTACGTTTGTCACACGTTTGCAAACGTATGAGGCACTCCTGCGGTACGTTTTTGATCGTTTCTCCCAGCCCCATAGCGATTATTACGCTAAAAACGAGGGTCAATTTTGTAAAAAACAGGCATTCTCAAACCAAAAATTCCGCGGATTTGACCCCATCTTTTTAACTACCAATTTTTAAATTAATGAGTATAATTCTTATATGATTTCAAAAAGAATAATATTTTTAATATTGTTTTGTATGCCTTTATTAATCGGCTCCGGCTGCAAAAAACAGCCCCAACAAAAAGCCGACCAAAAAACTCCGCAAGCTGTTGAAAATAATAGGGATAGCAATTCTCAGCCTTCCCCCAATAATGTTTCAGCATCCGCGCCTGCGCCCGCTTCAAAACCGAAAATGACTCTTCGCCAGATCGCCGAAAAAGCAAGAACCTGGGCCCCCACTTTTACTCGATTGTATGGTCTTGATGCACCTGACTTTACGGTTACTGACCTAAACGGCAAAAAACACACTTTAAGCGAATATAAAGGCAAGAATGTAATGCTAATCTTTTGGGCGACCTGGTGCGGCCCGTGCATTGCGGAAATACCGCATTTAATTGAACTTAGGGAAAAAACAGGCGAAGACAAACTCGTCATGCTTGCGGTATCATATGTCGATAGAAGAAATACGGTGGATAGAATAAAGTCCTTCGTCAACGGTAATCGAGTAATAAATTACCCTGTAATCCCGGCTAATCAGACTGATATGCCAACTCCTTATATTTATGTAAACAGCATTCCATGCAGTTTTTTCATCAATCCCCAAGGCAAAATCAAGCTGGCAACCGAAGGATTGATCCCAATATCGCAAATGAAGGCGATAATTGAGGCAGAGGAATAGGTTTAAATTCAATTTTTTCACATTTCTAATTAAAAAAAGCTGGACAAAATGCCGGCAGTTTCGTATTTTAGATTGTTTTAGATGATTTAGTAATTTAAAAGAGGAACAAAATTATGGCACATAAAAAGGGACAAGGTTCAACAAGAAACGGC
>CAYSKP010000228.1:0-14959 GCA_964431645.1 uncultured Pirellulales bacterium
GCTCTGAAACAAAAGCACAGCAGCTCCTTTCAAAAACAAAAAATAACCTTGAACAAATTCATATTAAAGTATCTTCTGAAAAAAAGGTTAAAATTCTTTGGGTTGTTCAGACTGAGCCAATAAGGGTTGTGGGCGTAAAAACTTTTGTAAATGAAATAATAAATATAGCCGGCGGGCAAAATGTCATCGCCCTAACGGGTGACCAGTACCCATCCGTCGGCACTGAAACCATTATGACAAGCGATGCAGAGGTAATAATCCAGTCGGCGATGGGGACGCAAGATATTGCAAAACAGCAGGACTCCGCGGAGAAATTCTGGAGCAAATTCTCTAATCTGCCCGCGGTAAAAGAGAAAAAAGTTTACGTTATACAAGCAGATACGGTGCTTAGGCTGGGACCTCGCCTGCCGCAAGGTGCGTTAGCTGTCGCAAAATTGCTTCACCCGCAAATTTTTGCTAATCATAGTGACCCCAATATGGATACAATGCCCAAATGACTGAACTGCTGACACCAAAACGCCTGATTGGCAAAATATTATTATGCTTAGCTGCCTTAGCGGCGGTTATGTTTATATGCTCACTTGTTGGGACACAAAAAATATCGTTATCTGCCGTCTTCCAGGGCTCGGGCAATACACCTGGCCAAAATACCGATTATGATATATATGTCGCCGTTCGAGTTCCGCGAATCATTTTGGCGGCATTAGTCGGGGCAGCACTTGCCGCAAGCGGTGTAGCTTTGCAGGCAATCCTGCGAAATCCTCTGGCGGAACCATATATCCTTGGTATTTCAAGCGGCGCTGCCCTTGGTGTAATGACAGCGGCGCTTGCAGGTATAAGCTTTTCATTCTGGGCAGGCTCTCCCATCGCGGTAATGGCTTTTATATTTGCCCTCGGAACTGTCTGGCTGGTCTGGCTTGTGGGACACCTTGCGGGCGGCTCAACAGTGACAAGCCTGCTT
Organism: uncultured Pirellulales bacterium; assembly: GCA_964431645.1. Taxonomy (GTDB): domain Bacteria; phylum Planctomycetota; class Phycisphaerae; order Sedimentisphaerales; family Anaerobacaceae; genus Fen-1362. Next base: position 962 of record CAYSKP010000228.1, read on the forward strand.
TTAGCGGGAGTCGTCATCAACGCATTTTTCTCGGCGGTAATAATGCTTATGACCTCTCTTATAAATAGCGAACAACTCCGCTCAACGATTATGTGGCTCATGGGCAGTATCGGTGAAAAAAGTTTTTCCACATTATTTGTAAGTGCAATATTTATAATCGGCGGGATTATTGTATTATTCACTATAACTCAAAAATTAAATGTCCTTACATTCGGTACAAGCGAGGCTCAATCCCTCGGAGTAAACCCTAAAAAAATAACGTTTGCCGCATTTGCCCTCGCCTCTTTTATTACGGCCGTTGCCGTAGGCCTAAGCGGCTTAGTCGGTTTCGTGGGATTAGTTGTGCCGCACTCGGTCCGGCTTGTATTCGGCCCTGACCACCGCCTGCTTTTGCCTGCAAGTGCCCTGCTTGGTGCCGCTTTCGTTGTCATCTGCGACACTATTGCCCGCACGATAATTGCGCCTGCGCAATTGCCAGTAGGTGTAATAACCGCGATCATCGGCGGCCCTGTATTTTTAATACTGCTTTCAAGATACAGCAAAAAAGTGGGGACATTGAGATGAACGCCATAGAAGTCGATAACCTGGATTTCTCTTATGGTGAAGCGGAGATTTTAAAGAATCTTAATTTTCAGCTTCCCTCGGGCACATTTTTATCAATAGCAGGTCCAAACGGCGCAGGCAAAACCACGCTCCTTAATCTTCTTTCAGGCTTACTAAAACCCGCCTCCGGCTTAATCCAGATCGACTCGAAACCTATAAGCTCGTATTCAGTAAGAAATCTCGCGAAAAAAATTGCAGTCGTCCGCCAGGAGTTTGTCCCTGTCTTTGAATTTTCGGCTCAGGAGGTTGTTTCAATGGCAAGAACTCCATACCTGGGCACAATGGCCTTTGAATCCAAAACCGATAAAGAAGCGGTTGCCGAGGCATTAGAATTGACAGATACTGCCCGTTTTGCCGATAGGCCCCTTGGCCATCTAAGCGGCGGAGAACGCCAGCGAATCTTCATCGCACGCGCTTTGGCCCAGCAGACACCTATAATGCTTCTTGATGAGCCAACTAGCTTTCTCGATATGAAACACCAGGTCGGCATTTATGACCTGCTTAAAAAAATGCAGCTCGAAAAACAAAAAACAATTGTTTCAGTCACCCACGATATCAATCTGGCCGCACAATATAGTGATATGATTTTGCTTTTAACTGCAGATGCCAATTACATTTTTGGTAAAACTCATGAAATCCTTGCTGCCGAACGAATCGAGAATGTCTTCGGTGTTAAAACCTTTTCCGCTCAAATTGGCAGGACAAAATTCTTTTTCCCTTTAGGCAAATTCACTAAAAACCAATTTTGAAAATACCCTAATAATTAGAGATTATCCTGTCTTCGCCTCTCTTTGATGAATAACTCCGGCAAACCAAAAAGCTTCCGTTCAAATAATCCCATACTGCGCGGAAAGACGCCTTTACTTACATATCGGACATCTTCTATTGAATAAAAAGCCTTTGGGTTAAACTCTCGAATCATTTCCTCGACTTTTTCAAGGTGTCCCCGTTTGACGACCGTGAATATCAAATGAACCGTTCCTGTGCTGCCGTGCGCGGGAATGCTGGTTACACCGTATCCTGCCTCTCTTAAGCTTTTTATAAGCTCGGTAGCATCCTTGGTGCTGATAATCCTTATAACCACCTTGCCGATGGCTATCCGTTCTTCCACTATGATGCCGACAAAATTTCCTATCGCAAAACCCCCGGCATATGCAACATAGCAAATCGGATTATGCATATTCTGCATAATCTTGGCCATCACAGTAATCCATATTAATACCTCGAAAAAACCCAGCAGAGGCGCAAGATACCTGTGCCCGCGCGATAGAACTATAATACGCATTGTACCTATGGTGACATCGCAAACCCTTGCTATAATAATCAGGGCCGGTAAAATCAAATACAAAAAATAAGGTGAATCACAAAACGGCATAATTAAATCCCGAAATAAAAAAGAATTGTTAACCCCGGCTACTTTACATTTTTATTATTTTCCTGGTCAATGCCAAGAAGTTTCTTAAATTCGTCGCTTATATCTCCCCCGCTTTTTACTACATCTGCGTAAAAACCAATACTTGCTTCTTTGATATCTGTTATCGGCTGCTTGGTTATCAGCTTCGATGCCGGCTCAGACCAGTTTCCTTCCAGCCGCAATCTAACGAACTTATTTTTTATATGAGCAAACCAGTTCACAACCGGTATTTCGGCGATTATCTTATCAAGACCTTTCAATCCTAATCCCACAATATAGATATCGATATGATTTCTTTTAAAATTTATTTTACCGCCCTGCTCGGCCTCTATAGCGCTGAAATTATTTGATATGTGCCCCCGTTCAATCGTCATCCTTGGACCCCAAAGCCTGAAAACAACTTCAGCATCTGACAAGCCGCCTAAATTATAATCTATCTTTCCAAATATTTTGAAAACCTCACTAATTACTGGAAGTCGCCATAAATCGGCATCGTCGATGAACGCAATTCCGTAAGCCCTTAGGTCATCAGGCGAATTTATGTCACCATAAAGCTGGAGTTTCAAAAAACCGTTTCCGCTGGACAGTTTCTTTGATTTCGGAGCTATTTCGGTGAATCGGGCAAGATTTATTTTTCTCCAAAGCACGTCTCCGCCGTATGCCGCGGGTTGCGACTTTCTGATATCGATATAAAAGTTTGACTCGAAAGTCCCGTCCAGGACCGTTGCTTTTGAAACCTTCAAAACAAAGCGCCGTTTTGAGAGATTAAGTCTGGCGTTCATCTGGCTTCCGATACCATTTTCGTTATTGGTGATTGTCCAGTCGCTAAGTTTTATGTCCCCCTGAGGCCACAAACTTTCTATGTCCCCTACATCACCTTTTACCATCAAATTGGCATCCACTTGTCCAAAGCCATTCCAGTCGGCAGGTATCCCCATTGCAGATAAAGGAACTTTAGTTTCTTCTGGGGTTGTTTTCTGAGAAAAATTTAAGGCCATTTCAATTGTATGATTGCGCAAATCATAAATGCTGTTTATATCAATTACATACAAATCATCCACAGGCTTGCTGCTGATGTTAATTTTGTAAATCCCTTCTGCCCTTTTAACATGGGCAGACATGCCCTCAAAAACAATCTCAGAGCCGGCGTTTTCAATTCGAGCTGTTAAACTGTTTATATCCATATATTCGAGAGTTGGCCTGACCTCAAGGGCGTTTTCCCCATTTCTTGCCTCCATTCGCACGGGTAAATCCGGTTGTCCATTTTCAAGCCTCAGCAATGCGTCAAGCTGCTCGACCTTAATTGTTCTTGCGGGCGCTTCCATGCTCGGCCACTTTGTCAAAACAAGCACAACGTTATTTGCTTTCAAGACATCTCTGCGCGAATGGTCACAAAAAATTATGTTTTTGACAAACATATTTCCATCGTAATGAAAATCAATCTCCCCTACACGCACCGGCCCCGACCAGAATTCAGCAAGGCTTTGTTTTATTCGCATTTCAACAAAGGCAGGGCCAAGCCAGAACTTAATGGCGACGTGTAGACACAATGCAAAAACAAGAACACAGAAAACTGCCCACCTCCATGCCGTTGTAAATGATTTTCTGCGGTAAGAGCGCGTAATTGCCATTTTTCAATTCCAATAAAAAACCCTTTTGAGGGGTCCAGGATTATTGCTCAAGTTTATCCGAGCCGCCATAGATGAAGCGGAGTTCTCCGACATTTGGAACAATTGCAACCGGAAATCTTGGGAAAGGTTTGAATCCGGCAGGCCAGTAAACCAATAAAGCCTTGCCTACAAGGTAATCTCGCGGAACAGTTCCTTCAGCATAAACTTTCCCATGGTTGCCTTTTCCGGGCCTTGCCCACCATCTGCCGTCTTCACTGCGCGGGCTGTTATCACCAAGCATAAAGAACTGCTCTGCCTGCAAAGTCAAAGGATTGCCTTCTGTAGCCCTGCCCTGCTCGTTGCTGTTCGGATTGACGCCTGTATAGTGAATGTCCCTGAATACCGCCAGATGCACAATATTTAAATCCCCCCCGCCAAATATTTGTGCCTGCGGTTCAATTTCTATTTTCCTTTCTCCGGCATCATTAGGTCCTCGTCCGAGGTCTTTGATTAATCGTTCTTTGCCGAATTCCAATATAAGACTGTGGTCAACATTGGCGAATTTGACCATACTTTCAATATCGCTTCCAATCGGGTTGATTTTTTTTGATGCTAATATCTGCTCATTTCCATCAGCTATTCGTGATATTCTCATTTGACCGTCAAAATCAATCCGGCCGGTATACTGTACGCCGTATTTACCTAAAAGTGCGCCTGTGAATCCCTCGGGCTTTTGGGAACGGACCCAGAAACGGACCATAATGTCGCTGCAATAAGGCATAAATTTGTAATCTATTAATTCATCATAGGCGTATGTTGATTTGAAATCATTACCAAGGGATGTATCGTAATTAAGCGTATTTTTCTCATTTGTGTCACTTGAAAGCCTGAAAATCGCAGGATTACCGTCATCTATTTTCCAGTTTGAACCTTTTTCATTTCTAAACGGCAGCTGCCATTTATGCCTGTTGAAGGCCTGTTCTTCCGGCCGGGCGGGCTGGTAATCATTATCATAAACGGGCATCCATAATTCATTTTGAACCTTAGGCGGTTTGCGACTGATTTGGTCGTTTATATATACGTCACCATCGATTAACTCGACCTTCTCGCCGGGCCGGCCGACCAGCCGCTTAATATAATTTTCTGATGGGTCAAGCGGGTTTTTAAATACCACAACATCCCATTGTTTTGGTTCCTGAAATTGGTAGAGACATTTTAAAACCAGTATCCGGTCACCGCTCGACATTGGCATCTCGCCGGCGGTTACCTGAAAATACCCGCAGCTTGGACATCGTGAAGTTTCCTGCCTCACAGGTCCGCCTTTGTGCATTGTTGCGTAACCGCTTTGGCCATAATAATATTGATATCCGCATTGAGTGCATCTCATATAATAATGAGCGCCAAGCAATGTATTTGCCATGCTGCCGGTTGGAATACGGAATGCCTCCATTACAAACGCGCGAAACACAAACGCCAGCGCGAATGCCGTTATCAGCCATTCGAATGTATTGGCAATTTCAGCCGCACGAGTTTTTGCCTTTGTTTCTGTTTCTTTAGCCATCTGCTATTCAAAAAGAAATATTAAAAAATACAAAAAGGAATATTATGCGGCCAATAGTGTTTCAGGTCAACTATAACTGCCATATCCTTCACTAATTACCGCAACTATTTTGATATGCTGTTTATGGAATTACTCCTGAGGAGCAGTTTCCCTTGTTCGCCTTACAGGATTTGCGCTCCTTGTTGAACGGTCGGTCTGGTCCATTGTTCGGTCAACAGCTCTTGTTGTAGGTCTTCTTTCACGCCTCTCAGTGGCTTGCTGGCGCCTTTCATCTTTCATCTCGTTATCGAGTTTAGTAACCAGCTTATTTAACCTGTCCTGCCTTTTCTTTAAAAGCAAATCGACTGCTTCAACAGTGTTTGTATCATTTGCAAACAATGCGACTTTGCGCAAAAATTTTAATTCGGCAACTGCCACATCATCCATCGCTTTTGCCAGTTCCGACTTCCTTTCCTGTTTTCCGAGCCATTTAGCATCTTCGCCGCGAGCTTCCAAATCAATCCTGTCCAACTCCTGTTTAAAAGAATTAAAATCATTTACATCAGGGGTATTCGTATCTGTCGATAAAGCAGGAACTTCATTGTTTAACGATTCACTGCCATTGTTTTGAGTTTCTGGTGCGGCGGGCTGTGCCTGGGGAACTGGTCTGCCGCCCCGCATATTTTCTGGTTCTCGATTAGGAGGCGTTACATTATTGACCTCTTGATTAGGCGCTCTATCTGCTGCAGGGCCTCTTGCGGATCCGGTTGTAGCGTTGTCTACCTGCTGCGACAATTCCATCGTTCCTACTGTTTCGGTCAGAGTGCCCTGCCCGAAAGCCCTCTGAACAAAAACGAGGCATAAAATAAAAGAAATTAAAATGATTGCCGGTTTTTCATATTTTTTGAAATTTTCCATTTATATACCTTTCGTTGGAGCTTATAAAATCTTTTTAAATTTCTTCAGTGCTTTTAACGCCAATATGCTGCATTATTCTATCAAATTCTTCAAGTGAATGGAACTGCACGATAATTCTTCCGCATTTGCCATTTTTACGCGTCTCAATCGCCACATTTGTTCCAAGCTCTTTGCTAAGCCTGTTTTCTAAATCTTGTATATGTGCCGGCGCGATCTTAAGTTTTATATTTTTTGAATCATTTGCTGTCAAATATTGTCTTGCAAGCCGCTCAACTTCTCTTACGCTAAGCCGGCCGACCATTGCCCTGTGAGCCAATTTTCTTCTTAACTCATCCGTTGGCAATGCTAATATAGCCCTGGCATGACCCATTGTAAGTTGGCCATCTATCAGCATATTTCGGATTTCTGTCGGTAAGTCCAGTAATCGCAAGTAATTAGCTATTACCGACCGGTCTTCGCCGAGTCTTTCGGCCGCCTCAACCTGTGTCAGAGATAATGAGCTTAAATATCTTTGATATGCATTTGCCCTTTCGATCGGATTTAGGTCTGCTCTATGAATATTTTCAACAAGTGCCAGCTCAAGCATTTCCTCATCTTTAATTTGCTTAATGATAGCTGGTATAGCGGCAATGCCGGCCATCTTTGCTGCACGCCATCGCCTTTCCCCCGCGACTAATTGAAAGCCATCGCCGATCTGTCTGACAAGTATAGGCTGAATGACACCATTGGCCTTAATAGATTGAGAAAGCTCATTTAATTGTTGTTCGTTCCATACTGAACGAACTTGGAACGGATTTGCCTGAATTCTATTAAGCCCTATTTCTTGATAAATAGCATTTATGTCTTTGCTAATCAAGGGTTTAGGGCTCATTTCAACCATTGGAATTGGTAAAGGTATTGCTTCCTGCTCAATAGTTATAGGACCTAATAATGACGCTAGCCCCCTGCCGAGATGTTTAGGTTTTTCTGTCTTTTCAATCATTGTTTTCCGCTCCTTCAAATCTTATACTTGTTCTTGCCAACCTTGGCTTCTTGTCTGTGCCCTTTATAAATATTCGGTGTTTGTAACGGAAATTCTGTAATATTGCCATAGAAAAAATTGAGTGTTTTAAAAAATGTTCCACGTGAAACATTTGATTTGATAAAACTTTCCAGCAGAATCCTTCTATTCCAAACTTGTTCTGCGTAAAAATAATCTGAATAAAACCTTTTAATTATGTGGTGTAAAAATTCAATTTATATTCGCAGAAGAGATTGCTTCGTCGCTGCATTCCTCGCAATGATAAAATACGCGCTTGTGCCTTTCCGAGCGACCTGCCTGGTCCCAGCATGTCTTTGGAAGTCATCCGTACCAGCAGCGAAGGAGGAAGCAAGCAATCTCATACTCATATACACCCTCCATTAATCTTTTTCTTTCTTTGACTGTTCTATTATTCAAAATCTTTTTTAAAACTCACTGGGAATATAAAAAGTCGAGTCTTTAAAAGCTTTTTTAACCACTCAGCTAATAACCTTAGCCAATGCATGAAAAATCACATGATCTGCATTTATGCTGAGCTGCTAAAAAAATTCTGCAAGGGGAGAGTGGCGCTCTTAAGTCAGTTTGTCGAATGTGGTGGCAGCTTATGAATTTTCAAAATGAAAATACTTAAATGGGTTTCAATGAACAATTTTGTAGAGTTCCACGTGAAATGCTAATCGAAGTAAATAATATATTTATGTTTGTATGCTTTTTATCTACACATGGGATTTATTATGTATTTCCGTTAACGCCAATATTGAGCAATTACATCGACCGCCAATCCCTGACGAACCCTTTATCATTTTCATTCGTCTGATTATGCTGCATTTCGATTTTTCGTTTTTTGGGTATGAAATCTTCGATGCACATATTTGAGAACAAAGCCGTAACTAATTTTTCATATAAAAGAATTATTCCGCAAAGCGCTATTGCCTGGGTGATGCTTCTTGGTGCGGAAGGGGAACTGATAAAGTATGCCGCTGAAGTTGCCGCAAGAATAATAAATATAATTGTCTCCATTATCGCTTCAAATAATCCAATTATCCAGTGGCGTGCATAAAAATATCCGCCGCCCGGTAAAAGCATAGATAACGCGGTTGCCCAGCCTTTGGTCTTAAACTTTAATGAACAATGCGGACAAATATAATAGTCTTTTATGAGCGGCTTTGTGCATCTTGGGCATAAATGCCCTCTTTCAAGCGTTGGGCTGGCAATCCCTTTTAAAGGAATACTGCCAAGCAGCCGCTTAATATTTTTTCTGCCGCTTCTCTCGATGCAGCGGAATTTTTCACATTTACCGCTTTTGTATTTAACAATAAGGGTAGCCCATCTAAAGCGAATACTTTGACAATCCGTAAATAATATCTGGGATATTGTATGACGATATTTAAGACCCATTGTTACTGGTATATGCAGTATGCGCCTGTTTGTAATTACAAATAATGAGCCCTTTAACGGCTGCAGCAAAACCCCCGTTAGAATCTGCTCAACGAATGTCGCCGGTGAGCAGCCCCTTGTCACATATAAAATTTTTTCTCCGCCCGTCATAAAAGACGCAAGAATTTTCAGCTTTGATAATAAATTTCGCTGCCGCCTTTCGATTCTCTTATTGTACCGTCCCTTATGGTCCGAGAATAAAATTGATGTATCAACAGAAAGGCCGTAAAGCTCCTCCGTTGGAGCCTTGTTGGCAAGGTCTTTGGCATCATCAGTTATCTGTGTAAACATATATATTTCCTATATTTGCGAAGATATCGACAAAAACAATCATCTGCTTGCTTAATAAACTCCCATTTAAGATGCTTTTTTTAATCTTTTTGAGCTATAATTCTTTGCTATGCGTGCGGTAATACAAAGAGTTTCAAATGCCAGCGTAGAAATAGAAGGGCGGCTTACAGCAAAAATCGGTCCGGGCTTACTTATTTATTTGGGTATAACCAAAGCTGATTCCGATAATGATGCCGAATTCATTGCTGATAAGATGGTAAATCTTAGGATATTCTCTGATGAAAACGGCAAAATGAACCGCTCCATTCAGGAAATCGGCGGCCAGATTTTACTCATCAGCAATTTCACTTTATATGGTGACTGCCGGAAAGGCCGCAGGCCGGGTTTCGATAACGCAGCCCAACCAGCTTTAGCCGAAAAACTCTATGAGAAAACAGGCCATTTCATTGTTGAAAAAGGTATAAAGCTCCAAAAAGGGATTTTCGGCGCAAATATGCAGGTTTCGAGCATAAATGATGGGCCTGTAACCTTTATTTTAGACAGCTGTCGGTTATTTTGATTTTTTCTTCTATTAACATATTTCTGCTCAAATCTTGTTTTAATGAAGTTTTACTATATTAATGTCGAAAGAATTTGAGTTTGCCCGGAGAATTTTTGTTGTAGAAGCCGTCAGGAATTATATAATCGTGCACCCGACTGCGGCGTATATAATTCAGTGAATCGTTCTTTGTCGGGCGTGCGATGCTGAAGTTGTTTAAACAGGCAGGTTAGATAAAATGGCTAAAAGAAAAATTAATAAAAGCGCTAAAAACAATAAGAACGCTTTGACAGCGGCCGAAATAGAAGGTTATCGTAAGATGCTTCTCGAAAAACGCGCCGAAATACTCGGCAATGTCTCTACTATGGAAAATGAAACGTTCAAGAAAGAGAGAAGCGAGTTGTCGAGTATGCCATTCCATATGGCTGATGCCGGCTCAGATAATTTCGAGCAGGAATTTGCCCTGGACCTGATGGACAGCGAAAAAAAGATGCTAAAGGAAATTAATGACTCCCTTGCCCGCATTAATGATGGAACGTTTGGGATATGTGAAGGCAAAGGTGAACAGATTTCTAAGGCCCGCCTAAATGCCATACCATGGGCGCGTTATTGTGTGAATTGCGCAGAATTAAAGGAGAAAGGCCGCCTCGAGGAAAGCGAAGCTCCTGAACCCGGTGAAATTCCTGATTACGAAGCCGGGGTCGAACCCGAAGAAGAAGAAGAAGAGGAAACCCAGGAGGATACCGGCGACACAAACGATTTTGAAAGTGAAACCAGGGAATAATAAATTAGACCTTGGTCGGCATTGATTTGCTTTTGATTCGCTTAGCTTCTATCGTTTTGATTTTGCTCTGTGATTTGTCCCTTATAACCGCGCCAGGTTCGCTGCCTATTGCCCGCAGCCGTGCATACCTGTTATCAAGCAATGTCTCTATTTTTTCTTTCTTGAGTATAGCTAAAGTTCTCGTTATATACTGCTCCACATTATAAACCGTATCGTGGATGCTTCGATGGGCCCCGCCCAAAGGCTCCGCAATAGCTTCATCGATTAATTTTAATTTAATTAAATCCTTGCTTGTAAGTTTGAGCGCCTCGGCGGCTTCTGGCGCCTGCGATCCGTCCCTCCACAATATGCCGGCGCAGCCTTCAGGTGAAATAACCGAATAATACGCAAATTCCAGCATGGCAAGCCTGTCACCCACACCGATTCCAAGTGCGCCTCCAGAGCCACCTTCACCAATGCAGATGCAGATTACCGGCACCGCCAATCGGGACATCTCTAATAGATTGACTGCTATTGCCTGTGCCTGTCCCCGTTCTTCAGCGCCGACTCCAGGGTAAGCGCCGGGAGTATCGATTAATGTAACGATAGGTATGCCGAATTTTGCCGCAAATTTCATTTTAGAAAGGGCCTTGCGGTATCCTTCAGGATTAGCACATCCTAAATTACATGCCATTTTCTCTTTGAGCCCGCGCCCTTTGTTTTGGCCCACGATTAGAATTTTTTCCCTGCCAATCTGCCCAAAGCCTGTAATAATCGCCCGGTCATCCCCGAAACACCTGTCCCCGTGAAGCTCACGAAAATCTTTGACCATTAGTTTTAAATAATCCTGCAGCAGGGGCCTTTTGGGGTGACGTGCCACCTGCACTGTTTGCCATGCGGTCAGCCCCGAATATATCTTTTTTAGCTCTGCCACATGTTCAAGCTGGAGCAGGCGTATTTCCGCGGAATAATCAATACCTTTAATTGAGCTCAAACGGCGCAGCTCCTCCATCTGGCAGTCTAAATCCGCGACTTTCTGCTCAAAATCGAGGTAATCGCCCGCCTCGACTCGCCCGTTCGTTGGGCGAGGCGTGATGTTACCTGTTTTTTCCTGAATCTTTTCTCTTTCTTCCGCCGCCATTTCGATGACCGTTCCTCTGCATAGACATACAGGGTGCGCTTTTGTATTCAATCGGTATTTATCGAACGAGCAGCTATAATAGCATTAATGATGCCTTTATTAAAGAAAAAAATTGACATAATCGCCGGCTTCTTATAAGTTTTAACACAAATTCGTATTAACCTTGTTTTCTATAAAGGCTTATAAATGCGTAATTTAAGAAAAATAACAGTCATCGGCTTAGGTTTATTAGGCGGTTCCGTTGGATTAGCGGTTTCCCGTGCGCTGCCGGACTTGAAAACCGCCGGCTTTTCACATCGTGCAAGCACCCGGGCAAAGGCACGCCGATTAAAGGTTGTTGATGTTGTCTTCGATGATATTAAAGAAAGCGTAAAAGATGCTGATTTAGTCATTCTGGCGACCCCGATTGGCAATTTCGAGGAAAACTTTCGCCAAATTTCGGGTTCGCTCAAGTCCGGCTGTATCGTTACCGATGTCGGCTCGACAAAATTAATGCCGCATAAATGGGCGGATAAGAGTCTGCCGAAAAATGTCCATTATGTCGGCTCGCACCCGATCGCCGGCTCTGAACAAAGAGGAATCGAATTTTGCAGGGACGACCTCTTTTACAGAGCACTTTGCATCCTGACAACCACAAATAATACAAATAAAAACTCTTTGCAATTCCTTAAGAAATTCTGGTCTGCCCTGGGCTGCACTGTTATGATAATGTCACCTGCTCGGCATGATAAAATTTTCGCTGATGTCAGTCATCTGCCGCATATAACCGCTGCGGCCCTTGTAAATGCCAGTGACGCCGAAGAACTGAAATTTGCCGGCAAGGGCTTTATGGATAGCTCCCGCATCGCCTCAGGCCCGGCTAATATCTGGGCCGATGTCCTGATGACCAATTCTGCAAATATAATCAGCGGAATAGACCGGCTCACTTCCCAGCTTTCAAGGCTTAACAAAGCAATCCGCTCCGGCAACAGAAAAAAGATTGAGAAGCTGCTTGAGGCCGCGAGAACAAAACGCTCCACCCTCGTCCAGTACAAAATGAACAGGAAGGAACTGATTTAATACAAACCGCGAAGGTTGTGGGTTTAAGGTAGTCTTTATATATGAAGAAATTACACACCGTTATATCACTGATACTTTTTCTTGCTCTGTTTGTCACAGTGTTTTTACCGGGTTGTGGAAAACAAGAGGACCTTGACAATGCCAAATATAAAATTACTAAAACTGGAACGTCCTCTTGGGACATAGCCGCCGGCAAGAAAGGAAAGGTTAAAGTAGAATGCTTCTTATTTCCACGTTCTGCTGGTTTAGAAAAAAAATATCAGAAACTCCTAGCCGCAGAAAATGATACGATAGCAGTGATAGAGAAACAGAAAGAAAAAATTACTAATCCAGAATTTATAAAGTCAACCGAGGAAGAACTTCAGCTCAGAAGAGAAGGACGATTAGGAAAATTTACCGACAGCTGGCCTAATTGTAAGACTGTTGTCGTCATTCTTGTTTTGACCGAAAAATTTAATAAAGTAACTATTGTATGTCGGCCTGATTCAAAATCGTTGGATATTGCCCTGAATATGCAGTCAAAACAAGAATTATCCCCTCATGGTTTCCTGCGAATCGCCAGAGAGATAGTTCAACAGTTAGATAAAAAAAATGTTGACTGGAGCGAATTGCCTGTGTCTGATATCCCATTATATGACAATGAGGGTGAATACATGCCAGTAGACCGTATGCCAAAAGAATATTTAGATTTTTATAAAGATGCCGTTTTCCCCGCACAACACTAATGCGTGCGATTACTGATATAGTATAAATAGGGATAGCAGCAGGGAGGTGCTTATCCCGACGAACCGAACTAAACCAGCGAGAAAGATAAGAGGTGATAAAATGACCCGAAAGCTGCTCACGTAGCTACCGTTTTTCCCTTTTTTATTTTCAATTTTTTACTTTCCTCCAATCCGCCAAAGTCGCAGCGGAAAAATTTCAACAGCAAAATATTTGTAGAGCGGGGCTTGCCCAGCCGAACACTTTGCATTTCTTGACGATTCAATTGCCGGGCAGTATAATTCGATGCGCTTTCAAAATATATATTAAATTGTTGGGCCTTTATGGGGATAAATCAGGAGCTTGTTAACGAAATCATCAAACGCATTTTAAGCGTGGTCGAAGCGCAGCGAATCATACTGTTTGGTTCCGCTGCAATGGGAAAAATGTCCAAAGACAGCGACATAGACTTGTTAGTGCTCGAATCGGCCCCTGGCGATACCCGGCAGGAAAGCGTTCATATCCGCCAGGCTGTACGCGGTCTGGGTTATCCCTTCGATATTATCGTAATGGCTGCCGAACGGTTTGAGGAGACTAAAAACGTTGTCGGTGGCATTGCGTATCCGGCCAACAAGTATGGCAAGGTAATATATGAAGCCGCCTGAAGAAATAAGAGATGAATTCGTGCGGCAATGGCTCTTGAAGGCCGAAGAAGACCTTAACGCCGCTAAGTCGCTGCTAACTTATGGCACAACTTTTCTATCTACGGTCTGTTTTCATTCGCAGCAGGCCGCTGAGAAATTTCTCAAGGCCTATTTGACTTACTGTCAGGTCGAGTTTCCGAAAACTCACGATATCGATGAAATTCTCGATTTAATTGCCCCGGTAAACAGCAGCCTGTCCGAATCCTTGCGGGATACAATCGTGCTTACAAATTATGGCGTGAGTGTCCGTTATCCCA
>CAYSKP010000229.1:0-2889 GCA_964431645.1 uncultured Pirellulales bacterium
AAATTTATGAAGAATTTGTCTGGCCGAATGAAAAGCGGCTCATCGATGGAATCCATAATTTTGGAGCGGGGGTCCGGCTGCATATCTGCGGGGACACCAGACCTATAGTGGAGAAGATGGGGCAGCTCGGTGCGGAAATGGTTGATATCGATTATCCCTGCCCTATACATCTGGCAAGAGAAAAGATGGGACCAAAACAGGTCATATGCGGGAATATAAATCCTGTGGCCGTGCTTAGAGACATGTCACCTGAAGAAATTTATAAAGCAGTTGAAAATTGTCATAAAGAAGCCGGAGAAAACTATATAGTTGGTGCCGGCTGCGAAGTCCCGCGGGACACACCGATAGAGAATATCAAGTCGCTTGCAAGCTACGCCTTATCTCATTAATTTCCTTAATTTGGTTTTTAGGCAATTCATACATCATTTTTAAATGATTAGCTTATTTTAATATCAATGTAATCCTTATTAAATACATGTTATGAGTAATGCAGATTGTGAAATCAGGATAGGGACTTCCGGGTGGTATTATGAGCACTGGAAGGGGCGATTTTATCCGGAGGACCTGCCGAAGAATAAATGGCTGGAATATTACATAAGTAAATTCGATACGGTTGAAATAAATAACACTTTTTATCACCTGCCCCAGGAAAAGACACTGAAACATTGGAACGAAATTGCGCCGCCTGATTTTTTATTTACGGTCAAGGCCAGCAGGTATATTACGCATATCAAAAGATTAAAAGATATAAAGGATTCGCTTGGATTATTTTTTGACAGAGTAAAACTTTTAAAAAAACACGCGGGGCCGATTTTGTATCAACTGCCTCCTTCATTTAAAATAGATTTGGAACTGCTCGAATCGTTTTTGAAGCTTTTGCCGAAAAAATACAAATCTGTTTTCGAGTTTCGCAATAAAAGCTGGTATGAGGATGACACATTTAAACTTCTGGATGATTTTAATACCGGCTTTTGTATTCATGACCTTGGAGGCGAGCAAACACCGAAAAAAATTACAGGCAAACTGATTTATGTCAGGTTTCACGGCGCTTCGGGCCCATACGCGGGAAGTTATACAGAATCGATGATGCGGGACTGGGCAAAGTGGATTAAAAAAAATCAAAAAAACGCCGGTGCCTGTTACGTTTATTTCAACAACGATTCGGAAGGTCACGCGGTTGCAAACGCACGCACGCTTAAGTTGTATATTTAATTAAATTTGAGACAAACTGCTATTTTTTCATTATTCTCGAAACAATCGTCCAACCAAGACCAAGAAGCAAAAGCGTAGCGGGCTCAGGAACATTATCAGATGCAATCCCTCCAAAAGGACCAAGACCTCCGAAGCCGACCCACGTTTGCTCCATTGTCGCCGTATCTATTCTGTATAGGCTCCAATTTCCATTTGTATGGTATATGTAACCATCAGGAGCGAAGTCGATATCCCATAAAAAGAGATTTCCTCCTATAGACCTGGTAGATGTAATCGTACCGGTTAAAACGTCTACAGTACGGATCAAATTCTCCGTGAAGGTCCAGTCGGTCAAATAGAGCGTTCCTTGAAGGGAAAAGTCCATGCCGTAAGCATTGCCGGGTATATCAAGCTGCGCTATAGGTGAAAAAGTGCTCGTGTCGAGGTTTACCAACCCCAGAGTTTTGGTCCCGGAGATACCGTAAAGCGTGCCATTTGGCGAGAAGGATATTGCATTTAAGTTAATCGGAGTTGCACCCTGCCGAATTGTTGCAGCTTCGGTCCACTGCCCGGTATTAGGATTGATTCTTGTAATAACACCCGGTCTATTATTAACGTTTGTTCCGAACAGAAATCCGGAAATCGGGTCCATATCAATCATATTCTGGTAGGGAATCGTTCCCTGCTGGCCGAGTTGAGTCATGGCTCCTGTTTGATTTACCGTAACGAACGTGTTGGGAGAATACGAACCTCCACCCGATGTAACAGTGGAATAGAATTGCCAATTATCAATCGTCGCTGCGATAGTAAACTGTGAGAAAATCAGAATAATCGCCTGAATAAGCACCATCTGAAAAACATGTCTCTTTGACATATTGCTTACCTAAAGTTAAAAAAAAATATGACTCGCGTAATAATTGAGTTTTTCTCGAACTGTCGCCCCAATTTTGATAATTTAATTTTATCTCTTGACAGATCAAAAATCAATGAAAATCCGATAAAAACGTAATTATGAATCAAATAATCAGATTTAGGCCTTTTTTGAGGGCGTATTGACGGACTTCTTCAACTTCAGTGGGTGTGGGACATCGATTTATAGCAGGATGTGTCGATGCCTTGAAGCATGGCCGGTACTGGTCCATTATATTGATTGCGGTGTTAGAGCTGATTTGCTCAGCCAAAAAGTCTATAACTTTGAAACTGCCGGCAATTTTATTTGGCATAACCAAATGCCGGACCAAAAGACCGCGGACAGCCAAACCATTTTCAATTTTCAAATCTCCGACCTGGCGGTGCATCTCTTTTACGGCGGCAAAACAGATTTCGGGGTAATCCGGGGCATTGGAGAACTCTTTGGCGGCCGCATTATCTGAAAATTTCATATCAGGCATATAGATATCGAAAAAACCATCAAGAATTTTGAGCGAATCAAGCAAATCATAACCGCCGGAGTTGTAAACAGTCGGAATATTCAAACCCTTGTTTCGTGCTGTTTCGATGCCGGCAGCGATTGCAGGAGAAACGTGTGTAGGAGTGACAAAATTAATATTGCTGCAGCCATAGCTTTGAAGCTCGAGCATAAACATTGCCAATTCGGAAATTGTAATCGGCTGGCCGTGACGTAAATGGCTAATATCGTAATTCTGGCAAAACACGCAGCCCAGATTGCAGCCGGCAAAAAATATAGTCCCTGAACCC
>CAYSKP010000230.1:0-3536 GCA_964431645.1 uncultured Pirellulales bacterium
TGATTATTGATAATTGATTACTGATTATTTTAAAGATTGCCTTTGTCAATTCAATAATCAATCATCATTCATCAATTATCAATGTTTAGTCCTCCAGCGGTTCAACTGTAGAATAATTCGGCGCTTCTTTTGTGATTTTAATATCATGCGGATGTGATTCGCTCACAGATGCCGAAGTTACCCGGACAAACCTCGATTTCGTCCTCAGCTCTTCTATATTTTTTGTTCCGCAGTATCCCATTCCTGCCCTCATCCCCCCGACAAGCTGGTAAACAAAGTCGCTTAATGCCCCGCGATAGGGGACACGTCCCTCAACTCCTTCAGGGACAAGCTTCTCTCTGCTCGATATGCTTTTCTGTCCGTATCGGTCGGCAGACCCTTTGACCATCGCTCCCAGAGAGCCCATACCCCTGTATTCCTTGAATTGTCTTCCTTTGTATATCACTAATTGCCCCGGGCTTTCCTTTAAACCTGCGAAAAGTGAGCCAAGCATTACGCTCGATGCCCCGGCGGCAATCGCCTTTGTTATGTCCCCTGAATGCCTGATTCCGCCATCGGCGATTACGGGAATATCCTGTTTGCCTGATGCTGAAACACAGTTGAGTATCGCAGATATTTGCGGCATTCCTGCCCCGGAAATTACTCTCGTAGTGCAGATTGCCCCCGGGCCTATTCCGACTTTCACAGCGTTAACACCTGCATCGATTAGGTCTTTAGCCCCTTCAGCCGTCGCGACATTACCGGCTATAACATCTATCTGGTAATTGCTCTTGATTGACTTTACAGTGTCTATTACATTTTGCGAATGCCCGTGAGCGGTATCGACGACAATCACATCGACCTCGGCCGCGATTAATGCCTCAACTCGTTCATAATCATGAACTCCCACCGCTGCACCGACTCTTAAACGGCCTCTCTGGTCTCTTGCGGCCAGCGGATACCTTTCAACCCTGTCGATGTCCCTCATTGTTATTAAGCCGGTCAAATCTCCGCTTTCATTGACCAGCAGCAGCTTTTCTATTTTATGTTCCTGCAGGATTTCTTTGGCTTGTTCCAAAGTCGTATTCGATGGCCCTGTAACAAGATTATTTTTGACCATTACCAAGCTTATTTTGGCATCATAGTCCTTGAGAAATTTAAGGTCTCTTCGAGTCAGTATCCCGCGTAATTTCCTGCCCTCGACAATAGGTATCCCGGAGACATTCTGCTCTTGCATAAGCTGCTGTGCTTTTCGAACCGGCTCATCAGGCGACAAAGTTATCGGGTCCAGTATCACGCCATTCTCCGAACGCTTGACCTTCACAACCTCTCGTTTCTGGTCAGCGATTTGGAGATTCTTGTGGATCATGCCGATGCCGCCTTCCTGTGCCAATGCTATTGCTAAAGAGGCTTCAGTCACTGTATCCATTGCTGCTGAGACAAGCGGGATATTGATAGTGATATTATTGGTCAGTCTGGTTCTGGTATCAGCCTGGCTTGGCACTACATCACTTTTGGCGGGTATCAGCAGGACATCATCGAATGTTATACCTTCTGCGATGATTTTGTTCTTATCCATCTTATTCTCCGAACTTTATGCTGGTCCTGTTAATTAAACGCATAAGTATAGTGATGGATTTAATCAGCGTCAAATGATTTTTTTTAGAAGGATACCAATGCCCTTTTCTGAGGGATAGATGTGCATCAAATTTAAAATTCACTTATTCCGCTTAGTTCACGGTATCAAGGCGAATTTGCCGATGTGATGTTCCAAAATTGCGCGATGCGCTTCTGCTGCCTTTTCGAGCGGGAACTTTCGGGATATATGCACAATAAACGGGCCTGATTCAATCAGGCGATTAAGTTTCTCAAAAAGCTGCTGACTGGGCAAACCGTCGAAACTATCGATTCTTAGATTCGGCCGGTCCTTAGGTTCCAATTCAACACCGTTGGGGTAAGCGACACGCCCGCCGTCATGCAGAATATTCAAAGCCTTATCAGCTTCATCGCCGCCTGATGTTAATAAAGCAGTATCAATCCCATTCGGTGCGAAATCGTGTGCGGCTTTCTTAATATCATCCTTGCGGCCGTCTATTGCGGCATCAGCTCCAATCTTATTCATCAGCTCAATACCGTCGTCACCCGAAGCTATCGCCAGCACTCGTGCGCCCATTCGTTTGGCAAGCTGCACAGCCAAATGTCCTATACCGCCGCTTGCGCCAAAAATCATTAGAGATTCTTCGGGCTTGATGGCCAGGATTTCGAGTCCCTGCAATGCAGTTATTGCATCAACAGGCATTACGCCGGCCTGCTCAGTTGACAGATTCTCTGGAATAAAGGCGGCGTTTTCTGCATTGATAGCCGTATATTCAGCGTAGAATCCCCCTTTGGGATTCATTAGGCTGAAACCGTAAACCCGGTCGCCTTCCTTGAATTTTTTTACTAAATTGCCTGTGCCGACAACTTCTCCCGCTCCATCTGTCCCGAGTATATATGGAAACTCCGGCTCAAATCCGAACACCTTGGAAAAGCCGCCCTCACGTTCGAATGGGTCCCATACGCCCACTCCCGCTGATTTTACATTTATTAGAATATCTTCCGGTCCGACATCTGGTATTAGGACATCTTGAACCGCCAGCGTCTCAATTCCGCCGAAATGCTCGATAGCAATTGCCTTCATTTTTGTTTTAGTCATTAACTTCATTATCTGCTCCTATGATAAATAATTAGAGTTTCAACCCACAGATGCATTACGCAAAAGGGGCTTCAATTTAATTTCTAATTCTGAGTCAAATAATCAGAAAGTTTATCAAGACATTCATTCCAGCCTTGCTCGCACATATCGCGTTCTTTGCCTGCTCTGATGGGGGTGTGATTTACCGTAACCTCCGTGCGTTCGGCTCGTTCAACAAAATTTACCGTTATAATTGTTTCCTGAGGCCAATTAATAATGCCATATTTTTCCGGTGATACAGTATGTCCCTGCTCATCTGAAAAAACATCAGTGCGGATTATCCGGTGAGGCGTTAAAATTTCGCGAAAAATTCCCTTTGACCAATAGTTTTTACCGTCAGCTGAGCGCATGCAAATACGGAAAATTCCCCCATTTCTTAGGTCGATTGTGCAATAAGGTGTAGTAAAGCCCCTTGGGCTAAACCATTTAATTATCCTTTCAGGTTCTGTCCAGCATTTAAAAACAACATCACGAGGAGCATCAATCTCGCGTTTTATCTGAATCGCATCTTCAACTTGCTCAGTTAAATTGATTTGTGTCAAATCCATAAAAACTCCTTTCACGGCCGTAATCCATGGTCGTCATTATTTATTCTCAGAATTTTATGCAGTCTGCTATTGGTGAAATCCTTAATGTTCTAACGTTTTTTGCCTAAGATTTGCCCGGAGATGGTTTGTAGATTATCTTCTTAATGCGCTAATGCAATCAGCGCAAAACATGTGGCCTGAATCAATTTTTGTTAATTCGTTTAGAGCGACTTCTGTCCCGCAGCAGTCGCATGGCTTCATTTTTATTTCATCGGATTTAGCTGATATCTCCCGTA